>NZ_BAAAIF010000002.1:128026-336796 GCF_039525925.1 Streptomyces javensis | reverse complement strand
GACGCCCGGACGCCACCGCATCCGACAACCGCTCCAACACCACCAACCCCGCACCCTCAGAAAACCCCGTCCCATCCGCACCCTCACCAAACGACTTACACCGACCATCCACCGCCAACCCCCGCTGCCGCGAAAACTCCACGAACAGCGCGGGGACCGCCTGGACCGCGACACCGCCGGCCAGTGCCAGGTCACACTCCCCGCGGCGCAGCGACTCACCCGCCAGATGCAACGCCACCAGCGAGGACGAGCAGGCCGTGTCGACGGTGAGCGCGGGACCGGTCAGGCCGAACGTGTAGGCGACGCGCCCGGATATCACACTGGACACATTGCCGATCATGACCTCCGACGCATCGTCGGCGAGCGTGTCGTAGCCCTGGTAGGAGGCGCCCACGAACACCCCGGTCGGCCCGCCGTGCAGCGTTTCCGGGACGATGCGGGCGTCTTCGAGCGCCTCCCAGGCGACCTCCAGCGCGAGTCGCTGCTGCGGGTCCATTCCCCGTGCCTCGCGCGGTGAGACGCCGAAGAACGCCGGGTCGAAATCACCCGCCCCGTCGAGGAACGCCCCGCGCTCGGTCAGGCTGTCCCCCGGCTCGAGCCGCCAGCCGCGGTCCCTGGGGAAGTCCGAGGTGGCGTCCACCTCGCCCGCCACCAGCTCCCACAGGTCCTCGGGGGTCCGGACCCCGCCGGGATACCGGCAGGCCATGCCCACGATGGCGAGCGGTTCGGGGGTCGCGGACTCCAGCTCGCGCACCCGGGTGCGCAGGGTGTGCAGTTCCGAGGTCGCCAGCCGCAGGTAGTCGCGAAGCTTGTCGTGGTCAGCCATCCGCCCGAGTCCTTGGTCGCGTGTGCCGTGTGGGGTTGCCGTGGTCGCGGGGTCACCAGGTGACCGGCAGCGCGCTGACGCCGTTCACCAGTCGTTCGATGCGCCACGGCACCTGGTCGGCGGGGACGGCCAGGCGAAGTCGGGGGAAGCGGCGCACCAGCGTGGTGAGCACCATCTGGAGTTCCGCCCTGGCCAGTTGGTGGCCCAGGCAGTGGTGGGCGCCGTGGCCGAAGGCGATGTGGGCCCGTGCGTCGCGGTCGAAGTCGATGCGGTCGGCGTTCTCGAAGACCGTCTCGTCCCGGTTGCCCGCGGCCACGTGCACGATCACCACGTCTCCCGCCCGGACGAGGGTGCCGCCCAGCTCGACGTCCTCGGTGGCCATCCGGGGGAAGTTGCCCGCCGTGGCGAGCGGGGTGTACCGCAGGAGCTCCTCGACCGCCTGGGGCACCAGCTTCGGGTCGTCGACCAGCCGCTGCCACAGCTCGGGGCGGCTCAGCAGCAGGAAGAGGAAGTTGCCGATCTGGTTGGCCGTGGTCTCGTGTCCGGCCAGCAGCAGGGTCATGCCGAAGACGACGAGTTCTTGCTCGCTGAGCCGCTGGTCCTGGTCCCTGGCCTGGATCAGCCTGCTCAGCAGGTCGTCGGCGGGGGCGGCGCGGCGCTCGGCGATGAGCTCGGCGAGGTAGGCGATGAGGCCGTCCCTGGCCTTGACGATCAGTTCGAGGTCGGTGGAGACCACGGACATGATGTCGTCGGTCCACTGGGCGAACCTCGCGTGGTCGCCGATCGGCACACCGAGCAGTCGGCAGATCACCCGCACCGGCAGGGGCCAGGTCAGTGCCTGGGCGAGGTCCGCCGTGGTGCCGCCCGCCTCGATCCGGTCGAGCAGGTCGTCAATGATCTCGTCGATCGCCGGGCGCAGCTGCTCGACCTGGCGCATGGTGAACGCCTGCGCCACCAGCCTGCGCAGCCTCGTGTGGTCGGGAGGGTCCATGGAGAGGATGGACATGTCGGTCTCGATCGCGGGCGTACTGCGCGCGACGTCCTTCCCCAGGGTGGCCGTGCGGCTGAACCGGGGGTCGGAGAGCACGACCTTGATGTCGTCGTAGCGGGTGACCAGCCAGCCCGGGCTGCCGTAGGGCATCTGCACCCGGGTCAGCGTCCCGGCCCGGCGGGCCCGTTCATAGGCGGGGTCCTCGTCGAGTCCGAGCTGCGGGCCGAACGGGTAGGTGTGGATCTGGTTGTCGACAGCGGTCATCGCGGGGGTCTCCTCGGGATGGGGCATGGGCGGGCGACGCGGGTCCGGGCGTGGTGCTGGGGCGTGGCGCTGGGCGTGGTCCTAGGCCGGGTCCTGGGCCTGGTCCCGGTCGATGAAGCTGAACATCTCCTCGTCGCTCGCCGAGGCGAAGTGGTCCGTGGCGAGTGCCGGCGGGCGTCGGCGGCTGAGCAGTGCCTCCATACCGCTCAGCAGTGTGCCCTGCTCGTCGGGCCCCGCCTCGTCGAGCAGGGTTTCCAGGCGGGCCAGCAGCTCCGCGGCGTCGGGGCCGTCACCGCCGAGCCGTCCGGCGAGGTGCTCGCCCAGTTCGGTCACGGTGGGGAAGTCGAACACCACGGTCACGGGCATGCTCAGGCCAGTGAGTTCGGTGAGCCGGTTGCGCAGCCGTACCGAGGTGAGCGAGTCGAAGCCGAGTTCGCTGAAGGCACGGCGCGGGTCGACGGCCACCGTGTCGTCGTGCCCGAGCGCGTCCGCGACCTCGGCATGGACGAGGTCCCGCAGCTTCGCGGTGCGCCGCACCGCGTCGAGCCCGGCGAGCAGGGTGCGCAGATCGGCCGCGTCGGGCCGGGACACGGCCGCCGGGCCGCGGGCCTCGGGCAGCTCGTGCAGCAGGGTGCCGAGGCCGTCGCGGGTGTGGGCGGGCACGCGGTTCCAGTCGGCGTCGAACACGGCGACGGTGGTGTCCTCGCGGTTGAGCGCGTGCTCCAGCGCGACCAGCGCGGCCTTGGCGGGCATGGCGGTCAGGCCCATGCGCCGCAGCCGTTCGTCGCCCACCACATGTGTGGCCAGGCCCTCGCCCGCCCATGCGCCCCAGGCCACGGCCAGGGCCTGTTCACCGGCCGCCCGGCGGGCGACGGCGAGGGCGTCGAGCATGGCGTTCGCCGCCGCGTACGCACCGAGACCGGGCACTCCGAACACCCCGGATATCGAGGAGAACAGCACGAAGGCGGACAGGCCGCGACCGCGCGTCAGCTCGTCCAGCACCTGGGCCCCGCGCACCTTGGCCCTGGCGACCGTGGCGAAACCGTCCGGGGTGAGCGTGTCCAGCACACCGTCGTCGAGGCTTGCGGCCAGGTGGAAGACGCTGGTGACCGGGTGCTCGTCGAACACGGCGGCCATCCGCTCCCGGTCGGCGACGTCCGCCGCGACGAACGTGACGCGGGCACCGGCCTGTTCGCACGCCTCGCGCAGTGTCTCGGCACCGGGCGCGTCGGGCCCGCGACGGCTGAGCAGGATGAGGTGGTCCGCGCCACGGCCCGCCGCCCAGCGGGCGACTTCCGCTCCGAGCCCGCCGGTGCCACCGGTGATCAGGACCGTTCCCTCAGGTGTCCAGGCTCGGGCGGGCGCGTCGGGGGCCGCCCGGACGAGCCTGCGCCCGTACAGCCCGGTGGACCGGATCGCCACCTGGTTCTCGGCCTTCTCCTCGGTGAGCAGGGACCGCAGCCGGGCGGCCGCCGCCTCGTCCAGCTCCGCGGGGAGGTCGACCAGGCCGCCCCAGTGCGTGGGGTACTCCCAGGCGGCGACCCGGCCCAGCCCCCACACTCCCGCCTGGTCGGCCCACGGCCGGGGGTCGGCGGAGCCGACGGCCACCGCGGCGCGGGTGGCGATCCAGGTCGGCATGGCCAGTCCGGCGTCGTCGAGGGCCTGAAGCATGGCCGCGGCCTCCACGGGAGTCCCGGGCGTGAGGAGGGCTCCGTCGGCGGGCGGCTGAGCGCGCAGCCGCCCGGCGAGCTCCGCGCGCGGTGCCTCCGCCGACACCTGGACGGCCTGTTCGCCGAGCGCCCGCACGATCGACTCGGTCCATGCGGTGCCGGGGGCGCCGGTGGCCCCGGTGGCGCCGAGCACGAGCCAGCGTCCCGGTTCGGCTGCGGCCGGAGGCTCGGGCAGCGGGGACCAGTCGATCCGGTGGCGCCAGCGGTCCGTGGCGGAGACCCGGTCACGGGGTGAGGTGACCCAGAAGTGCTGGTGCTGGAAGGCGTACGTGGGCAGGTCCACCACGCGGGCGCCGGGGTAGGCGGGCCGCCAGTCCACGGACACACCGTGTGCGAACGCCTCCCCCAGCGCCCGGTACACGCGGTCGAGTGTTCCCTCGCCGCGTCGCAGGGTACCCAGCGCCACAGTGTCCGCCGTCTCCTCGATCGACGTGGTCAGCACCGGGTGCGGGCTCATCTCCAGGAAGAGCCGGAACCCGCCCGCCACCAGCCCCGACACCGCACCATGGAAGTCCACCGGCTCGCGCAGGTTGGTGTACCAGTACTCCGCGTCCATGATCGACCCGTCGATCGGGCCACCCGCCACCGAGCTGTGGACCGGGACCGTACCCACGGCGGGGGTGATCGGCCCCAGGGCCGCCAGCAGCTCCTCGCGAAGGTCCTGGACCGCCGGGGAGTGCGAGGCGTAGTCCACCGCGATCCGACGCGCTCGCGGCTCCCGCTCCACCAGGGCCGCCACCGCCTCGGACGTCCCCGAGACCACCACCGACTCCGGACCGTTCACCGCCGCCACCACAAGCCCATCGCCAAACGGCGCGATCAGGCCCTCCACCTCGGCCAACGGCAGTGGCAGCGACACCATCCCGCCGCGCCCCGCAAGCCTCCGCGCGATCAGCCTCGACCGCACACACACCACCCGCGCCGCATCCTCCAGCGACAACACCCCCGCCACACACGCCGCCGCGATCTCCCCCTGCGAATGCCCCACCACCGCCGCGGGCTCCACCCCGAACGAACGCCACACCTCCGCCAGCGACACCATCACCGCCCACAACACCGGCTGCACCACATCCACCCGCCCCAACGCCACCTCATCACCCAGCACATCCAGCAACGACCAGTCCACGAACGGCGCCAACGCCGCCGCACACTCCTCCATCCGCTCCGCGAACACCGGCGACGACGCCAACAGCTCCACCGCCATGCCCACCCACTGCGCCCCCTGCCCCGGGAACACCAACACCGGACGGGGGCCGGGGATGCGCATGGCCTGGTCCTGGGTGGCGATCCGGTCGAGGTCGTCCGGGCCGAAGGCCACGGCGCGGCAGGCGAGAGCGGTGCGCGAGGTCGTGAGCGACAGCCCCACATCGACCGGACGCAGACCGGGACGGTCACGTAGGTGCGCGGCCAGCCGGGCCGCCTGCGCCCGCAGGGCCTCAGGGGTACGGCCGGAGAGCGGCCAGGGCACCCCGGTCGGCCCGGTGTCGAGGGCAGACGCCTCGTCAGGGCGGTCGGGCCCCTGTTCCAGGATGAGGTGCACGTTGGTGCCGGACACGCCGAACGAGGACACCCCGGCACGCCGTGGCCTGTCGTTCTCCGGCCACGCCAGCGTCTCGGTCAGCACCCGGACCCCGGCGGGCCAGTCCACGGTGGGCGCCGGTTCGGTCACGTGCAGGGTGCGGGGCATGAGCCGGTGCGCCAGGGCGGACACCGTCTTGATCACGCCGCCGATGCCGGCCGCCGCGGCGGCATGGCCGATGTTCGACTTCATCGAGCCCAGCCACAGCGGCTGTTCACGGTCCTGGCCGTACGCGGCGATCAGGGCGTTGGCCTCGATGGGGTCGCCGAGCACCGTGCCGGTGCCGTGTGCCTCGACCATGTCGACGTCCCGCGGGCGCAGGCGCGCGTTCGCCAGCGCCTGCCGGATCACCCGCTGCTGTGCCACTCCGTTGGGGGCGGACAGCCCGTTGGACGCGCCGTCCTGGTTGACCGCCGAACCACGCAGCACGGCGAGCACCCGGTGGCCATTGCGGGTGGCCGCGGACAGCCGTTCCAGCACCACGAGCCCGGCGCCCTCGGCCCAGCCGGTCCCGTCCGCCTCCGCCGAGAACGCCTTGCACCGGCCGTCCGCGGCCAGGCCGCCCTGATGGGTGAACTCCTCGTAGGCGAACGGCGTCGCCATCACGGCGACACCGCCCGCCAGGGCGAGGGTGCTCTCCCCGCTGCGTACGGATTGGGCGGCCATGTGCAGCGCCACCAGCGAGGACGAGCACGCGGTGTCCACCGTGACCGCGGGCCCCTTCAGGTCCAGCGTGTACGCGATGCGGCCGGACAGCACGGCGGACATCTTGCCGGTGAGGACCAGGCCGCCGAGTTCCGCGTTCTCCCCGTCGGCCGCCCCCAGGTACTCCTGCTGGGAAGCGCCCACGAACACGCCCGTCGCGCTGGAACGCAAGGTGCTCGGGTCGATCCCGGTCCGCTCCACCGCCTCCCACGCCGTCTCCAGCAGCACGCGCTGCTGGGGGTCCATGGCAAGCGCCTCACGCGGGCTGATGCCGAAGAACTCGGCGTCGAACCCGGCCGCGTCATGCAGGAACCCACCCTGCGTGGTCGCACTGTCCAGCATCAGCCGGTCGAGATCCCAGCCGCGGTCGGTCGGGAACGCGGACACGACGTCCCGCTCGTCGACGACGAGACGCCACAGCCCTTCGGGGTCCGCGACGCCACCGGGGTACCGGCACGCCATGCCGACGATGACCACCGGGTCGCCGTCGTCCGCGGCGACCGTACGCCGGACCGGGGCGTCGGTGACCCCGGCCAGGAACGCGGCGACCGCGGCCGGTGTGGGGTGGTCGAAGGCGAGGCTGATCGGCAGGTCGAGGCCGGTGGCGTCGCTGAGGGCCGTGCGCAGCTGGGTCGCGGTCAGCGAGTCGAGCCCGAGGTCGGAGAAGGCCCGGTCGGCCGGGACATCGGCGGCCCGTCGATGGCCGAGCACGGCCGCGACATGCCCGCGGACCAGGTCCAGCATGTCGTGGGGGCCTTCGGACTGCGGGGTGTCATCGACGGTGCCGACAGGATCCGTGGGCCAGAAGCGACTGCGCTGGAAGGCGTACGTGGGCAGATCCACACGAGTGGCATGGGGGAAGACGGCACTCCAGTCGACCGGTACTCCATGCACATGGGCGGTGCCCAGGGCACGGACGAACTGGCCGAGGCCACCTTCGCCACGCCTCAGGGTGCCCAGGACAGCGATCGTCGCTCCGGCGGCCTCCGCGGTCCGCTCGACGCTCATGGTGAGTACGGGGTGCGGGCTCATCTCCAGGAACACCTGGCGGCCCGCTGCCAGTAGGGCCGAGACGGCGCCGGTGAAGTCGACCGGCTGCCGCAGGTTGGTGTACCAGTACTCCGCGTCCATGGTCGACCCGTCGATCGGGCCACCCGTCACCGAGCTGTGGACCGGGACCGTACCCACGGCGGGGGTGATCGGCCCCAGGGCCGCCAGCAACTCCTCGCGAAGGTCCTGGACCGCAGGGGAGTGCGAGGCGTAGTCCACCGCGATCCGACGGGCCCGCGGCTCCCGCTCCACCAGGGCCGCCACCGCCTCGGACGTCCCCGAGACCACCACCGACTCCGGACCATTCACCGCCGCCACCACAAGCCCATCGCCAAACGGCGCGATCAGGCCCTCCACCTCGGCCAACGGCAGTGGCAGCGACACCATCCCGCCGCGCCCCGCAAGCCTCCGCGCGATCAGCCTCGACCGCACACACACCACCCGCGCCGCATCCTCCAGCGACAACACCCCCGCCACACACGCCGCCGCGATCTCCCCCTGCGAATGCCCCACCACCGCCGCGGGCTCCACCCCGAACGAACGCCACAACCGCGCCAGCGACACCATCACCGCGAACAGAGCAGGCTGCACCACATCCACCCGCCCCAACGCCACCTCATCACCCAGCACATCCGCCAACGACCAGTCCACGAACGGCGCCAACGCCGCCGCACACTCCTCCATCGCCTCCGCGAACACCGGCGACGACCCCAACAGCTCCACCGCCATGCCCACCCACTGCGCCCCCTGCCCCGGAAACACCAACACCGGACCGGTTGCCGACAGTGCCGTTCCCCGTACGACGTCCGCCGACGGTTCGCCCTCGGCCAGGGCACGCAGGCCCTCGCGGCTGGTGACCAGGGCCCGTCGTGCGAAGTGGGTGCGCGAGAGGGCCAGCGCGGAGCCGATGTCCCGGGCGGACAGCGTGCGGCCGCTCACATACGCGTCGAGCAGCCTCGCCTGCTCACGCAGCGCTGACGTGTCCTGGCCGGACAGCACCCACGGGCTCGGCCCCTCATCCGAGGACTCGGTCTGCGGCTGTGGCGCGGCCTGCTCGACGATCACGTGCGCGTTGGTGCCGGAGATGCCGAACGACGAGACTCCGGCGCGCCGTGGCCGATCGGTCCCCGGCCACGGCCGCGCGGTCGTGACCAGTTCGACGGCGCCGTCCGCCCAGTCCACGCGGGAGCTCGCCCGGCTCACATGCAGCGTCGCCGGGACGATCCCGTGCCGCAGCGCGCCCACCATCTTGATCACGCCGCCGACCCCGGCCGCGGCCTGGGTGTGGCCGATGTTCGACTTCAACGACCCCAGCAGCAGGGGGCGTTCCCGGTCCTGGCCGTAGGTGGCCAGCAGCGCCCCGGCCTCGATCGGATCGCCCAGCCTGGTCCCGGTGCCGTGCGCCTCGACCACATCCACGTCGGACGGACGCAGACCGGCGTTGTCCAGTGCGCTGCTGAGCACGCGGCGCTGAGCGGAGCCATTGGGCGCGGTGAGGCCGTTGGACGCGCCGTCGGAGTTGACCGCCGAGCCCCGCAGCAGCGCCAGCACCTGGTGTCCCTCGCGTTCGGCGTCCGACAGCCGCTCCAGGACGAGCAGCCCCGCGCCCTCGGAGAAGCTGGTGCCATCGGCGTCGTCGGAGAACGACTTGCACCGGCCGTCGGGGGCCAGACCTTCCTGCTGGGTGAAGTCGATGAAGGCCGACGGCGTGGACATCACGGTCACCCCGCCCGCCAGGGCCAGGGAGCAGTCCCCCGACCGCAGCGCCAGCGTGGCCTGGTGCAGGGCGACCAGCGACGAGGAGCACGCCGTGTCGATGGTGACCGCCGGGCCTTCCAGGCCCAGGGTGTAGGCGATGCGGCCGGACATCACACTGCACGCGTTGCCCGTCGCGGAGAATCCGGGAGGCAGATCGGGCACCTGGTCGAGTACCGACTGGTAGTCCTGGTGCAGCGCGCCGACGAACACCCCCGTCCGGCTCCGGTGCAGGGTGCCGGGCACGATCCCGGCGCGTTCCAGCGCCTCCCAGGCCAGCTCGAGCAGCACCCGCTGCTGCGGATCGGTGGCCAGCGCCTCCCTCGGGGACATTCCGAAGAACGCCGGGTCGAACTCGGCCGCGTCGGGCAGGAATCCGCCGGAGCGGGTGCTCGACGGCACCTCGCCCCAGTCCCGGTCGGCGGGGAAGTCGGTGATCGCGTCACCGCCTGACTCGACGAGTTCCCACAGCTGCTCGGGGCTGCGCACACCGCCGGGGTACCGGCAGGCCATGCCGACGATCGCGATCGGTTCGCTGCGCGTGGCCAGGAGCTTGTCCAGTTGGCGGCGAGTGCGCCGGAGGTCCTCGGTGGTCTCCTTGAGGAAGTGCCGCAGCTTGGCCTCTGTGCTGGTCATGAGATACCGAACTCCTTACCGAGCAGCTCGAACATTTCCTCGTCGGTGGCCTCGCCGAGATCGGTGTCCTGGGTCTCGGTGTCGGTCACGAGCAGTGCGGACAGTCGGCGCATCACCTGCTCCCGGACCCCCGGGTCGCCGTCGAACCGGGCGAAGGCGTCCTCCAGCCGGGCCAGTTCGGCGAGCACCGGAACCTCCTGGGGCCGGTCGCCGCCGATGCGGGAGGACAGGTGTTCGGCCAGTGCGGTGGGCGAGGAGTGCTCGAAGACGATGGTGGCGGCCAGCCGCAGGCCGAGTTGGGTACCGATCCGGTTGCGCAGTTCCACCGCGGTCAGCGAGTCGAAGCCGAGCGACTTGAACGGGCGGTCGGCCTCCAGTGACCCGTCGTCGGGGTGGCCGAGCACCGCGGCGGCCTGTGTCCGCACCAGCCTGGTCAGCTCGGCGGAACGGTCTCCCGGACTCATCCGGGCGAGGCGGTCGCCGAGGGCGCCTTCTCCGGTGTCGGCGTGCCTGCGGCCGGTGGTGCCGGTCAGTGCCCACAGGATGTGCGGTGCGGACGCGGCGGCCCGCAGGGCCGGCAGGTCCAGGCGCATTCCGGCGACCGCGGGCTCGTCCCGCGCCACCGCCGCGTCGAACATGGCCAGCGCCTCGGCGGTGGACAGCGCGGGCAGCCCGGAACGGGCGATCCGGTCGATGTCCCGTGCGGTCAGCGCGCCGGTCATGCCGCTCGCCTCGGCCCACAGGCTCCACGCGATCGACGTGGCGGGCAGGCCCGCGGCCCTGCGATGGGCGGCGAGTGCGTCGAGGAAGGCGTTGGCGGCGGCGTAGTTGGCCTGGCCCGCGCTGCCCATCACTGCGGCGGCCGAGGAGTAGAGCACGAACGCGGCGAGATCGAGGTCCCGGGTCAGCTCGTGCAGGTGCCAGGCGCCGTCGGCCTTGGAGCGCAGGCTGGTGGCCAGCCGTTCGGGGGTCATCGACTGGATCACGCCGTCGTCGAGCACCCCGGCCGCGTGCACCACGGACGTCAGCGGGTGCTGGTCGGGAATGGTGGCGAGCAGGTCCGCCAGCGCCGTGCGGTCGCCGACGTCGCAGGCGCGCACCAGGACCTGGGCCCCGTGCTCGGCCAGCTCCTCGACCAGCCGGGCCGCGCCGGGCGAGTCCGGTCCGCTCCGGCTGACGAGGAGCAGATGCCGTACGCCCCGCGTGGTCACCAGGTGGCGGGCCAGTGACACGCCCAGCCCGCCGGTGCCGCCGGTGATCAGGACGGTGCCCCGCGGGTTCCAGCGCCGCGGCATGGTCAGCACGACCTTGCCGATGTGCTGGGCACGGCTGATGTGCCGGAACGCCTCGCGTCCGCGCCGGACGTCCCACGTGGACACCGGGAGTGGCTTCAGCACACCGTCACGGAACAGTTCGAGCAGGGCCGTGAGCCGCTCCTGTACGGCGTCGGGCTCCAGCTCCGCCAGGTCGAAGGCGCGGTAGCCGATCCCGTCCGGCACCTGGGTACGGATGTCGGTCTTGCCCATCTCGGCGAACCGCCCGCCCCTCGGCAGCAGCCGCAGCGAGGCGTCCACGAACTCGCCGGCCAGCGAGTTCAGTACGACATCGACGCCCCGGCCACCGGTGACCTCCAGGAAGCGCCGCTCGAAGTCGAGGGTGCGCGAGGAGGCGATGTGGTCATCGGGAACGCCCAGCCGGCGCAGCATGTGCTGCTTGGGTTCACTGGCGGTGGCGAAGACCTCGAGACCCCAGTGCCGGGCGAGTTGGATGGCCGCCATGCCGACGCCGCCTGCGCCCGCGTGCACCAGCAGGGACTGTCCCGCGCGCACCTCGGAGAGGTCGAGCAGACCGTAGTAGGCGGTGAGGAACACGACGGGCACCGACGCCGCCTGCGCGAAGGTCCAGTCGTCGGGCATCGGCGCGAGCAGTCGGTGATCGGTGACGGTCAGCGGCCCGAAGGCGCCGACGGTCAGGCCGAACACGCGGTCGCCGGGGAGCAGACCGGTCACGTCCGGGCCGGTCTCCAGCACGACACCGGACACCTCGGCGCCCAGCGGGGTCGCCGCACGCCGGTTCATGCCCAGCGCGTCGAAGACATCGCGGAAGTTCACCCCGGCAGCCCGTACGTCGACCCGGACCTCCAGGGGTCCGAGTGGTTCCTCGGCGCGGGGCCACGGGATCAGGGCGAGGTCGTCGAGGCTGCCCTTCCGGGTGGTCTCCAGGCGCCATGCCGGGCCGGCCGGTGGCGGCAGTGTGCCGGGCTCGGCCAGCCGGGCCGCGAGCAGGGCGCCGTCGCGCACCGCGAGCTGGGGTTCTCCGCTCGCCAGCGCGCGCGGGACCAACTCGTCCGGCACGCCCGGCCCGTCCGTGTCCACCAGGACGAACCGGCCCGTGTTCTCGGTCTGCGCGGACCGGATCAGGCCGCGGGCGGCCGCCACCGCGGGCACGACGTCCTCGTCGCCGACGGCCACGCCGCCCTCGGTCACGAAGACCAGCGAGACCTCCTCCAGCCGTGGCTCGGCCAGCCACGCCCGCACCAGGTCGAGCACCCGTGCCGTGAGCTCGTAGGTGGCGGGCACCATGTCCTCGCCCACCGGGCCGAGGCGGACCACGGCCGCGTCGACGCCCGCGCTCGTATCGGGCAGTGCCCAGGTCCGCGGGTCGAGCTCGACGACGGTACGGGCGCGGTCCGGTTCGGCGGTCACGGGCCGCCAGGCGAGCCGGTACAGCGGGGCGTCGACGGCGGAGTCCACGGCGGTGTATCGGCGCAGCACCAGGGACTCCGCGGTCAGCACCGGTGCGCCCGCGGGGTCGACGACGGTCAGCTCCACGGTGTCCGGGCCGATGCCGCGCAGCCGGGCCCGCAGGGACGTGGCCCCGCTCGCGTGGAGGCGCACCCCGCTCCAGGCGAACGGAAGCACACCGGTGCTGCCCAGCAGGCTGGTGGCGTGCAGAACGGCGTCCAGCAGCGCGGGGTGCAGACCGAAGGCGCCCGCCTCGGCCCGCACGTGCTCGGGAAGCGCCACCTCGGCGCAGACGCCGTCCTCGGTCTGCCATGCGGTGCTCAGGCCCCGGAACGCCGGGCCGTAGCCGTATCCCTCCTCGGCGAGGGCGTCGTACACCCCCGCCGGCTCGATCTCGTCCGCGCCCGGGGGCGGCCAGGACGTGATCGCGGACGCGGAGTCGCGGCCCTCGTGCTCACCGGTGGACAGGGTGCCGGAGGCATGTTGCGCCCAGCTGCCGCCACCGCGGGCGAAGAGCCGCACGGTCCTGCGGTGGTCGGCGGCGGGCCGGTCCACGCGTATCTGTATCTGGACACCCCCCTGTTCCGGCAGGACGAGCGGCTTCTCCAGGACGAGTTCGTCGACCCGGTGGCAACCGACCTCGTCGCCCGCGTGAATGACCATCTCCAGCAGGGCGGTCCCGGGCAGCAGCACCGTCCCGGCCACGGCGTGGTCGGCCAGCCAGGGGTGGGTCGCGAGCGACAGGCGGGCGGTGAACAGGTGGCCGTCGTCACCGGGCAGCTCGATCCCCGCCCCGAGCAGCGGATGCTCCGGGACGCTCAGGCCCGCCGCGGTGACGTCCACCCCGGCCGTACCGGCGCGAGGCCAGTACCGCTGGTACTGGAAGGCGTACGTGGGCAGTTCCACGCGCGTGGCGCCGGGGAAGACGGCGTTCCAGTCCACGGGGATCCCGTGCTGGTGCGCCAGGGCGAGCGAGAGGCGGATCCGGTCGAGGGTTCCCTCGCCGCGTCGCAGGGTGCCGAGCGCGACGGTCTCCGCGCTCTCCTCGATCGACGTGGTCAGCACCGGGTGCGGACTCATCTCCAGGAAGACCCGGAACCCGCCCGCCACCAGCCTCGACACCGCGCCCTGGAAGTCCACCCGCTCCCGCAGGTTGGTGTACCAGTACTCCGCGCCCAGCTCGGCACCGTCCACCCGGCCACCCGTCACCGACGAATAGAACGGCACCTCGGCGGCGACCGGCCGCACCGATGACAGCCCTGCCAGGACCGCGTCCCGGATCCCCGCCACCATCGGGGAGTGGGAAGCGTAGTCCACCGCGATCCGCCGGGCTCGTGGCTCGTCCTCCACCAGGGCCGCCACCGCCTCGGGCGTCCCCGACACCACCAGCGACTCCGGACCGTTCACCGCCGCCACCACCAGCCCATCGCCATACGGCGCGATCAGGCCCTCCACCTCGGCCAGAGGCAACGGCAGCGACACCATGCCCCCACCTCCGGCCAGCTCCCGCGCGATCAGCCTCGACCGCACACACACCACCCGCGCCGCGTCCTCCAGCGACAACACCCCCGCCACCACCGCCGCGGCGATCTCCCCCTGCGAATGCCCCACCACCGCGGCGGGCACCACGCCGAACGACCGCCACACCTCCGCCAACGACACCATCACCGCCCACAACACCGGCTGCACCACATCGACCCGCCCCAGCGCCGCCTCGTCCCCCAGCACATCCAGCAACGACCAGTCCACGAACGGCGCCAACGCCACCGCACACCGACTCATCGCCTCGGCGAACACCGGCGAGGACTCCCACAGCTCCACCGCCATGCCCACCCACTGCGACCCCTGCCCCGGAAACACCAGCACCGGACGGGAGTCGGTGACCCGGGCGGCGGACAGCGTGAGGGAACCCGGTTCCTCACCACGGGCCAGGGCTTCGAAGGCGGTGCACGCGGCCTTCCGGTCCCCGACCACGGTCGCGCCGTGCTCGAACCGGGTGCGGGTGGTGGCCAGGGAGTAGGCCAGGTCGGCCGGGGCGAGGTCCGGCCGGGCCTCCAGGTGGTCCACCAGCGCTCGCGCCTGGGCGCGCAGCGCGGGCAGGCTTCTGCCGGACAGCTGCCACACCACCCGCTCGTCCGCTACGAGCGGTCGACGCTCGGGCGTCTCGGGCTCCGGTGCCTGCTCGAGGATGATGTGCGCGTTGGTGCCGGACACCCCGAACGACGACACTCCGGCACGTCGCGGCCTGCCGGTCGCCGGCCACTCGGTCGTCCGCGCCAGCGGGGAGACCGCGCCCGAGGCCCAGTCGATACGCGAGGACGGCGCCGAGAAGTGGAGCAGACCGGGCAGCACTCCCGCGCGCAGCGCCGCCACCATCTTGATCACGCCGCCGACCCCGGCCGCCGCCTGGGAGTGGCCGATGTTCGACTTCAACGAGCCCAGCAGCAGGGGGCGTTCGCGGTCCTGACCGTAGGTGGCCAGCAGCGCCCCGGCCTCGATCGGATCGCCCAGCCGGGTGCCGGTGCCGTGCGCCTCCACGGCGTCCACGTCGGCGGGCGCGAGCCCGGCGTTCTCCAGCGCGCTCCAGATGACCTGCTGCTGTGCGGTGCCGTTCGGCGCGCTCAGACCGTTGGAGGCGCCGTCGGAGTTCATGGCGGAGCCGCGGATCACGGCCAGCACCTCGTCGCCGTCGCGCCGGGCGTCGGACAGCCGTCGCAGGGCGAGCATGCCCGCCCCCTCCGACCATGCCGTGCCGTCCGCGTCGTCGGAGAACGACTTGCACCGGCCGTCCGGTGCGAGGCCGCCCTGTTTGGTGAACTCCAGGAAGGGCGAGAGCGTGGTCATCACCACCACGCCCCCGGCCAGCGCCAGCGAGCACTCCCGGGCGCGGAGCGCGCGCACCGCCGAGTGGAGCGCGACAAGGGATGCCGAGCATGCCGTGTCCACCGTCAGGGAGGGGCCTTCCAGCCCGAGCGTGTAGGAGATCCGGCCCGACATGACGCTGGCGGCGCTGCCGGTGCCGACATAGCCCTCGACCTGGTCGGCGGTGTCCCGCAGCAGCTCCGGGTAGTCCTGGGCGCAGGTGCCCACGAACACGCCGGTGTCACTGCCCCGCAAAGAGTCCGGGGCGATGCCCGCGCGCTCGACCGCCTCCCATGACGTCTCCAGCAGCAGCCGCTGCTGGGGGTCCATGGCGACCGCCTCCCGGGGGCTGATCCCGAAGAACTCGGCGTCGAACCGGTCGATGTCCCGCAGGAACCCGCTGGCCTCGGTGGCCACGCGGTCCCGGAGCGCGGCCAGGTCCCAGCCGCGGTCGGTGGGGAACTCGGTGATCGCGTCCACTCCGGACACGGCGAGCTCCCACAGCTGCTCGGGGGTGCGCACACCGCCCGGGTAGCGGCAGGCCATGCCGACGATGGCGATCGGCTCGGTGGCCATGGCCTCGTAGCGGCGCAGTGACCGACGGGTGCGCTTGAGGTCGGCGGTGACCCGGTTCAAGTAGTCACGGAGCTTCTGCTCACTCATCGGACACCCAACTCCTCGTCAGTCACATCGAATGGCGCGGCGTCGAAGGCGGGCGCCCGGGTAGCGCGGCCGCGGGCACCCGGCCCGTGGCACAGGGACACGTTCACAGCTCGAATTCCTCGTCGATCAGCCGGAACAGCTCCTCGTCGGGGACGCCGTCCACCTCGTCCAGTTCGCCGGGGTCCTCGTCGAGCCGGCTGCTGAGGCTCCGCAGCCGGGCGGCCAGCCGGGAGCGCGCCGCACGGTCGGCACGTACGGCGGGCAGCGCCGACTCCACGTCGTCGAGCCGGTGGAACACGGCGTCGATCCGCTGCCGGTCGTCGGGCAGGACGACGGTGTCCAGGTACTCCGCGAGCGCCGCCGCGCTGGGGTGGTCGAAGGTGATGGCGGTGGGCAGTTCGGTACCGGCGCGCCTGGCCAGTACGTTCCGCAGCCGGACCGCGGCCAGGGAGTCCATGCCCAGCTCGGCGAACGACACGGTCGGCTCCACCTCGGCGACCGTGCGGTGGCCCAGCACCGCCGCGACGTCCTGGCGGACGACCGACAGCAGCAGACCGGCCCGTTCGGCCCGGGTCAGGGGGGCCAGCCGTTCGGCGAGCGGGGGCTCCAGAACCTCATACGGCTCGGGGTCGGGTGGCTCCGGGAGGTCCGTGGCGTACTCCGTCGCCATGCCGCCGACAGGGCCCCCGGCCACGTCGCCCGCGGGCCAGTAGCGCTCGCGCTGGAAGGCGTAGGTCGGCAGATCGACGCGCTTGCCGCCGCGGTCGGCCAGGACCGAGGACCACGCGACGGGGACACCCCGCACGGAGAGTTCGGCGAGCGCTCCGGTGAGCGCGGACACCTCGTCGCGGTGACGGCGCAGCGCGGACACGACGACCGTCGAGCCCGGATCGGACACGCTGTCCTCGGCCATTCCGGCGGCGGTGCTGTCGGGCCCGAGCTCCAGGAGCGCGGTGACGCCTTCGGCCTCGGCCGAGCGCACCCCGTCGGCGAAGCGGACGCATCCGCGCACATGCCGCACCCAGTACTCCGGGGAGCACAGTTCCTCGTCGCTCGCGACCTTCCCGGTCAGGTTGGACACCACGGGAATGGCCGGCGCCCGGTAGCTCATGCGCTCGGCTACGGTGCGGAACTCGTCCAGCATGCCGTCCAGATGAGCGGAGTGGAACGCGTGGCTGACCCGCAGCCGGCTCGTTTTGCGTCCGGCCGAGCGCCAGTGCTCGCGGACCCGGTCGACCTCGGCGGCGTCCCCGGAGATCACCACGGCGGACGGCCCGTTGACGGCGGCGAGCTCGACGCCGGGGCCGAGACCGGACACGATCTCCTCCTCGGATGCCTCGATCGCGGCCATCGCCCCGACCGCGGGCCGGGCCTGGATGAGCCGCCCCCGCGCGGCGACCAGCGCGCAGGCGTCGGGCAGCGACAGGACTCCGGCGATGTGTGCCGCGGTGAGTTCGCCGATCGAATGCCCCAGGAGCAGATCGGGAGTGACTCCCCAGTGCTCCACGAGGCGGAACAGGGCCGTTTCCATCGCGAACAGGGCCGGTTGGGTGTACTCGGTGCGGTCGAGGACCTCGGCGTCGGCGTCGAGGACCACATCGCGCAGCGGCAGTGCGAGGTGGCGGTCGAACTCGGCACACACCGCGTCGAACGCGGCCGCGTACCGCGGGAACGTACGGTACAACTCATGTCCCATACCGGGCCGTTGGCTGCCCTGCCCGGAGAACACCATGGCGAGCCGCCGCGGCCGGGCCCGGCCGGCGCCGCCGGTGGGCTCGCCGTCGGCGAGACGGGCCAGTTCGGCCATCAGGTCTTCGCGGCTGTCGCCGATCAGCACCGCGCGGTGTGCCATCAGCGACCGGCCGGTCGCCAGTGACCAGGCGACATCGGCCGGGTGGTGGTCCGGGCGGTCCGTCAGCCAGGAGCGCAGGCGGGCGGCCTGGGCCCGCAGGGACGCCGCGCCACGGGCGGAGAGCACCCACGGCACCACGGGGGTGGACACCGTCGGAGTGGTCGGCGGGGGCGCGCTCTCGGCCGGGGCCTGTTCGAGGATGACGTGGGCGTTGGTGCCGCTGATCCCGAACGAGGAGACTCCGGCCCGGCGGGGCCGGTCGGCCGACGGCCATGGCGTGGGCTCGGTCACCAAGGACACCGCGCCCGCCGACCAGTCCACATGCGGAGTGGGTTCATCGATGTGCAGCGTGCTGGGGACGACACCGTGCCGCATCGCCAGTACCGCCTTGATCACCCCGGCGGCGCCCGCGGCGGCCTGGGTGTGGCCCAGGTTGGACTTCACCGAGCCCAGCAGCAGGGGGCTCTCCCGGTCCTGGCCGTAGGTGGCCAGCAGCGCTCCGGCCTCGATCGGGTCGCCGAGCGCCGTACCGGTGCCGTGCGCCTCGACCATGTCGACCTCGGAGGGGGCCAGCCGGGCGTCGGCGAGTGCCTGCCGGATGACGCGCTGCTGGGCGGTGCCGTTCGGCGCAGTCAGCCCGTTGGAGGCGCCGTCCTGGTTGACGGCCGTCCCCCGGACCACGGCCAGCACCTGGTGGCCGTTCCTCCTGGCGTCGGAGAGGCGTTCCAGCAGCAGCAGGCCGACCCCCTCGGACCAGCCGGTGCCGTCCGCCGCCGCGGCGAACGCCTTGCAGCGCCCGTCGGGGGCCAGTCCGCGCTGCCGGGAGAACTCGACAAAGGCGTTCGGGGTGGACATCACGGTGACGCCGCCCGCCACCGCGAGCGTGCACTCCCGGGCGCGCAGCGCCTTGGCCGCGGCGTCCAGGGCGACCAGCGCTGAGGAGCAGGCCGTGTCCATGGTGACCGCGGGTCCCTCGAGGCCCAGGGTGTAGGACAGCCGCCCGGACAGCACGCTCGCCGCGGTTCCGGTGAGCAGATAGCCCTCGGCGTCCAGGGTCCCGGGGGCGATCCCCGCGCCGTAGTCCTGGCCGTTGGTGCCCATGAACACCCCGCAGCGGCTGCCGCGCTGGGTCTCGGGGTCGATGCCCGCCCGTTCGAACAGCTCCCACGCGGACTCCAGGACGAGCCGCTGCTGCGGGTCCATGCCCAGCGCCTCGCGCGGGGAGATGCCGAAGAACGCCGCGTCGAAGCGGTCGGCGTCGGGCAGGAAGCCGCCGGTGCGGGCGTAGCTGGTGCCCGCCCGGTCCGGGTCGTCGTCGTACAGCCGGTCCAGGTCCCAGCCCCGGTTCCCGGGGAAGGGCGACAGCGCGTCACGGGCCTCGTCGAGGAGCCGCCACAGGTCCTCGGGGGAGGACACGCCGCCGGGGAATCGGCACGCCATCGACACGATCGCGATCGGGTCGCCGGTCGTGTCGACGGCCCTCGGCCGCTCCTCCGACCCGGTCGCCACGCCCAGCAGTTCGGCCAGCAGATGGTCGGCGAGCGCCGCCGGGCTGGGGTGGTCGAAGACCACGGTGGTGGGCAGCCGCAGCCCCGTGCGCGCACCGAGGCGATTGCGCAGCTCGACGGCGCCCAGCGAGTCGAACCCCAGGTCGCGGAAGGGGCGGGTCAGGTCCGGGGAGCCGGACTCGGTGTGCCCGAGCACGGTGAGCACCTCGTCACGGACCACGTCGAGCAGCAGCCGCGGCCGCTCGGACCGGGGACGTTCGCGCAGCCGTTCGGCCAGCGCGGAGGGCCGCTGGGCCGAGGTGTCCGAGGCTCGCCGGGCCGGGGTCCTGACCAGTCCGCGCAGCAGGGCGGGCAGCGTGCCGGCGCCCGCCTGTGCGCGCAGTGCGGAGAGGTTGAGGCGTACCGGAGCCGTCACCGGGTGGCCGGCGCGGAGCGCGGTGTCGAAGAGGGCCAGTCCGTGGTCCGCGGTCAGCGGGTCGATTCCCGCGCGGGCGAGTCGTGCGAGGTCCCCCTCGGCGAGGTGGGCGGTCACACCGCCGCGCTCGGCCCACAGGCCCCACGCCATCGACACGGCCGGAAGGCCCTGTGCGCGCCGGGTCTGCGCGAGTGCGTCGAGGAAGGCGTTGGCCGCCGCGTAGGCGCCCTGTCCGGCGTTGCCCACGAGGCCGGAGTACGAGGAGAACAGCGCGAAGACCTTCAGGTCCGCGCCCCTGGTGAGCTCGTGGAGGTTGACCGCGGCCCGCACCTTCGGGCGGTACACCCGTGCCACCTGATCGTCTGTCATCGAGGTGATGACGGCGTCGTCGACGATTCCGGCCGCGTGCACGACGGCCGTCAGCGGCCGGTCGGCGGGCAGGGAGGCGAGCAGTGCGGCGAGTGCGTCGCGGTCGGCGGCGTCGCAGGCCGCGACGGTGACCTCGGCGCCCATGGACTCCAGCTCGGCGCGCAGCCCGGCGGCGCCCTCGGCGGCCTCCCCACGACGGCCGGTCAGCAGCAGGTGGCGTACCCCGTGTTCGGCGACGAGGTGGCGGGCGACGAGTGATCCCAGCGCACCGGTTCCGCCCGTGATCAGCGCGGTGCCGGTGAGGGCGGGCGGGGTGCCGTCCACGGCGGGCGTGGCGACGAGCCGTGGTGCGCGGGCGTTCCCCTCGGTGAGGACGATCTGCGGCTCGCCCGATGCGAGCGCGCCCGGCAGTGCGCGCAGGGACGCTTCGGTCCCGTCCAGGTCGACGAGGACGAACTGGTCCGGGTGTTCGGTCTGGGCGGTGCGTACCAGCCCCCACACCACGGCGTCGGCGGTGTCCCGGAGCTCGGTGCCGCCGTACACGGCCCGGCGGGTGAGGAAGACCAGCCGCGCGCCGGCGGGGTGTTCCTCGGCGAGCCACGACCGGAGGAGGTTCAGCGCCCGTGAGGTGGCCTCCTGTGCCCGGGCGGCGATGTCCTCACCTGCGTGGCCGGGCTCTCCGTGGCCGGGTCCGAAGGCGGCGAGCACCACGTCCGGCTGCCCGCCCGCCGTGGGCAGTCGCCCGATTCCGGCGTGGACGGCGCGGAGCCCGTGCTCATCCGCGCCGTCCAGGGCCCAGCGGCCCACTTCCCCGTCCGGCAGCCGCATGGCCGTCCACTCCAGTCGGTGGAGCGGCGCGTGGTGCCGGGTCCGCGCGGTGTCCACCGCCCCGAGCGTCACGGACTCGGCGGTGTACACGGGCTGACCGGCACCGTCCGTGATCCGCAGCGCGTAGGTGCGCTCGCCGAGCGGCAGCAGATGGACGCGGACCGATGCGGCCCCCGCGGCGTGCAGACGTACGCCGTGCCACTGGACGGGGGTCTCGTCCTCGGCGGTCACCAGACTCAGCGCCGCACCGACGAGCTCGGGGTGCAGACCGTACGGTTCCGCCTCGCTCCCCTGCCCAAGACCGGCCTCCGCGAACAGCTCCCCACCGGCCCGCCAGACCCGCTCCAGCAGGGGGGACGAGCCGTCCGGCGGGCTCACCGCCTCGGCGTCGGCCGGTGGCCACGGTGTGGGACCGGCCCCGGTGTCCGGGGGCGCGACGACGGCGCTCGCCGTCGCGTCGCGGGTCCACGGGGTCTCCTCGTCCGGCTGCGAGAACACGTCGATGGTGCCGTCGGCGCCCACGCGCACCTGTACTCGGAGGACTCCGGAGTCGGGCAGCCGTGGCGGGGACACCTGGCGCAGGACGTCGACCCGGTCGAAACCGGCTTCGGCGGCGGTGTGCACCACCAGTTCCAGCAGTGCGGCGTCCACACCGGCGGGATCGGCCAGCCATGGATGCGCACCGGCGGACAGCACACCGGTGAACACGGTGTCGCCCTGGTCCGCCAGGCGCACCGCGGCGCCCAGCAGCGGGTGTTCCACGGCCGTCATGCCCGCGGTCCGCACATCCGCCGGGCCGCCGCTCGGCAGCCAGTAGGGGCGGTGCTGGAAGGCGTACGTCGGCAGCTCGACGGGTCCGTGTCCGGCCCCGGCAAACACCGTGGCCCAGTCGACCGAGACGCCGTGCGCGTGCAGGGCGGACAGCGAGCCGAGGAAGGAGTCGGACTCGTTCCGCTCGCGCCGGAGGGTGCCCTGGACCGCCGCACCGGCGCCGGTGTCGTCCACGGTCTCCTGGATGCCGACCAGCAGCACCGGGTGCGGGCTGCACTCCACGAAGGTGTCGAAACCGGCGGCCAGCAGCGCCCGGACGGCCGGCTCGAACTGGATGGGGGTGCGAAGGTTGCGGTACCAGTACTCCCCGGTCAGCTCGGCCGGGTCGATCCAGTCCCCGGTCACGGTGGACATGAACGCGGTGGACGTGGCGGTGGGCCGGACCGGGGCGAGCAGCTCCGCCACCCGCTTCCGGATCGTCTCGACGTGGGCGGAGTGTGACGGGTAGTCGATGGGCACCCGCCGCGACCAGACGCCCTCCTCCGACAGGGCGGACTCCAGCCGGGCGAGCGCGGGGAGATCGCCCGCGACCACGGTGGACGTGGGGCCGTTGAGCGCGGCCACGGTCACCCCCTCCAAGCCCTCCAGACGGGACCGGACCTCGTCCAGGGGCAGGTTGACCGAGAGCATGCCGCCGCGGCCGGACAGGCCCTCGGCGATGGCCTTGCTGCGCAGCGCGACCGCGCGGGCGGCGTCCTCGAGGGACAGCGCGCCCGCGACGACCGCGGCGGCCATCTCGCCCTGTGAGTGGCCGATCACCGCGTCCGGCACCACTCCGACGGACTTCCACAGCGCCGCCAGCGAGACCAGCACCGCGAACAGGACCGGCTGGAGGACTTCCGTGCGGTCGAACTCCCCGGAACGCACCACGTCGATGAGGGAGAAGTCCACGTGGGGGGCCAGGGCGCGCTCGCAGTCGGCCATCGCCCGGGCGAAGACCGGCGAGGTGCTCAGCAGGTCCACCGCCATCCCCGCCCACTGCGGGCCCTGCCCCGGGAAGACGAACACGACCTTGCGTGGGCCCGCCGTGGTGCGCGTGGCGGTGGCGCCGGGCTCGTCGCGGGCCAGTGCGGTCAGCTCCGCGCGGAGCTCCGGCGCCGACCGGCCGAGCAGTACGGCGCGGTGTTCGAACGCGGTCCTCGCGAGGGCGAGCGAGGCGCCGTACGCGGTGAGGTCCGCGTCGTCGGTCAGCGCCGTCGCCAGCCGGCCGGACTGCGCCCTCAGCGCCTCCGGGGTGCGTCCGGACACCACCAGCGGCACGCTGGTCAGGATCAGCGGTGCCGTGGCCGGCGCGGGCTCCGCCGGTTCGGCCGCGGGTGCCTGCTCGATGATGGCGTGGGCGTTGGTGCCGCTGATGCCGAACGAGGACACCGCCGCGCGCCGCGGGCCCTGGGTGTCCGGCCAGGGCGCGGGCTCGGTGAGCAGCCGCACCGCGCCGCTGTCCCAGTCCACCAGCGGTGTGGGCCGGTCGATGTGCAGCGTTCTCGGCAGTTGGTCGTGCTGGAGGGCCAGCACCATCTTGATGACGCCGCCGACCCCGGCCGCGGCCTGGGAGTGGCCGATGTTGGACTTCAGCGAGCCGAGCAGCAGGGGGTGTTCACGGTGCTGTCCGTAGGTGGCCAGCACCGCCTGGGCCTCGATGGGGTCGCCCAGCCTGGTGCCGGTGCCGTGTGCTTCGAGGGCGTGCACATCGGCCGGGGACAGACCGGCGCTCGCCAGCGCGGCGCGGATCACCCGCTCCTGCGACGGGCCGTTGGGGGCGGTGAGGCCGCTGCTCGCGCCGTCCTGGTTGACCGCCGTCGACCGGATCAGGGCCAGTACCCGGTGGCCGTGGCGCCGCGCGTCCGACAGCCGCTCCAGCACCAGCACCCCGACCCCCTCGGACCAGCCCGTGCCGTCCGCCGCCTCGGCGAAGGACTTGCACCGGCCGTCCGGGGACAGCGCCCGCTGCCGGGAGAACTCCACGAAGGTGCCGGGCGTGGCCATGACGGTGACACCGGCGGCCAGCGCCAGCGAACACTCACCGGCGCGCAGTGACTGCGCGGCCAGGTGCATCGCCACCATCGACGAGGAACATGCCGTGTCCACGGTGACCGCCGGACCCTCGAGCCCGAGGGTGTAGGCGACGCGGCCGGACAGCACGCTGGCGGTGGTGCCGGTCAGCCGGTGGCCGTCGACCGCGCCCGCGGTGTGTTCCAGCGGCGGCCCGTAGTCGTGGTACATCACTCCGGCGAAGACTCCGGTACGGCTGCCGCGCAGTGTGCCCGGGACGAGTCCGGCGCGCTCCAGCGCCTCCCAGGACGCCTCCAGCAGCAGCCGCTGCTGCGGGTCCATGGCCAGTGCCTCGCGCGGACCGATGCCGAAGAAGTCGGCGTCGAACCCGGCCGCGTCGTGCAGGAACCCGCCCCGGTCGCAGTAGGACGTGCCGGGGTGCGCCGGGTCCGGGTCGAAGAGTTCGGTCAGCCGCCAGCCCCGGTCGACCGGGAACTCGGTGACGGCGTCGCCGCCCCGCTCGACCAGATCCCACAGGTCCTCCGGCGAGCGGACGCCACCGGGGTAGCGGCAGCTCATTCCCACGATCGCCAGGGGCTCGCTCGCGGCGGCGGTGAGTTCGTGGTTCTTCCTGCGCAACCGCTGGACCTCGCGGAGGCTGTCGCGCAGCGCGTCGGTGACCGCGGCGGCGGATGATTGGCTCATCGGTGTCGTCTCCCGCTCGCTCAGGATTCCAGGCTGCGACGGGCGAGCCTGACCAGGTCGTCCGCGTCCAGCTCGTCGAGGCCGTCCAGTTCGTCGAGGCCGCCCGACTCGTCGGCGGCGTCCGGCCCGTGGGGACCGCCCGGTGCGTCGATGTCGGCCGTCGGCGTGGCCTGGGCGGACGTCTCGGCCACCAGCGTGAGAAGGGGGTCCAGCAGTCCCGCGGTGCGCAGACGGGCCACCGGCAGCGCGGCCAGGGCCCTGCGCAACGCCTCCTCGTCCACCGGCTCCGGTGCGGCGGGCGCCAGCTTCTGGGCGATCAGGGCGGCCAGCCGCTGCGGAGTGGGGTGGTCGAAGACGACCGTGGGGGCCAGGGTGAGCCCGGTGACCCGGTTGAGCCGGTTGCGCAGGTCGACCGCGATCAGTGAGTCCACGCCCAGTTCCCGGAAGCCGCGGTCGAGGTCGATCGCCTCGTCGGGGTCCTGACCGAGGCAGCCGGCCAGTTCCCGCCGCACCAGGTCGAGCGGTGAGGTGTCCGGCTCGGGCCGTGTCCTCGACGCCACCGCAACCGGGGCATGTGACAGCGGTCTCGGGTCGTCGGACACGGACCGCGGCTGTCCGGCCTTCCGGCCCACCGCCACCAGCAGCGGGGTGTCCCGGTGCAGCGCGGTGTCGAACAGCGCCAGGCCCTCCTCGGTGGACAGCGTCGGCATGCCGATGTCCGCCAGCCGGCCGAGGTCGGCAGGGGACAGCTCGGCGGCCATGCCCGTCTGCTCCCAAGGGGCCCATGCGAGCGAGGTGGCGGGCAGCCCGTGGGCCGCGCGGTGCTGGGCCAGGGCGTCCAGGAACGTATTGCCGGCGGCGTAGTTCGCCTGTCCGGCGGCACCGAGGACGCCGGACGCCGAGGAGAACAGCACGAACCCGTCGAGGGCGAGGTGGCGGGTCAGCTCATGGAGGTGCCAGGCCCCGTCCACCTTCGGCCGCAGCACGGATGACAGCCGCTCGGTGGTCAGCCCGGAGAGCACGGTGTCGTCCAGGACGCCCGCCGCGTGTACGACCGCGGTGAGCGGGTGCTCGGCCGGGATCGAGGCCAGCAGTCCGGCCACCGCATCGCGGTCGGTGACGTCGCAGGACCGCCAGCCGACCCCGGGGCCGAACCCCTCCAGGTCCACCGGCCGCCGGCCGGCCAGCACCAGGTGGCGCATGCCGTGCTCGGTGAGCAGCCGCTGGGCGATCAGCCGGCCGAGCCCTCCGGACGCGCCGGTGATCAGCACGGTGCCGTCGGGGTTCCATGCGCGGGAGGCGGCGGACCCGGGTCCGCGCACCAGCCGAGGGGCGAGGAGCGTTCCCGCGCGCACCGCCAACTGCGGCTCGTCCGGCGGCAGCACGTCCAGAACGGCCCGTACGGCTTCGACGTCCACGTCCAGGTCCAGCAGGACGAACCGGCCGGGATGCTCCCGCTGGGCGGTACGCACCAGACCCCACACCGGGGACTGCGCCAGGCCCGGAACCTCCTCGCCGTCCCGGGTGGCCACCGCCGACCGCGTCACCAGCACCAGCCGAGCCGAGGCGAACCGCTCGTCAGTGATCCACGAGCGCACCAGCTCCAGCACACCGGCGGCCGTCGCGTGGGCGGCGCCGGGCAGTGCCGGGTCCGCCTCCGAGGCCACCGGCACCACCACGAGGTCCGGACGCTCCTCCGCGCACCGGGAGGGATCGCCGTGGTCCGGCACGGCGACGCGGTACGTCATGGACGCCGGAGCGACCGGCGCCCAGTCAACCGTCAGGAACGGCTCACCGTGCGCCACGGGGGCGGCGGTGCGGACACTCAGCGCCTCGACGTCGGCGACCGCTCCCCCGGCGGTGTCGGTGATCCTCAGCGACACCGTGTCCTCGCCGGTACGCCGGGTGTGGACCCGGACGGCGGCGGCGCCGGTGGCGTGGATGACCGTCCGCTGCCAGGAGAACGGCAGCTTCCCGCCGTCGAAGAGGCCGAGCGCACCGGCACCGTGCAGACACGCGTCGAACAGCGCCGGATGCAGTGCGAACTCGCCCGCCCGCCCGGCGAGGGCCACATCCAGTTCGACCTCGGTGATCACCTCGTCGTCGGCGCGCCAGACCCGGCGCACGTGCCGGAACCGCGGACCGTACTCCAGCCCGCACCGGGCCAGGCCGCTGTAGAGGTCCTGCGTGGACAACTCGACGGCGGACACCGGCGGCCAGGGGCCGGGGACCGGCTGGGGGGCGGCCGACGCGGGGACGAGGGTGGCGGTCGCGTGCAGTGTCCACTCGGCATCGCCGTCCGACGGCCTGGAGTGCACGCTCAGCGCACGGCGCCCGTCGGCGTCCTTCTCCCGTACGCCCACCCGGAGTTCGACGCTCTCGTGGGGCGGCAGGGCGAGTGGCGCCGTCAGCAGCAGCTCCTCGACGGTGCGACAGCCCGTCACACCACCCGCGTGCACGGCCAGCTCGAGGAAGGCGGTGGCCGGGACGAGCACGGTGCCGCCCACGACGTGGTCGGCCAGCCATGGATGCGTGTGCGTGGACAGCACACCGGTGAACTCCACGGCGTCGCCGCCGGGTTGCGCGATCCGCGCGCCGAGCAGGGGATGCCCGGCCGGGCGCAGCCCGACCGCACCCGGCGATGAACCGGCGCCGGGAGTCCGGTCCAGCCAGTAGCGCCTGCGCTGGAACGGATAGGTGGGCAACCGCGTACGGCGTGCCGGGGTGCCGTCGAACACGGCCGCCCAGTCCAGGGCGACACCGTGGGCGTACAGCCTCGCCACCGCCTCGGTGAGCGTGGCCACCTCCGGGCGGTCGCGGCGCAGCGCGGGCACGAACCGCGCATCCCCGTCGACACACTCCGGCCCGAGCGTCGTCAGCACGGCGTCCGGCCCGAGCTCCAGGAATTCGGTGACGCCGTGGTCGTACAGCCACCGCACGCCGTCGCCGAACCGCACGGCCGCGCGCACATGCCGCACCCAGTACTCGGGGGAGCACAGCTCGCCGTCGTCGGCCACCCGCCCGGTCACATTGGACACGATGGGGATCGCCGGTGCGTGGAAGGTCAGCTTCTCCGCGACCGCGCGGAAGTCGGCGAGCATGGGCTCCATGTGCGCGGAGTGGAAGGCGTGGCCGACCCGCAGCCCGCGGGTGCGGCGACCGCGCTGCTCCCAGTGGCGCAGCTGCCCGGCGACGGCCCGCTCGTCCCCGGCGATCACCACGGCCCGCGGACCGTTGACGGCGGCGATCTCCACGTGCCCGTCGTCCGGGTTTGCCTCCGCCCCCGGCAGTTGGGCCAGTACCTCCTGCTCGGTCGCCGCGATCGCGGCCATACGGCCACCGCCGGGAAGCGCGTGCATCAGCCTGCCGCGCGCGGCCACCAGCGTCACGGCGTCGGCCAGGCCGAGCACACCGGCCACATGCGCGGCGGCGAGCTCGCCAATGGAGTGCCCCACGAGGTAGTCGGGCCGCAGCCCCCAGCTCTCGACCAGCCGGAACAGCGAGACCTCGACGGCGAACAGCGCCGCCTGGGTGTAATCGGTCCGGTCGAGCAGATCCGATCCGCCGAACACCACGGACTTCAGCCCGGCGTCCAGGTGCTCGTCGAATCCGGCGCACACGCGCTCGAACGTCTCCGCGAACACCGGGTACCGCGCGTGGAGTTCGGCCGCCATCCGGCCGCGCTGGCTTCCCTGGCCGGTGAAGAGGAAGGCGAGCGCACCGGCCGACGCCGTGCCCACGTCGTGGGCCTCGAGGGAGCCCAGCTCCGCGAGGAGCGTGTCGCGGTCCCCGCCGACGACGACCGCGCGGTGCCGCCAGTGCTGCCGGGTGGTGGCCAGCGAGAGTGCGACGTCGTCCGGGGCGGCCCCGGTCAGCGCCACGGCCAGTCGCCGTGCCTGGTCCACCACCGCCTGCCCGGTGTCCCCGGACAGCAGCAGTGGCATGGTGCTGCCGCTGTCGGGCGTCCGGTCCGGATCGGGCGCGGGGACGCCCTCGATGACGAGGTGGGCGTTGGTCCCGGAGATGCCGAACGAGGAGACGGCGGCGCGGCGCGGGCGGCCGCGCGACGGCCACGGTGCGGCCTCCGTCAGCGGGCGCACCGTCCCCGCCGACCAGTCCACATGCGTGGTCGGGTCGGTGATGTGCAGGGTCTTCGGCGCGATGCCGTGCCGCATGGCCTGCACCATCTTGATGACCCCGGCGATCCCGGCGGCGGCCTGCGTATGGCCGATGTTCGACTTGAGCGAGCCGAGCAGCAGGGGGTGTTCCCGGTCCTGGCCGTAGGTGGCGAGGATGGCGTGCGCCTCGATCGGATCGCCCAGTACGGTGCCCGTGCCGTGCGCCTCGACCACGTCGACATCGTCCGGCGCCAGCCGGGCCCGGGCCATGGCCTGGCGGATGACCTCCTCCTGCGCCGGTCCGCTGGGCGCCGTGAGCCCGTTGGAGGCCCCGTCCTGGTTGACGGCGGTGCCGCGGATCAGCGCGAGCACGTCATGTCCGTTGCGCCGGGCGTCGGACAGGCGCTCCAGCACGAGCACACCGAGCCCTTCGGCCCAGCCGGTGCCGTCGGCCCCGGCGGAGAACGCCTTGCAGCGCCCGTCCGGTGAGAGACCGCCCTGGCGGCTGAACTCCACGAACATGCCCGGGGACGACATCACGGTGACCCCGCCGGCCAGCGCGAGCGAGCACTCCCCCTGTTCCAGCGACCGTACGGCGAGGTGCACGGCCACCAGCGAGGACGAGCACGCGGTGTCCACGGTGACGGCGGGCCCCCGCAGGCCGAGTGTGTAGGCCACCCGACCGGACAGCACGCTCGGGCTGGTGCCGGTGAGCAGGAACCCCTCGGCACCGTGCGCGGTTTCGTGCAGGCGCGGCCCGTAGTCCTGGGCCGTCGCGCCGATGAACACCCCGGTTGGGGTGGCGCGCAGGCTCTCGGGAACGATTCCGGCCCGTTCCAGCGCCTCCCATGTGCCCTCCAGCAGGAGGCGCTGCTGCGGGTCCATCGCCGTGGCCTCGCGCGGGGAGATGCCGAAGAAGGCCGCGTCGAACTGGTCGATGCCGTCGATGAACCCGCCCTGCCGGGTGGCGGTGTGGCCGGGGGCGACCTCCCAGCCCCTGTCGGCGGGGAACCCGCTGATGGCGTCGCGTTCCCGCACCACCAGGTCCCACAGGTCCTCGGGCGAGGTCACCGAGCCGGGCAGCCGGCAGCTCATGGCGACGACGGCGATGGGGTCGTCCGTCGCCGTCGGGGCGGCGGCGACCGCCGTCCGGGCGGCCCGGGGACGCTCACCGCCCAGCCGGTCGGCGAGGTGTTCGGCCAGCGCCGCGGGGGTCGGATGGTCGTACAGCACGGCGGACGAGAGCGGTACGCCGGTCGCCGCGACGAGCCGGTTGCGCAGTTCGACGGAGGTCAGCGAGTCGAAGCCCAGGTCGCGGAATGTCTCCGTCACGGCAAGCGACCGCGGATCGTCCCGGTCGAGCAGAGCCGCGCCGTGCTCGCGCACCAGGTGCAACGCGGCGTCACGTCGCTGCTCCGCGGTCTGCCGCGACGCCCGCGGTGCGCCCGCGGCGGGCTCGTGAGCGGCCTCGTGAGCGGCCTCGTGAGCGGCCTCGTGAGCGGCCTCGCCGGTCGGCTCATCGGTCGACTCGTCAGTTGGCTCATCGATCGGCCCGCCAGTCGGCTCGCCGAGCCAGTACCTGCTGCGCTGGAACGCGTAGGTGGGCAGGTCCACCGGACGGCCGTCCGGGAAGGCGGGCCGCCAGTCCACCTCCATCCCCTGCACGTGAGCCTCGGCGACCGACCGCAGGAAGCGCCCGATGCCGCCGTCGTCGCGGCGCAGCGAACCCACGACGACGGCCTCGGCCCCGGCGGTCTCCTGGACCGGCATGACCAGGGCCGGATGCGGACCGCACTCGATGAACCCGGTGAAGCCCTCGGCTTCCAGCGCCCGCACACCGGCTTCGAACCGCACGGTCTCCCGCAGGTTGCGGTACCAGTAGCCGGCGTCGAGTCCGGTGCCGTCGGCCCAGTCCCCGGTGACGGTGGAGAGCATCGGGACCACCGCGCGGGTGGGGCGGACGGCGGCCAGCTCATCGAGCAGTGCCGGCCGGATGTCCTCCACATGCGGGGAGTGCGAGGCGTACTCGATGGGTACCGTGCGCACCCACACCCCCCGGGCGGTCAGGGACTCCAGGAGTTCCCGCACCGGCTCGGTGTCGCCGGACACCACGACCGAACGCGGGCCGTTGACCGCACCGATCGTGACACCCGGCGGCAGCAACGGCTCGACCTCGGCCGCGGGCAGGGCGACCAGGCCCATACGACCCCGGTCCTTGATCGCCTCGACAACCCTGCTGCGCGACACCACGACACGTACGGCGTCCTCCAGGCTGAGCGCTCCGGCGACGCAGGCGGCGGCGATCTCGCCCTGCGAATGCCCGATCACCGCGTCCGGCCGCACTCCGTGGGAGCGCCAGAGTTCGGCCAGCGACACCATGACCGCGAAGGTGGCCGGCTGTACGACATCGTCACCGGTCATCGGTTCGCGCAGGACCTCGAACAGATCCCAGTCGACGAACCGGGACAGCGCCCGTGCGCACTCGCGCATCCGCGCGGCGAACACCGCCGACTCCTCCAGCAGCGCCACTCCCATACCGGACCACTGGGAGCCCTGGCCGGGGAACACGAAGACGGTCCGCCCCGGTTCCCGCGCCGTTCCGAGCACCGGGCCCGGCCGCTGCTCCCGGAGTGCCACCAGCTCCTCCCGGTCGAAGACCACGGCGCGGTGTTCGAGGAGCGTGCGCGTGGTGGCCAGTGAGTGTCCGACGTCGGCGGGCGACGGATGGTGGCGGTCCAGGTGGTCGAGGAGGCGGTCCGCCTGGCCGCGCAGCGCCTGTCGGCTGTGGGCGGACAGCACCCACGGCGTCACCACCGGGGATTCAGCGGGCGGCGGCGGTTCGGCGGGGGGCGGCTCGGCGAGCACCACGTGGCAGTTGGTGCCCCCGATGCCGAAGGAGCTGACCCCCGCCACCAGCGTCCGGTCCTCCTCCGGCCATGCGGTGGTCTCGGTCTGCACCCGCAGGTTCAGCTCGGCCAGCGGGATCGCCGGGTTGGGCCGGGCGAAGTTCAGGCTCGCGGGCAGCCGGCGGTGGGTGAGGGCCAGTACGACCTTCAGCAGCCCGGCGATTCCGGCCGCGCCTTCGAGGTGGCCGATGTTGGTCTTCACCGAGCCGACCCGTAAGGGCGTGCTCTCCGGCCGTCCGGAGCCGAGTGCCGCTCCCAGCGCGGCTGCCTCGACCGGGTCACCGGCCCTGGTCCCGGTGCCGTGCAGCTCGACGTACTGCACGGCACCGGGTTCGACGCCCGCGGCCCGGTAGGCGGCGCGCAGCACATCGCTCTGTATCGCGCGGTCCGGTGTGGTCAGATTCGCCTGACCGGCGCCGTCGTTGTTGACGGCGCTGCCGAGGATCACGCCGTGCACGCGGTTCCCGTCCAGCAGCGCGTCGGCGAGCGGCCTGAGCACGATCATGACGCCGCCCTCGCCGCGCACATAGCCGTTGGCGCGTTCGTCGAAGGTGTGGCAGCGGCCGTCCGGGGAGAGGACGCCGAGCGCGTCGACCGCCCGCGCGGAGCCCGGGGCGAGGTTGAGGTTGACCCCGCCGACGAAGGCGTGGTCGACCTCACCGCGGCGGATGCTGTCACAGGCCAGGTGCACCGCCACGAGGGAGGAGGACTGCCCGGAGTCGACGGTGATGCTCGGGCCGCCCAGCCGCAGCAGATGCGACACCCGGTTGGCGATCATGGAGCGGTGGGTGCCGGTCAGGGTGTAGCGGTCCTCCGCCGCACGGCGGGCGCGGGTGAGGGCGGACCAGTCGTCGGACGACACCCCCAGGTACACACCCGAGCGACTGTCGCGAACGGGGTCCGCCACGAACCGCGCGGACTCCATCGCCTCCCAGGCCAGTTCGAGCGCGAGCCGCTGCTGTGGATCCATCGCGGCCGCCTCGGCCGCGCTGACCCCGGCGAACGCGGCGTCGAAATGGCCCACATCGGAGAGGAAGCCGCCTGATTCGACGGCCTCTTCGGCGCTCCAGCGCCCGTGCGCGGTCCCGTCGACCGCGTCCTGCCCGGCACTGAGCAGCCGCCAGAATTCCTCCGGGTTCCGGCCACCGGGGAGACGGCAGGCGATACCGGTGATCGCGATCGGCACCGACGCATGAGCACCCGTGGAAGGCACGACGGACCCGGCCAACCTTTCCTCCCCGCGAGATCAGGACAAGCGGCGAGAGGATTTCGTCCGGGAAATACGTCCCATGCGAGCGGAAAGCCGCCGGGCGAAACCAGATCCATCGCCGAGTCAGTGGCAGCGACAGGCTTTCGCTGCCTTGACCCGAGACGCTAATCAGCTCACTGATCGCCCGGAAGGCAACTGGCATCGATCAAGGCCATCCGCCCCAGGGATACCGGACCTATCACATAAACAGCCCACATCCGGGTGCATGGCGCGTAAGGCTCACAACCGTGCCGCCATCTCCTGGATACGCTCGCGCAGCCAGCGGTGCGCCGGATCCGCGGTGTGCCTGGGATTCCAGTACATCGCTTCCGTCAGCTCGCCCACCGGCTCCAGGGGCACCGCCCGCAGGCCCATCGCAGGCCCCAGCCGCTCGAAGAGCCGCCGGGGAATCACCGCGACCATCCGGGTGCCGGACACAAGGCAGGCCGCGCCGACGAAGGTGTCGCTCATCGCCACTGTCCGGCCGGACAGGCCGCCTTCGCCGAAGGTGAAGTCCGACCTCGGCGCGGCCTGCGAGCCGATGCCGATACCGGGCAGCTCGGCCAGTTCCTCCCGGCTCAGGCTCGGGCCCACATCGGGGTGGTCACCGTCGACGACGGCGACCAGTTCGTCAGGGGGCAGATCGCCGCGGGAGAACGACGTCAGCTCGTCGGCCAGCACGTTCGGCGGCCAGATCAGCAGGTCGGACTGTCCGCGGCGTAACCGGTCGAACATGCCGGTGTGCACCCCGGTGACGCTGACCCGCACATCCGGGGCCACCTCGCTGAGTTCGCTGAGCAGTGGACGCAGCATCACTATGGTCACGTAGTCATCGGCGACCAGGTTGAAGGTCCGGGTGCTGGTGGCCGGATCGAACTCCTCCGTGCGGTCCAGCACCCCGTACATTCCGCCCAGAAGCTCCTTGACCGGGTCGACCAGTGACTCCGCGAGCGGCGTGAGGACCATCGCCCGCCCGGACCTGACCAGCAGCGGATCGTTGAAGTGCCGACGCAGCTTCGCGAGGGCCGTGCTCATCGCGGGCTGGCTGACGGAGACCCGCTCGGCGGCCCGGGTGACACTCCGCTCCGAAAGGAGGGCGCCCAGCGGGACCAGAAGGTTCAGGTCGATCTTGGTGGGCCGATCCGCCACGACGGGCGGCAGGCTCCGATCGGCCGAGGACGCCGGCCGGCTCCCCCGCCGCCCATGGGCGGCCATCCGCCGGAAGAAGTCGCCGAGATTCCGCACTCCGTGTGGGTCGGCCCCCTCATCGGGGATTTCCTCCAGCTCCCTGGCCATGGCCGCCGCACGCTCACGCATCGTCTTCTCGTACCCGGCGATCGCAGCCGTAAGGTCGTCACCGGCTCCGATGACGGCTCGGGCCAGGTCGGCGGCGTCCCGCATGGCGAGGTTGACGCCCCAGCAGAACGACACCATGCCGTGGGCGGCGTCACCGAGCAGGGTGCGGCCCGGTGTGGTCGGCCAACTGGTGCCGGTGGGAAGGCCGTAGAGGCGGCGGGGCACCATCGTGTCATCGCAGTGGCGTACGAGGTCCGTCAGTTGCGGGGCCCAGTCGGTGAAGTGCTCCAGGATCGCGGCGCGTGCCCGCTCGGGCCGGTCGTAGGGGATGCCGTTCGTGGTCAGCCAGTCCTCGGGAACGCGGAAGGCGATGTGGATGCGCAGGCGGCCATCGGCGGCACGCTGCGCCATCAGGCCCTTGTCCTCCTGGAGCGCGAACATGTTGCCGCTGCCCACGACCGCGGCCAGCGCCGGCTGGGTGCGGTGGGCCTCGGGGACACCGATCTCGATGCAGCTGATCCCGGCATACACGGGCTCGGCCTCGGTGAGCGTCGGACGGACACGGGACCAGATGCCGTCCGCTCCGACGAGCAGGTCGCAGCTCTCCACCGCACCGCCCTCGAAGTGGAGTTCATGGCGGCCGCCCTCAAGGGCGGTGACGGCGCCGAGGCCGTGGCCCCAGCGAACGCTGCCGGGGGCCAGGCCGTCGAGGAGCATCGCGCGCAGGGCGCGGCGGTCGATCTCCGGCCGGCCCGTGTCCCCTTCGGGGGTGACGTCCTGGGGATGGACCGTGGCGTCCTTGCCGAGGATCTTCATGTCCAGACCCCTGGGGCGGGCCTGGGCCCAGAAGTCGTCCTCCAGTCCCGCCTCGCGCAGCGCGTGCAGGCCGAGTTCGGGGTGCAGGTCCAGGGCGCCGCCCTGGCCGTGGGCGGCGTCGGCGGGCTCGCGTTCGTATACGACCGCGTCGATGCCGTTGACCTGAAGAATGCGCGCGAGGGTGAGGCCGCCCGGGCCACCGCCGACGATCGCGATACGGGGGGTGGAGTTCATGACCGAGGAGTCCTTCTCAGACAGCTGGGGGTGTGCGGCAGGATATGCGGAAGCCTCGCCGCATCACCTGGCGTTGGCGCTGGTGAAAAGGACAGTCTTTCCGGAGCGGCGCCGGGAACCACCACCAGCGGTTCCAGCTCCGTCCACTGCTCCGGCCGGCCTCACGCGACCGCTCCGCCCTCGAACATCTGCCGCATGCCGTCCGTGTGGCCGGGCCGCCTACACTCATTCATCGAGTCAGCCGAGGCTGACGAGTGTCTTTCCAGCCGTTCGGCCGGCGATCATTTCCGTCAGCGCATGCGGAGCCGACTCCAGACCCGCGAAAACCGTCTCGCGATAATCCAGCTCGCCACTGCGAAGCCACTCGGTCATCCGGCGCCGCATCTGCCCCATGAGATGCAGGTTGCTGCTCCCGCGAAACCCACGAAGGGTCAGGTCCTTGGACACCGCGAGGAACAGGTTCCGCGGCCCGGCCGAGCCGGACTCGTACTCCGAGATCGAGCCACACATCGCTACGCGCCCACCCCTCCTCAGCTGCGACAGGGCGGCCTCGAGGTGGGTCCCCCCGACGGAGTCGAAATAGACGTCGATTCCATCGGGCGCGATATCGCCCAGCCTCGCCTCGATGTTCCCCACCCGGTAGTTGAAGGCGTCGGCGCCCAAGCGGTCGCGCAGCCAGTCGACCTTGTCGTCGGTGCCCGCGCTGGCGACCACCCGGTTGCCCACGAGCCGTGCGATCTGCACGGCCAAGCTGCCCACCGCCCCCGCGGCCGCCGAGACCCAGACGGTTTCCCCACCTCGTAGCGCGTCAACGACGTACAGACCGGCGTAGGCCGTCAAACCCATACCGCCCAGCGGGCCGAGATACCACCGCGGCTCGCATTCATCGACGTCCAGGCGCGTCAGGGTGCCGAGTCCGCCGAGCTGCTCGGCGCCCGCGTCCACGACGGCGTAGTCGCGCCAGCCCTGGGCGTGCCACACCGCGTCACCCGGGGCGAAGCCCTCGGCCCGCGACTCCACCACCTCCCCCACTGTCATGATGCCGTCCATGGCGCGGCCGAGAGCGAAGGCGGCGAAATAGCCGGAGGGCGCGTCGGGGCGTAGCCGCAGCCGAAGGCCGGGGTCCACCGATGTCCAGGTGTTGCGTACGAGCACCTGCCCCGGCCCGGGCCGGTCCACAGCGACCTCGACCACCTCGAAGTCGTCCGGGCTGACGCTGCCGGCCGGGTATGTCCTGACCCGGATCTCCCGTCCGGTCCGCATCATGCCGGTACCACCGCGTCGGGCGTCATGAGGCGTAGTCCAGTTCCGTTCATGCGCGTAGGTTGAGCCATATTGAACCAATATCAGTTTGGTTGGATCGAGCGCAATGGTTAAGCGCGGCTGTGCGGCATACGGTGTCCTACAGCGGTGGCGATCCTGACGGCGGCCTCCCGCCCCTCGGCGATCGCGTGCGCCACACGTCGCGGAACCACGGCGTCGCCAACCGTCAGCACCAGGGGGACGGCGCAGTCCAGGGCGCCGCGCGGGCGGCGCTCCCCCACCACGACGACCCGGTCCGCGGGCACGGTGGTGGTCCCTCCGGAGGTGCGGTGAGCGACGGTGACGCCGTCAGTGCTGATGCCGGTCGCCGTGCACAGCGGCAGGATCTCAAGTTCGCAGGTGCCCGACAGCCGTTCCAGCAACTGGACTCGGCTCTCGGGCGGGATCGCTCCGGCGAAGGCCGTTCCCGGCGTGACGAAGGTGATGCGGGGAACTCCCGCGGCCACGGCCAGTTCGACGACATCGCACCCCGGCCACCAGCCGAACCCGTCGTCGGCCACGACCACATGCGCGGCACCGGCCAGCGACCGAACTCCCCGCGCCAACGCGACCGACGAGGCCATGGCACCGGCTTCCAGCAGCGGCGATGTCTCCACCGCGCCCGTGGCCAGCACCACGGCGTCGAATCCTTCGAGTTCGGCGCCCGGCTCCACGCTCTGCCCCAGACGTACGTCGACACGCGCGGCGGACAGCCCCCGTTCGTAGAAGCCGAGCAGCGCGGCCCAACCGGCGCGGTGGGGCGCCAGAGCCGCCGTGGCGAGCTGCCCGCCCAGCCGGTCGGCGGCCTCGTAGAGGACGACGTCCGCCACCCCGGCGTGGGCGAGACTCAGCGCGCACTCCAGGCCCGCGGGTCCCGCCCCCACGACGGCGACGCGCTCTCCGGCGGCGCGTGCCGGATCCCACGCGCCCACCAGCGGGGCGGCGGGCCGACGCGGTTCGCCGGGCGGCGCGAGGTCCGGGTTGACCACGCACAGCAGCACCGGGTCGAACGTCCGGCAGTCCTCGTTGCAGGCCACGCAGGGCCGGACCTCCGTCGCACGTCCGTTCAGCACCTTGTGCGGCAGGTCCGGGTCGGCGATCAGTGCGCGCGCCATCCCCACCAGGTCGGCTCCGGCCGCCAGGGCGTCGCCGATCGAGGCCGCGGTGCGGAAGGCATGGGACGCCACGAGCGGCCGGTTGACAAGTGGCCGCAGACGCGCCAGATCGTCCAGGACGGGAGGGCGTTCGGTGGCCATGTCACGGACGTACGTGGTCCGCACCCCGACGGTGACGTTGACGTAGTCGACCAGCGGATCCACGGTCGGCAGAAGCGCAGCCAGCTCGTCCGGCGTCAGCGCCACGTCCTCCGAGGCGTCGACGCTGAAACGGATGCCCAGCAACGCGTCCGCGGACAGCCCGCGCATCGCGGCGATCACCCGCTCCAGTACCTCGAGCCCGTCACCGCGCGGGTTCGTGCGCGGCGAGAGGAACTGCTCCAGCAGATAGCCGTGCGCGGCGTGCAATTCGATGCCGTCGAACCCCGCCTCCAACGCGTGGGCGGACGATACCCGGAACGCCTCCACCACCTCGTCGATCTCGCTGCCCAGCAGAGCGCGCGGCGCCGTCGGCTCACGGGGAGAGCGCACGGCCGAGGGAGCGACCGGGGCGTAGTACGACTGCGCGCCGAGCGTCTCCCGGCCGAGATGAACAAGCTGGCAGACGGCGACAGCGCCCTCGGCGTGCATGGCCTCCACCCGCTCCCGCAGCGGACCCACCGCCTCCGGACGGTGGAGCTGGAGGATGTTCCCCTGCCGCGGCGCGGACTCCGGCGCGACCGTCGTACCGCCGCAGACCAGCAGCGCCGCGCCACCGGCCGCCAGACGGCCCCAGTACTGGGCGTCACCGCCAACCGGCAGTCCGTCCCGGATGAAACCGCTGGCGTGAGCCGTGGCGACCAGCCGGTTCCGCAGCGTCGACGAACCGATGACCAGCGGCGCGGCGGCCAAGGGAAGAGGTGAGGCGGCCATGGGCCCTCCGGCATCGGTCATGATCGTGACTACGCTGGGGTGACGGCGCTCTCGCCCGCGACGGGACCGGCGAGGCGTCCGCGGATGAGGTCCGACAGCCGTTCCGCGGCGGCGATGGTCGGCAGGTTCGTGTTGGCCCGCGGCACTTCCGGGAACACGGAGGCGTCGGCGACCCAGAGTCCGTCGACGCCGATGACGCGGCCGGACGGATCGACCACCGCACGGGGGTCGTCGGGCGCGCCCATGCGGCAGGTTCCGCAGATGTGGCCGGTGTCGCCGATGGTCTCCATCAGCCAGCGGTCGACCGCCGCATCGTCGGACAGCGCGTCGAGGCCCCGGCCGGCGATGTCGATGGCAATGTGTTCGAAGGCCGTGTCGAACGGTCCGCTGCGCAGCAACTCCACGCAGTGTTTGACGCCGTCACGCATCCGGACGAGGTCCGCGGGGTGGCTCAGCAGATCCTGGTCCATCACCGGATGCGCGTCGGGGTCCGCGGAGGCCAGGCGCAGCACGCCGCGCGAGAACTGCTGGTTCGCCCAGAGACAGAGCAGGCCGGGACCGCCCGCGGTGTGGCCGCCGCCTGCGCCGCCCCAGGTTCCGCCGGTGCCTTCCGCGACGAGATGCGAGTCGCCGGGGTCCGGGAGGGCGAGCGTCTGGTTGATCGAGGCGATCATCATGTCATTCTCACCCGCTCCCTCCAGTCCGGAGGAGTAGCGCAGACAGCAGTTGGTCTGCCGGGCATCGACATCGGGATGCTGCCCGGGCCGGGCGTACAGCCAGAACAGCGCCAGAGGATGTTCCTGCATCCCCTCGCCGACCGGGAGCGCCGCCACCGGGCCGTCCGGCCCGATACCGGACCGCAGCAGGATCGCCGGAGAGTGCACCGCTCCGGCGCAGAGGACAACGTGCTGGGCACGGACTTCCGTCCATTCGTTCGCCCGGCGCAGCCGCACCCCAACGGCCCTGCCGCCCTCGACGAGCACCGTGTCCACCGTCGCGCCGCCGAACACCCGCAGGTTGGGGCGCTGTCGGGCCGGCTCGAGGTAACCGTCGTTGGTCGTGACCCGCGCACCGCCGCGGGAGCTGATGGCGTACGGCGAGACGCCGGTCCCCGTCGGCCCGTTGTGGTCGTCGCACCAGGCATGGCCATGTCCCAGCGCGGCCTCGGCGAGCGCGTGGTCGGCAGGGCCCCAGTCCTCACGGCCGAGCCGCTGCACCGGTACGGGTCCGTGATCGCCGTGGTGAGGGCGGTCGCCGAAGTCGGCGTCGTTCTCCATGCGTCGCAGGTACGGCAGCATGTCCGCGTACGACCAGCCGGGACAGCCGTACGCCGCCCACCGGTCGTAGTCGTCCGGCATGGCCCGAATGGCGATCATGCCGTTGACCGACGACGACCCGCCGAGGCCCCGGCCGCGCACATGCGGCCGTGGCACCTGGGCGCGGCTGCGCCGTGACGTAAGACCCGGCCACTGGAACTCCGCGCAGGCCGTCTCGTCCAACGCCCGCCAGCCGTTCATACTGCGCAGCTGCGGTGGAGCGTCGGCGGACCGCCAGTCACGCCCTGCCTCCAGCAGCACGACCTCGCTGGCCGGATCCTCGCTCAGACGCGCCGCCAGCACGCTCCCGGCGCTGCCACCACCGACGACCACCCAGTCGGCCTCCACTGTCGGTGTCATGGTGCCCCCACCTCCATCCACACGCTGGACATCGTCACCTCGTCGAGCGAAGGATCCGTCAACTGGGTGGACATGCGCGGCTCCCCTTGGTGCGACGCTGCGCGTGGCCGGTCGGGTCGGACAGCCGTAAGGGTCGTCGTCCCACGGCGACCCGGGCGCCGGATCGCGCACCCGAGACGAGGATTGAACTAACTTCAATTCTGCGGAGAGCGTACTGCCCCGAACGGAAGAGCGGCAAGGCTCGTGACGGACATTGACATGACGCGTGTGACCACCACGCGCCCCGCGCGGAAATCGTGTCGGCCCGCGCAGGCCGACTGACCACCGACAGTGACCACGGTGGGCCTCGCCGTCGGCATCCCCTCCCTCAGCGGCCACGCTGAGGGAGCTCAGCGTTTCGAGTTCGGCGCTGTTCCGGGGGTGAGTGCGGTTGCCAGGGCGGCGGGCGGTCATGTTCCTCGGGTGTGAGGCGGCTGCCCGATCGGCGACCGATTCGGCGAAGCGCTCCCGTAGGCGCACCATCAGCTCTTCGCCCTCCTGGGTGGCCGTTACGCGATTCACCCCGCGGTCCTCGCTGTCGCGCTCTCTCGCCAACAGCCCCGCCTCTCCAGCCGGTCGATCATGCCGGTGGCATTGGTCCTGTCGCAGCCAAGAGTGGTGGCTTGTGCGGCTTCACGGCGCGGCAGCGCGCTCCGGCTCACCGACCCGCCCCCCGTACGGGGCACCGTGCGGATGCGAAAGCTGGGACGGACCGGCATCGAAGGCAGCGCCTACTGCCTGGGCACCATGATGTTCGGCAAGATGGGCAATCCGGATCACGACGACTGCGCGCGTATGATCCATTCGTCGAAGCCCGGTGGGTGCCCAACAGCGCGGCCTGCACCGCCTGCGAACCGAGCAGCCCACCTACTCGTGGCGGCGGTGCAGCTCACCGATGGCAGTGCCGTCGGCGATGTCGAAGGCGGCGAACAGGCTGGTGCTCACTCAGCCGTGAACGGCGTTGAGGACGGCGGCGAGCTTTCCTGGAGCGCTGATCATTGCCATGTGGCCAGTATCGAGATCGATGACCTCCGCCCGGAGCAGCGCGATGGATCGCTGCTGGAATTCCTCGACGTAACACTGGTCCCGGGTGAGGTGCACATACGTCCGCGGGATGTCCCGTCGGTAGCCTCTCAGGTTCACGGGCTCGCTCAGCAGAGCGGCCGAATCGTCGGCCAGTCGGTTCAGAGCGGACGCGGCGGTCGCCTCGTCCATGTCGTTGCACAGCATCGCGGCAGCACCCACGCGGGCCTGGTGGTAGACCCCAGCGGTGATGGACTGCTCGACCAGCTCACGCACGCCGGGATCAATCTGGTCGAGCACCCGGGACCCGTCGGGAGGTACGACGGCCGACACCAGGACGACGTGACGGATTCGCTCGGGTATGCGGTCGAGGACGAGCGGCACGGTGACTCCCGCGAAGGAGTGGCCGACCAGCACCACGTCCCGCAAGTCCCTCGCCTCGACGTCCTCGCGGACGGCATCGGCGCAGTCCGCGAGAGTGACCGTGCCGAGTGCGACGTCAGCCCTCGTCCCGCGCCCCGGAAGGTCGACTGCCAGCGCTTCGGCGCTCAAGTAAGGAACCACCTCGTCCCAGCAGTTCGCACCGAAACCGGCACCGTGAATGAGAACGAAAGACATACGCGACCTCCCGGATCTAACGGCAACTTTAACTGAATTCAGATCGACCTCCTAGGTTTCTGATGGCCGGCCCCGTGATGTGAACGCCGCGAAGAAATTCCTGGCTGCCGGACGGGCAGCGTCGGTCCGTGGAGTCGGCTGGCGTGTGCGGACGAGCAGCATGCGTTGGGCGGTCGGCCTTACGGCACCAACGCGATGCCCCCGTCGACGCGCAGATCGATTCCGTTGATGTAACCGGCCAGCGGGCTGGCGAGAAACGCGACCGCTGCCGAGATATCCGCCGCCGTGCCGAGCCTCCCCGTCGGGTTCGGGGCGTACTCCGCCACCACCAGCGGTTCCAGCTCCGTCCACTGCTCCGGCCAGCCTCGCGCGGCCGCGCCGCCCTCGAACATCTGCCGCATGCCGTCCGTGACGATGACACCGGGGCTCACCGTGTTCGCGGTGATGCCGGATCCGGCCAGATGCCGGGCCAGGCTGGTCGTCATGTTGACCACCGCCGCCTTCGCCGCCGAATACTCGACCATATTCGGCAACGGAGTCGTCGCGGCCCGGCTGCCCACGTTGACCACCCTGCCCCATCCGCGCTCGCGCATCCCAGGCACCAGGGCCCGGATCATCCGCACCGCGGACACGACGTTCCCGTTCACCGCGTCCAGCCACAAAGCGGGCTCCGCGGTTTCCCAGTCGTGCTCGGCGAATGGGCCGGCGTTGTTGACCAAAATCTCCACGCCCCACTCCCGGGCCCGCTCGGCCACCGACCCGGCGGCGGCCTCATCGGCAAGGTCCCCCAGCACGATGTCCACCGCCCCGCCGACGGCACGGAGCCGCTCCGCGACCTCGCCGACACGCGCGGGGTCGCGACCGTGCACCAGCACGGCGCACCCCTCGTCGACCAGCCGCCGTGCCACCGCGGCGCCGATCCCGCCGCTGCTCCCCGTCACCATCGCCCGTCGTCCCGCAAGCTCCAGGTCCATGGTCCGCACGCTAGACCACACCTGTGACAGCGGCGGCGGCGAACCCGCCGTCCAGCGGTTGGGCCGCCACACACGCGCCGAGGTTGATGACGCTGTGGCCCATCTCCTCCGGGCGGGGCGGCCGGCAGGGCGTCGCAAGCGACTGGTTGGGCCGCGAAGGTGAGGGCCTGTCATTTTTTGCCGTCGGAGCTCTTGTGAGAGACACCCGCCTTCATTACTTTCCGGTAAGTGGCGCCCCGACGACGACAGACCCCCACCTCCCATGGAGTGACCATGCCTCCCGAGCACCGTGGCTCCACCCGAATGATGCTCTCCCTCGCCGCCGCCGTGGCGCTGGCCGTGACCGGTTCCACGGCGGTGAGCGCCTCCGCACAGCCGAAGACGGCCGAGTTGCGGGAAGTGATGTTCGTGGGCAACAACTGGGACGGCACCGCGGACGTCATCAAGTCCACCGGCGACCTGGCCAGGATCGGCCGGATCAACGTCATACCGGACAAGGACCAGCGGCTCACCGAGATCTACCTCAACCCCATCAAGCTCGCCTTCTTCCTGGGGATCCGGCTGGGGCCGGGTGAAGGCCACGACCAGTTCGTGGACGACATGTACTCGACCCCGGACGGCTCCGCCATCGTCGTCTCGCGGCCCAGCTTCGCCGATGTGGTCTCGATCGACGTCGCGACGGGCAAGGTCAACTGGCGCTTCCCCGTATCGGGGTTCCGCGCGGACCACATGGCCGTGTCCCCCGACGGCAAGCGCGTCGCGGTGTCGGCTTCGACGTCGAACACGGTGCATGTCCTCGACATCGAGACGGGGAAGCAGCTCGGTTCGTTCTCCGCCGGGGACAAGCCCCATGAGAACGTCTTCACCGACGGCGGCAAGTACCTCTGGAACATGTCGATCGGCGAGGTCAACACCGATCTGGACGATCCGTCGATGGACTGGACGAAGGGCGACCGGCACATCACCGTGGTCGACACGAACACCTATCGGCAGGTCAAGGTCATCGACATGCGCGAACGGCTCGACGCCTTCGGCCGCAAGGACCTGTCCGACGCGGTCCGGCCCGTGGCCTTCACCCCCGATGAGTCCAAGCTCTACTTCCAGGTCTCCTTCTTCAACGGGTTCCTGGAGTACGACGTGGCCAAGGACAAGATCACCCGCGCGAAGACCCTTCCGAAGAACCCCGGGACCAGCGAGGACCGCACCACCTGGGTCAACGACTCCCGCCACCACGGCCTGTCGATGAGCCCCGACGGCAAGAAGCTCTGCGTGGCGGGGACGATGGACGACTACGCGACCGTCGTGGACCGGGAATCGCTCCAGGAGGGCCCGCTGGTGCCGACCTCGAAGCCGTACTGGGCGACGGTGAGCGGCGACGGCACCTCGTGCGTCGTCTCCGAGAGCGGTGCCGACCGGGTCACCGCCATCGACTTCGGGACGGGCGAGAAGACCGCGTCCGTGTCGGTCGGCGACCACCCGCAGCGGGTGCGCATCGGCCATGTGGCCGCCGACTGGACCGGACCGTCGGCCTCGTAGCGGCGCGCTCGTGACGAGGCGGGGGCCGATACGTACGCGGGCCCCCGCCTCGTCATGTCGACGGCAGTGCTCAGACGACCCCCTGGGCGGTCATGGCCTCGGCGACACGGAGGAAGCCCGCGGTGTTGGCACCGAGCACGTAGTCGTCGGCGTCACCGCCGTAGGTCTCCGCAGATGCGCGGCACTCCGCGTGCACCTGTCGCATGATGGTGGCGAGCTGGGCCTCCGCACGCTCGAAGCTCCAGCGCTCGCGGGCCGCGTTCTGCTGCATCTCGAGTGCGGAGGTCGCCACCCCGCCCGCGTTGGCGGCCTTGCCCGGACCGAACAGGATCCGCGCACCGCGGAAGATCTCGACCGCCTCGGGTGTGCACGGCATGTTCGCGCCCTCGGCCACCGCCAGCACACCGTTCTTCGTCAGCGCGGTGGCGTCCTGCTGGTGCAGCTCGTTCTGGGTCGCGCACGGCAGTGCCACCTGGCACGGCACGTCGAACACCGACCCCCGGTCGGAGAACCGGGCGGTCGTCTTCACCTCGGCGTAAGCGGAGATCCGCTCGCGGCGCACCTCCTTGATCTCCTTGAGCAGCTCCAGGTCGATGCCGTCCTCGTCGACCAGATAGCCGGAGGAGTCGGAGCAGGCCACCACCCGCCCGCCGAGGGCGTGGACCTTCTCGATGGCGTAGATGGCCACGTTGCCCGATCCGGAGACCACGACCCGCCGTCCGTCGAAGTCCTGGCCGCGCGTGGCGAGCATCTCCTGCGCGAAGAACACCGCGCCGTAGCCGGTGGCCTCGGTACGGACGTGCGATCCGCCCCAGCCGACCGGCTTGCCGGTCAGCACGCCGGACTCATGGCGGTTGGTGATCCGCTTGTACTGGCCGAAGAGGTAGCCGATCTCACGGCCGCCGACTCCGATGTCCCCGGCGGGCACATCGGTGTGCTCGCCCAGATGCCGGTACAGCTCCGTCATGAACGCCTGGCAGAAGCGCATGACCTCGGCGACCGAGCGGCCCTTGGGATCGAAGTCCGAACCGCCCTTGCCGCCGCCGATCGCCATGCCGGTCAGCGCGTTCTTGAAGATCTGCTCGAAACCCAGGAACTTGATGATGCCGAGGTTGACACTGGGGTGGAACCGCAGCCCGCCCTTGTACGGGCCGAGGGCGCTGTTGAACTCCACCCGGAAGCCCCGGTTGACCCGCACCGTTCCCTGGTCGTCCACCCACGGGACCCGGAAGATCAGCTGTCGTTCGGGCTCACAGAGCCGTTCCACGATCCTGGCGTGCCGGTACTCCGGGTGGGCCTGGAGCACGGGTCCTATCGCGTGCAGGACTTCGTGTGCTGCCTGATGGAACTCCGTTTCCGCGGGGTCCCGGCGGTGGAGATCGCCGTAGACGGCCTCGAGGTAGGCACTGATGTCCATGTGCGCTGTTCTCTCCGTTCGCATGCGGGCCGGCCGGGCGCCGGCGCGAGCTGTGCTCCAGGCGCTGAAGTGCGCCGACAGCGTACTTCAGCCGGTGTCGCCCCTCAGTGCGGAAGAGACCAGTCCGGATTCGTCCGGCGTGCCGTGCCGGGCCGCCGACCATCCGATCAGGGCTCCGCGCAGTGCGCCCATGAGACGGGTGGCGGCCTCGTCCTCGGTTCGTCCGCTCTTGATGAGATCGAGGATGTCCCAGCGCTTCGGCCTGCGGGGTGAGGTAGCCGGTGCCCTCGCGCAGCCGCTCGAGGTAGCCGCGGTGCGAGCGCATCTGCGCCATCGCGCCGCCGTGCTCGAGGACCAGGGACACCCAGTACCGCGACACCGCGTCGAGCTTGCGCATGCCCCGGGTCGTCTGCGCGGCGCTGAAGTCCCGCAGCTCGGAGCCCACTTGGGCGCGGAAGGCGTGCAGAACCTCCTCGACGGAGGAGAGCGTACGACAGGCGCAGATGCCCCTCGCCCCGGACGCCGAACTCGCTACCGGGCCGGACGGCGACACCCCTGAGGGTGAGACCGGGGATCAAGGCCAGTTCCCCGCGCATGATCTCGCCGCGTTCCTCGTAGGCGGCGCGCATCCGGACGACGTCATCCGCACGGCTTTCCACCGCGACGAGCGCCGCGTCCTGGATAAAGGTGTTCACCGACCCGCCGAGCTCTTCGCCGCCAACGCCACCCGGCTGCTCGACGGACACGAGCTGATCAACCGTGTCAACACCGTCGAGTTCTACTGACCGGGAGGCCAGCCCTCACCCGGCCTCCCTCCCCCGGCCCCCGGAGCCCCGGCTCAGTCCGGCAGCCCCCACGGCTTCGCGTGGCCGACGGCCGGTACGTCGCGCGGCCGTGGATCCGGGTGGGTGCCGCGCGGCGCGACGACGGCGGTCTCGTCCCGGCCGAGCGGGATCTCGATACGGCCGGGTCCCGTCTCCTTGTACCGCAGCCGCCGACCGTGCTCGTCCCGTACGTCGATGGCGCCGGCGATGCCGTGTTGGAGAACCAGTGGCGCACCCGCCTCGCTGTGCACCCGCACCCACCGGGTCCTGCCGCCGGAGCGGTCCGCGTCGACGAGGAACGCGCCCTGGGCGCGCAGGGCCTGGAACGAGAAGTCGGGCCAGCGCCGTGAGACGGAGGGGAAGACCCGGACGACGCCGCCATGGCTCTGCATCCCCATGTCGAGGATCGACTGGGCCGTGGTCAGCGGGCTCTCGATGCCCAGGTTGGTGTCCTCCGCGTACATGGTGTTCGCGGTCATGTAGCAGTCCATGTAGGACTCGTCGAAGAGGTTCCCGGTGAAGGTGGTGAGGAAGTCGAGGGCGTCCTCGGGCCGCCCCATCCGCGACGCCATCGAGGAGGCCGCCGCGTAGCTGTACCCCGCCCAGAGGCTGCGGTCCTCCGTCCAGTGGTCGAACGTGGTCCGCATGATGTCCCGATCGGCCGGCCGGTCCCAGGTGAGCTCGTGCAGCGGGTACAGCCACAGCATGTGGGAGAAGTGGCGGTGGGAGTCGGCTAGTGGGGTGTCGGCGCCGATCAGGACGCCGTCCGCGCCGCGCGGGTAGTCGACCAGACGGCGCAATATCTCCCGCCAGCGCCCGGCGCGCGGGTTGTCGGTGCGGAGGATGCGCAGGCAGTCGAGGAGTGTGGCGCAGCCCCAGCGGAGCAGGGAGAGGTCGTAGGTACAGTCCACCGCGTCCGCGTACTCCGGGGACCGGGTGAGCGGCAGGTGGAGCTTGCCGTCACCGCCCTCGTGGAGGAAGTGGTCGTAATAGTTCACCGCTTTGACGAGGATCGGGTAGAGGACGTCGCGCACGATCGCTACGTCCATGGTGTGGCAGTAGCTGAGCCAGACGTTGTGCATGGCCCAGGAGAGGTTGCCGTTGTTGTCGGTCTTGGTGGCGGTGCCCGGGACGCCGACGGTGTGGGCGCCGGGGCGCAGCGTCCAGTCGGAGGGGTGGGACAGGGCGTAGATCTCTTCGTTCGGGATCTCGGGTGGGAGGGACAGCGGCAGGTTCTTCTCGAAGCTCTTGAAGGTGGAGGTGACGGAGTCGAGTTCGAGGTGGTTGGAGCCCTGGATCAGCCAGGTGGCGATCTGGACGTTGAGATTCCACCAGACCGCGGTCCAGCTCCCTCCGGTCTCCGGGTACCACGGCCCCCATTCGGACATCGAGGGTCCTCCGGCGCGGGTGGCGCAGGCGGCCTTGTAGAGCTGGATCCAGTAGAAGTCCTGGATCCGCTTGTCGGGCACGGAGAGCAGGCTGCGCTCGTAGAAGCGGTTCCACCAGCCGCGGTGTACGCGCACCAGCTCGTCCGGGTCCTCGGCCAGGGTGCGTGCCACCTCGGCCACGGCGAGTTCGGTGGTCTTCGCGAGGTCGTCGGGGTAGCGGTAGACGATATGCGCGGCGAGCAGCCTGCCGGTGCCGACTCGGCGTTCCCGCCACGCGGTGGTCCACCCGCCACCGGCGATCAACGGCTGTTCGACGTAGTGGGTGGCGCCCGTGGAACCGGTGCGGGGGTCGGGGTTGCCGGTGTAGTCGGCGGGCTTGCCCTTCGTCCGGGGCGAGGTGGCGGACATCCATGTGAACGACCAGGCCGCGCTCTCCTCCCCCGCGCTGGGCCGGGTGGAGATCAGCAGCGCGGTACGGGCGTTGTGCACCAGCATCGAGAAGCGGACGCTGCCCCGGGTGGTGGTGACGGTGGAGCGCAGCTCGGCGTCCCAGATGTCGAGGGTCCAGTCGACATCGGTCACCTCGCCCGCCAGCGTGAGGTCGAAATGCCCTATGGGCAGCCGTGAGTAGCCGTAGGTGGCGGCCCACTGGGGGCGCTGGTCCTGTACCTGATTGTGGCTGACCATCACCTTCACGGAGTTGGCCGTGGCGCCCCGGTAGACGTTCACCCCGAGCAGACCGTTGCCGAGGAACGGACCGTCCTTCCAGTCGCCAGGCATCCGCCGCCAGCGCGGAGCGGCGGCCCTGGCCAGCCGTTCGGCCAGGCTCCCCGACCCGCCGGGTTCCCGGGGCGCGGCCCAGGCGGTACCGGAACCGGTCAGCGGCCCTCCGGCACCGAGCGCGACCGCCGAGCCGGCTGCGGCCGCCGAGCCGATCACTCCTCTTCGAGAGATCCCGTTCCCTGTTGTCGGGGTCACGTATGTGCCTCCCATATCCGGTGGTGAACTACCCGGCATGGTGCAGGCCGTAGGAGGCCCAAGGGAAGACCTCCGACGTATCAGAATTTCCAAGGATCCATATCCGCAGGTGAGTTGGATCGCTCAGGGACCTACATGGAGGTGGGAGGCCCAGAGGTCGGGCCTCTCAGGGTGGGCACGACGGAGTTCCGCGGTGGCCGCGTGCAGGGCCTGGGCGGCGCCATCGGGGCCATGGGCCGCGATGACGGTGTAGAAGTGGTCGGCGATGTCGGCCGCCGCCAAGTCGTCGATGCGCCAGTGGGTACCGATGACATGGCGAAAGCCCGCCAGATGGAAGGCCCCGGTGATGTGCATGGCCTCGTCGGCGCCCAGGAAGAGGACATCGCTGGTGGCGCAGGCCGACAGGTAGGCGAGGTCGGCGTCCAGGCCGAACGGCAGATCTCTCGGGGTGAGTGGCTGGTCGTGGAGGAGCAGCCGGCTGCGGGTGGGTTCGCGGGTGTCGGCGTGCGCATGGCAGGCGAAATGGATGATCCGGGTACTGGGCAGGGCCGTCAGGACGGCGTCGCGGGTGGCTTGCTCGTTGTGCAGGACCGTGGCCGAGAGCAGTCGGGAGAGGCTGTTCGCCTCGGACGCGGCACCCAGCAGCGAGGCCTGGCCGGGAGTCCTGCTCATCGCCACCACGAGGGCCTTTCCCGGGGAGGCGGGGCGCCGGCGCTCGGCGGGCAGGGACCGGACGGTGGGCAGATACGAGGACACCACTCTGTCCATGACACCGTCGTGACCGTCGCCCGCGGCGTGCAGGGGGAAGAGCGACATCACGCCCACCGGGCACCACCAGAGGCGGGACCCCTGCCACCCCGCGGCCGTCAGCGCCTCCAGTACGGGGCGGGCGACCGTGTGCCAGAGCCAGGTGAGGACGTCGAGGACGTCGTCACAGGCGCCGGAGGCGAGGGCCATCTCGAGAGCTTTGTGCCGGGCCCTGGCCTTGTGGAGCCGGAGGCCGGGCAGGGCGACCGGGTGGACACCCGACGGTGTGACGAGCAACGCCAGACCGCCGGTCTCGACCGCGCTGACCGTGACGATCGGGCCACGGGTGGCGTTACGGCACAGGTGGCGGGCGGTGGTGGCCCGAGTGCCGCGCCATCCTGGCGCCGGCATGGTGTCGGCGAGGATGCCGCGCGCTTTTTCCAGGAGTTCCAGGGCCCGATCAGGGCGGTTGGCCGCGACCGCGGCGTCGGCCGCCTTCGCCCCCAGGCCGGCGTGGACGGACAGCATGTGCTCACGGTCCTCGTGGTAGGGGCTGCTCAGGCCGACCTCGGGCAGCAGCTCGACAATCGCCTCGAAGGCCGACAACCGCTCCGCGGGATGCCTCGAGGAAAGGGAGGCCAGCTCAGCCTGCTCCAGGCCGAGCCGTATCCGCGCTCGGGCCGAGAGAGTGGGGAGGGCAAGGGCCTCGGCGACCCCCGCCCTGGCGCGGTCGAGATCGGTGGCGTCGCCGGTGCCGCCGAAGCGCAGCCGGCGGGCGACGCTGAGATCTCGCAGAATGTCCGCCCGCTGGTGAGGGGAGGCGAACTCCAAGGCGCTTTCACCCGCGGCGATGGACTCGTCGAGGTCGGTGATGTCCCGTGTCAGCTCGTGCTGGTACCCGAGGGCGGCGGAGAGCAGGGCAAGCGGCAGGCAGCGGTCGGGGGCGTCGGCGACGGCTTCCCGGAACAGGTGGATCGCCTCGGGCAGGGCGTCCCGCTCACTACGCATGGTGAAACGCGCCATGTGAACGTTGCCGAGCCCGCACAGGAACTTCTGGCGGCGACGCACGTCGGTCCTGGCCACGAGGTCAAGGGCGGCGCGGCCGTTGTCGACCGCGTTGTCCAGGTGGCAGAAGGAGCCCGTCCGGCGGTACCAGTGCATCTGGGCCTGGCTGAGTGAGTAGAGGGCATCCGCCCGGGAGAAGTCGTCGTCTTCGGGGAGTTTGCGCAGTACGCGCTCCCTCAAATTGAGGACTCTCGAGAGGTACTCACTGTTCTCCGTGCGCTCGTACTGGGCGAACGCGATGTCGGAGTGGAGAGCGGTGGCCCTGGGCTCACGGGGCAGGCACAGAGTGGCCTCGACGATCGCTGCCGCGGCCCGGTCGAGGTCGTCGCCGGAGTGTGTCGTGCCGTAGCGCGCGAAGTACAGCGAGGCGATGTGCCACTCGACGAGCGGATAGTCCTTGTGATTCCGCTGGATCAACCGCTCGGCCTGCTCGGCCCTGGCGATCGCCTCGGTCACGATCCCGGGATCCCGGACGGCGGCGGACCAGAGGCTGAGGACACGCGACAGGACCAGCAGCCGGGTCGGCAGCTGCGGGCCGGGAAACTCGACCGAACCCTGAAGGAAGCCGATGGCGCGGCGCAGATCCATGGTGTTGGGATCGCGCAGGAACCGCTGATAGAGCTTCTCGCCGAAGGAGAACAGGAGGGAACAACCGACGGCGTCGCGCGCCGAGCCATGTGCGTATACGGCCAGCTCCTCCGCGCACCGCAACGAGGCCTCGTGATCCTCCGCGTCCCCGGTCGCCTCGTAGCGTTCTTCCAGCGCCAGGAGGAGCTCATGACAGGTGGTGAGGCGATCCCGGTGGCCCTGCGGGACAAGGCCCGCGCGTGCCGCGGCGACGGCCCGGTCGAGGTGGGCGGTGTCGCCGCGCCGGGCGGCCAGCAGTCGCAGCGCCCGCCACAGGGCCCGCTCGCGCTCCTCACGCTGCGGATGGCCGTCCTCGGTGGCCGTGACGATGCGCTGCCAGGCGAACACCGCACGCTCGGCGAGTGCGGGATCGGGTGAGCTGCGGGCGTCCTCGCGCAGCAGTTCCGCCTCGCAGACGCCGAAGTCGGCCAGGAAGGGGAGCATGTCGGGCGGCAGGGCCATGTCCTCGTACAGCAGACAGGGCATGAGCACCTGGACGGCCATGAGCATGTCGGTTCGATCGTGCGCCGCGAGATAGCGGTAGAAGTAGAAGACACCCAGTACCCGGGACGACTCGGTGTCCTCGTCGTCCCAATCCCGCTGGGCATCCGAGAGAGGTTTCACCATCTCGTCCGCGAGGGTGAGCCCGACGTCGCCGGTCTCGGTCACCCGATTGACACAGGCGATGAGTTCCTGTAGCGCGTGAGTGTCCATCAGTTCGTCTCCGGTGACGTCTGGTCACCGGCTCACAGCGCGCTGACGGCGGATGAGGTCCACGAACGTGTGGGCTTCGAGAGAGAACGCCGGGACCAGCGCTAGCACGACGAGCGGCTGAGGTATACGGAAGAACAGGGCGATCACACCGAGAATCAGGCTCAGCGCCGAGGTGACCGAGGCCGAGGTGACCGAGCGGCGCAGGATGAGCGGCACGAGACACAGCAGGAGGCAGGCGGCGCCCCCGATGCGTACCGGCCAGCCATGCCAGATGCCGGGCGCGGACACCGGTACCAGGATGGCGAGCAGGACGGCCATGCCGAGCCAGGCGTCGCGGCGGATCGCGCGATCGAGAAAGGCGGCCCTGACCAGCCAGGCGAGTTCCCCCACAACGCCGGCCGCGCAGACGGCGAGGACCGTCCAGCGGCCGCCGGTCGGCTGCCCTCGTGGCACGCAGATGACGAACAGCCCGGCGAGCAGCGCGATGATCCCCGCATGGTAGAAGCCGCGTGCCAGGTTCGCCCAGCGCTGGGCCTGCCGCAGATGGCTGTCCTGCATACCGATCAGGAACGGGCTGGGAGCCCCGTCGGTCTCCTCGCCGGGGAACCACTCCAGAAGGTCGCCCGGGGTGCACATATAGCGTCGTGACCATGCCGTCGCCTGAATGGTCGCGATCTGGAGCAGACCGGACAGGACGAACAGAGCCAGCGAGGCGTTCGGCCATCGGCTGACGCCGGCCGGGCCCGGGGGCGATTGCAGCGCCACCACCGCGAGCGTGAAGCTTCCTCCGGCCAGCAGCGGGGCGGCGAACCCGCCGACCGCCTGGATACTGTCCAGGTAGCCCATCGGGACGGGTGGCCGCCAGCTCATGTGCCGACCGCTCTCGGGCACTCCGCGGTGTGATCGCCGTCGACCCCGCCGCAGGAGCAGGAGTAGCCGCGCCCGGCGATGCCCCGGACCTCGGAGACCGCGCGCTCGAAGGTGATCCGGGGCGACGGCAGTGAGAGCACGCCCGCCACCGCCGAGCCGACGGCGATCAGGTCGGCCGTCTCCGGCACCACGATCAGGATTCGGAGGTCGCCCGGCTCGACCGGCAGCACCTCCACGAGGTCCGCGCCGAACCGCGCGAGAGCGGTACCGACCAGCTCCCTGTCGGGTGGTTCGGTCTGCTGCCACGTCCCGCGTAACCGCACTATCAATTCTTCCCGCACCGGGCCATCATGCCCGTGCCATGACCCGGGGATTCACGGAACCGAGGACGAGCCGCGTTCGGCCGGGCGGCCCGCCGGACGCTCCATGCCCGCGTCATGTGGTGTCCAGGCCCCGTCAATCCCGCCTATGCGATACCTCCCTAGGGTCCAAGGCCGTGGGACCCCGCCGTCGGCCGGCGGCGGGGAACGGTCACGGCACCCCTTGGAGCCAGAGTGAAACGTCGCACCCTCCTGCGTGCCGCCGTCATCGGCGGCTCCTCGGCAGCTCTCGGCGGAACCCTGTGGCGCGGCGCCGCGTACGCCGCACCGGCGCAGCCGGGCGCCGGTCCGTACGGGGCGCTCGGTTCGCCGGATGCCAACGGCGTACGGCTTCCCGCCGGGTTCACCAGCCGGGTGATCGCCCGGTCGCGGCAGACGGTCGCCGGTACCTCGTACACCTGGCACGACGCACCGGACGGCGGGGCCTGTTACGCCGACGGCAGCGGCTGGATCTATGTCTCCAACTCGGAGATCAACCCGTCCGGCGGGGCGAGCGCGGTGGCGTTCTCCTCGGCCGGGGCGGTCACGGGCGCGTACCGCGTCCTCTCCGGTACCCGGCAGAACTGCGCCGGGGGCAAGACCCCGTGGAACACCTGGCTGTCCTGTGAGGAGGTCGACCGAGGCTATGTGTACGAGACCGATCCGTGGGGTGTGAAGGCCGCGGTGCGGCGTGACGCGATGGGCCGCTTCAAGCACGAGGCTGCGACGGCCGATCCCGTCCGCCGGACCGTCTACATGACCGAGGACGTCACGGACGGGTGCTTCTACCGTTTCACGCCGACGACATGGGGTGACCTGTCCGCCGGCAGGCTGGAGGTCATGGTCGCCGGTTCCGGCACCAGTGGGCCGGTCACCTGGGCGACCGTGCCGGACCCGACCGGCGCCACCGCCACCCGCAACCAGGTGGCCGGGGCCAAGCGGTTCAACGGTGGCGAAGGGTGCTACTACGCGAACGACACCTGCTGGTTCACCACCAAGGGCGACAACCGGGTGTGGAGTTACGACGCGGCCGCCCGGACGATCGAACTGGCCTATGACGATTCGCTGGTGACCGGCGGCACGGCCCCGCTGACCGGTGTGGACAACGTGACCGGCGCGTCCTCCGGCGATCTGTACGTGGCCGAGGACGGCGGGAACATGGAGATCTGCGTCATCACCCCGGACGATGTGGTGGCCCCGTTCCTGCGCGTCGACGGCCAGTCGGGCTCGGAGATCACCGGCCCGGCGTTCTCACCGGACGGCAGGCGGCTGTACTTCTCCAGCCAGCGCGGCACCAGCGGCAGTTCGTCGGGCGGCATCACCTATGAGGTGACGGGGCCGTTCCGCGGCTGACGGCCCGCGCGCACCGGAGCCGGAGCCGGAGCCGGAGCCGGGCAAGGGCCCGGCGGCGGCTCCGGGCCACTCCGCTCATCGAGTCATCGAGCGGCCGCTGCCCCATCGCCCATCACCGTGTGTCGGTCACGGTGACCGGATCGTCGTTCCTGAGCTCTTGCGCAAGCTGTTTGACCTTGGCCTTGTCCCACTGGAGGTTGCCGCCGACGCTGCCGGAGATCGGCATGTTCAGCGACGTGCCGTCGCTGCCGGTGACGTCCCGCATGGCGAAGAACATCTTGGCCAGGTAGTAGGGGTTCATGTCCTTGTCGACGATGAGGGTGTCGAGTCCGGCTCCCATGGTGGGGTAGAGCTTGAAGGGGTTCAGGAGCGTGCCGGGCGTCGCGGTCTGGTCGGCCAGCGCGGAGAGGAACTTCTGCTGGTTCTTGGTGCGTTCCAGGTCGCTGGTGGCGAACGCGTGCCGGGTGCGGACGAACGCGAGTGCCTGCCGGCCGTTCAGCGTCTGCTCGCCCGCTTCGAAGTCGGCCCCGGACCACTTGTCCTTGAAGCCCTTGTCGAGGGTCATGTCGACGCCGCCGATGGAGTCCACGATGTTGGCGAAGCCGGAGAACCCGACCTCCGCGTAGTGGTCGATGTGCAGGCCGGTGTTGTACTCGACGGTGCGGACCAGCAGCTGTGGGCCGTCGATGGAGTACGCGGCGTTCAGCTTGTTGTCACCCAGCGGACCCTTCATCTCCCCGGACTCGGAGCCGCGGAACTTCGGGATGGTCACGTTCGAGTCGCGCGGCAGCGATATGAGTGTCGGGCCGGACGCACCGTCGTGCAGGATCATCATCGAGTCCGTGCGCTTGCCGTCGGCGGAGCCCGTGTGCAGGTCCTTCTTCTGCTGGTCCGACATGCCCTCGCGGCTGTCGGATCCCACGATCAGATAGTTGGTGCCCTCCCCCGTGCCGGGGCGGTCGACCACCTTGCCGAGGTCGACTTCCTTGCGCAGCCGGGAGTCGGCCCAGAAGTACGTTGCCACCGAGACGACCAGCAGAACCAGGACCAAGGCGACCAGGACACGTATGACCGTCCTGCCACGGCGGCGGTGCGGTCTGCCGCGGTGCCCATCACCGTGCTCCTCGTACGGGAAGTCATCCGGTGGGTACGGGCCGTCGGCGCCCGGCGCGGTGTGTCCCCGTCCGCCAGGGCGCGCGTAGTCGGGGTTTCTGCTGTCTGTCCTTGGATGCATGCCCGACAGTGTGCATTCCTCGCCCGGCTGAAAAGAATGGCGGAGGGGATGCGCCCCGGAGTGTTTCCAATTTGATACACAACTCCAAGGCGGGCAGCGAAAAGCGCACAGCCAATATTTGCCATCGGCTGTGACCGCAAATGTGGAGGCCCTGCGACCACTCTGCATTTCGGACATTATCTGGGTGTGCTACCACTCCACAGCGGTGCTGACGGCATCCATTACCTACAGCGCCGGGGGCGCGGATCGTGTTACTCGGCCGGACTCGGGCGGGGCGGTTCCGGGCGAAAATGGCCCAGGAGTAACACGCGTTTACGGTGCGGCGCTGTAGGTACTGCCGACTGGTCATCGGCGCGCGTCCTCCCTGGTCGATCTCCGGTCCCCCCGGGTTCAGGGACAGCAGGGTGCGTGGCGCGGGCGGGTACTCGCTATCCGCCCGCGCCCTCCCCCGGCCCCAGCCGACCTCAGGTGCCGACATCGTCCGCACAGGGCATCGCCGCTGGTCACCACGCCATCCCTCCGAGCACGGCGGCGGCCGGTACCCCTCGGCACCAGGAGGGGTACCGACCGCCGGGCCTGCGGAGTCAGAGCCGTCGCACCCAGGCCGCGGCGCCATGCAGATCGTCAGGTAAATCACCGCGGGCAGTGCGTAGTTGAAGAAGACTCTCACGGATTCCGTGTCCATCGTGAAGATGTCCTGTGACCAGCCCGCGAGCCAGTCCGCCACACCGTGCACGAAGTCGACGAAGACATTCGCCTGATTCGCGTCGAGCATGTACAGCAGTATCCACAACGCCAGAAAACCCGCGGCAATGTCGGCGAGGGTGTGAATGACCAGCGCTGTCCTGTCTGCGCCCAGACCCCCTCGATTGCCCGCCCAACGCTGGTTGGCGGCGGAATAGCCGGCAGGGTTGGCGGGGTATGGGCGATTTCCATCTCTGTTGTACTGACTGCTTTCCGCTATGCGGTCATGGGGGTAAACTCGCCCGCACCGTCACGGCCACACTCCTCTTCGAGCAGGCCGAGTACGAGGCCGAGACGACCGGCAACGGCCGCAAGCAGCCTTCCGCTGACCCTGACGGCTCCGTCAGGCCAGCGGGCAGCTCGTGAGCAGTGTCGCGGGGTCCGCGTCGGCCGGGCGCCGGACCGTGTGGTCCGCCGGGGGCCGGCCGTTGCCGGCCAGCCAGCGTTCCAGTGCCTCGAAGGCGGAGCGGTGGCAGGGGACCATCGGGCGGAGCTTGTCGGGGAAGGCGTCGACGAGGGAGTCGACGTGTGTGCCGTCCTCGACGCGGTAGTAGCGCAGCAGCGCGCCCCGGCCGGCCTGGCGCACCATGCGGGCGTAGACGTCCGAGTCCCTGCTGATGGGAAGCAACGCGTCGAGCGTGCCATGCAGGGTGATCAGCGGTTTGCCGATGCGTCCGGTCAGTGCGACGCGGTCGACGGCGCGGTGCACCGCGGGCGGCCGGGTGGCGTAGTCGTAGTCGGCGTCACAGCCGGGGGTGCCCGGGGCGCAGTAGGGGGTGCCCGCCTCGGTGGCTCCGTCGAATTCCGGGTCGGCCTCCTCGCGGTAGACGCGCTGTGTCAGGTCCCAGTAGACCTTGTGGTGGTACGGCCAAAGGAACTCCGAGCCCGCCGGGTAGCCGGCCTCGCGCATGGCCTTCCAGGCGTCCTCGGCTCCGGCCCCGCCCGCCGCGTACACCGGGTACGCGCGCAGTGCGGGCGGCAGGAAGGTGAGCGGGTTGGGGCCGTCGGCGCGCCACAGGGTGCCCTCCCAGTCCACTCCCCCGTCGTACAGCTCGGGGTGGTTCTCCAGCTGCCAGCGCACCAGGTAGCCGCCGTTGGACAGGCCGGTGGCGAGGGTGCGGGCGGGGGGCCGGTGGTACCGCTGGGTGACGACGGCTCCGGCGGCGCGGGTGAGCTGGGTGACGCGCTCGTTCCACTCGGCGATGGCGTCACCGGGTCTGCGGCCGTCCCGGTAGAAGGCGGGGCCGGTGTTGCCCTTGTCGGTGGCGGCGAAGGCGTAGCCGCGGGAGAGCACCCAGTCGGAGATGGCACGGTCGTTGGCGTACTGCTCGCGGTTGGCCGGTGTGCCGGATACCACCAGGCCGCCGTTCCAGCGGTCGGGCAGCCGGATGACGAACTGCGCGTCGTGGTTCCAGCCGTGGTTGGTGTTGGTGGTCGATGTGTCGGGGAAGTAGCCGTCGATCTGGATCCCGGGAACGCCGCTCGGTGTGGGCAGGTCCTCGGGGGTGAGCCCCGCGAAGTCGGCCGGGTCGGTGTGGCCCGAGGCCACCGTTCCGGCCGTGGTCAACTCGTGCAGGCAGTCGGCCCGTTGGTGGGCGGCGCCGGGTACGTGCGGCAGGGCGTATCCGTGGCAACGGCCGCCCGGTGTCCCCTCCGCACCGGCCGCGGGCACCACCGCGGCCGATGCGACGACGAGCGCACAGGCGCCCGCGAGGGACAGTGCTCCGAGAGCGGCACGCCGTCGTCCGGGCCGTCCGCGGGGAGGGACGGGGTCGGTGCGGGACGGGAACATCCGGAACATCCGTTTCCTCCTAGCCGCCGAGGCCGAAGAACCTGGTGATCCAGTAGCTGGAGCAGATCGAGTCCGGGAAGTACGGGGCGCCGGTGCTGCCGCACTGTTCGGCGCCGGTGCCGGGGTCGACCGGGGTGCCGTGGCCGATGCCGGGGACCTTGTTGACCTCGACGGCCACCGTGCCGTCGGACGCCACGTACTCGTCGTGCCGGGTGGCATTGGGACCGATGCTGGAGGTACGGGTGGGCGTCTGGGACAGCCCGTGCAACGCGGTCCACTGGTCGCGCAGTTCGGTGGCGTTGCGCGGCACGACCGTCGTGTCCCGATCGCCGTACCAGATGGCGGTGCGCGGCCACGGCCCCCCGTACGACGGGTACGCCTCGCGCACCCGCTGGGCCCACTCGTCCGGGCTGAGGTCGAGCCCGGGGTTCATGCACTGGTAAGGGCTGTTGTTCTTGGTGCAGTTGTAGGGCAGGCCCGCGACGACCGCGCCGGCCGAGAAGACGTCGGGGTAGGTGGCGAGCATGACCGAGGTCATGGCACCGCCGGCCGAAAGCCCCGTGACGTAGACCCGTTTGGAGTCCCCGCCGTAGGCCGAGACGGCGTGGCCGGCCATCTGCCGGATCGAAAGGGCCTCCCCCTGGTCACGCCGGTTGTCGCCTGCCTGGAACCAGTTGAAGCACTTGCTGAGGTTGTTCGAGAAGGTGGTCTCCGCGAGCACCAGGATGAACTTGTCGCGGTCCGCGAGCTCGGGCAGCCCCGAGTTGTCGGCGTAGACCTGGGCGCTCTGCGTACACCCGTGGAGCGCGACGACCACGGGCGCGTTCGCGGGCAGCGACGCCGGCTGGTACACGTACATGTTCAACGCGCCGGGGTTGGAACCGAAGTTGGTCACCTTCGTGAGGGTGACCGCAGCGTTCGCGGTGGGCGCGGGCCCGGCGAGAACGGCTCCGAGTAAGAGGGCGGCGACGGCGAGGAGCCGGGCCGCGACGCGGCTCCACCGGCTCCGTGGCGGTATGTGGCGTGGGGGGACCGGCATGGAAGTGCTCCTTCGGTTGATGCGCTCCCGGTGTTCCCGAGGCCGTCGGCACGTCACTGCGCGCCGAAAGCGCCGGACATGGCCGAAACCGTAGAATCCGGCGCGACCCGCCACCATGGCCCGGGGGACCACAAGCGGGTTCACCGCCGTCGGCATCCCACGGATTGCGCGGTCGACAACCGATCTGCTAATCGGCGCGACCGTCCCGAGCGCCCCGCGTCCGAGGGCACCGGTTCGGACGTGTCGCGTCGCCACATGTGACCGGCGAGCCGTGTGGCTGTCACGGGCGGGTGAGGGCCGCCGCGTGGTGGTGGAAGGCGCGGCGGATCGCCGGGAAGCGGCGGGGAGCACGGCTGGGGTGGACGCGGTTGGTGAGGAGGACGTAGTAGCGGCCTTCCGCCCGCGCGCCGTCCGCTCCCGCCCTGTCCGTCTCCGACCCGTTCACTCCCGCGCCGTCCGCTCCCGCCCTGTCCGCCCCCGACCCGTTCACTCCCGCCCTGTCCGCTCCCACGCTGTCCGCCCCCGGCCCGTCCACCGCCGGCTCCACCCACAGGCTCGTCCCCGTGAAGCCGGTGTGGCCGTACGAGGACGGCCCCATCGCCGTACCGACCGGCGACCCCACCGCGTCCCGCCCCTGCCAGCCGAGGCAGCGGCGCAGCGGGAGGCCCTCCGTATGACAGGCGGTCATACGGGCGAAGCCGGGCGCGCTCAGCAGACCGTCGCCCCCCGCCGCGAGCGCCCGGCCCAGCCGGTCCATGTCGGTCAGCGGCGCGAACAGACCGGCGTGGCCGCAGACCCCGCCGAGCACCACCGCGTTCTCGTCGTGCACCTGGCCGGTCACCAGGCGACCGCGCCAGGTGCACAGCTCGGTGGAGACCGCGCGGTCACGGGCCGCCGCGCCGGGCGCGAAGACCGTCTCGCGCATCCCGAGCGGCTCGCACACCTGAGTGGCCACCAGCTCGTCAAGGCCGGTCGCGGTGGCCCGTTCGAGGATCAGGCCGAGCAGGACGAAGCCCGCGGAGGAGTACTCCACCACCGTGCCCGGAGCCCCGCGGAGCGGCAGCCCGCGGAGGGCGGCCAGCAGTCCGTCCCGGTCGGAGTGCGCGCGCCAGAGCGGGGTGCCGCCGGGCAGGCCGGAGGTATGGGTGAGCAGCTGGGTGACGGTGATGTCCGCCTTGCCGGGCACGCGGCGGTACTCCGGCAGATACGCGCCGACCGTGTCGTCCAGCCGGAGCGCTCCCGTCTCCGCCAGCCGCAGCGCGGCCAGGCCCACGATCGGTTTCGTCACCGAGGCCAGATCCCACAGCTCGGTGCCGTTCAGCTCCGCCCCGCCCCAGCGACGTGTGCCCAGGTGCCCGTGGGTCTCCCGCCCGGCCGCGGTACCGACCGACCAGGCGGCCGCGGAGTAGATCCCGGCCCGGCGGCCGGCCGCAAGGAGTGCCGTAAGCCGTGCCGGCCGGTCCGCTGCTGGGCCTGTCTGTCGGTCCGCCGGGGACGGGCAGACCGTTCCCGTCCGCTCCGCCCCCCGTGGCGTCCGGCCGTCCGCGACGCCGCTCACTCCCGCCCCCGCACGATCCCCAGCGCCCCCGCCCCGCCGCGCAACGCCGCCGACACCGTACCGGCGGCGGCCCGCACCATCGGCCCCAGCACCGCCACGCTCTCCTCGTCCAGCGTGAACGTCAGCCCGACGATGCCGACAGCGCCCACGACCCGGTCGCCCGGCCCCAGCACCGGGGCCGCGATGGCGCGGACGTCCTGCTCCGCGTACTCGTCATCGACCGCGTAGCCCCGCTCGCGCACGGCGGGCAGGGCGGCGAGCACGGCCCCCGGGTCCCGCACCGTCCGTGGTGTACGGGCCGGGAGCGGCCGGCCGCCCAGCAGCTCCGCCGCCGTCGGCGACGGCAGGGCCGACAGCATCGCCCACCCCACCGCCGAGCAGTACAGCGGGACTTCGCCGCCCGCGGTCAGCGGCATGCGGTACGTGGACGACGGCTCCGACTGCGTCACATGCACCGCCACGTCGCCGTCCCGTACCGAGAAGTGGGCCAAGTGGCCGGTGCGCAGCCGCAGATCGTCCAGGACCGGGCGGGCCAGCCGCAGTTCGCTGCTGGCGGCCAGGGCCGTGGCGGCCAGCCCGAGCAGGCGCGGCCCGGCCTGATAGTTGCCGCCGGGGCCCGGGACCGCGTACCCGGCCTCGGCGAAGGTGTGCAGCAGGCGGTGGACGGTCGGCTTCGGCAGTCCCGTGCGGGCGGCGAGGTCGGCCAGGCGGTGCGGGGCATCGGGCTGGACCAGCGCGTCCAGCACCGCGAGTGCCTTGTCCACGGGGCCCGTCGCGGCGGCGGGCGGCTCCTCACGGCGGGAGGCGGAGGTATTGACCGGCTTCGGCATGTCGCCTAGCTTAACGCATCATCGTTCCGGCTCCCGGAATGAACAAACCGTTCAATGGAACATCACGCGGAGGGCAGATCGTGACTCCTCCATCAATGTCGCGCCGCAAGGCCCTTCGGCTGGGCGGTCTCGCACTCCCGGTCATCGCCGCGCCGGCAGCGCTCACCGGATGCGGAACGGCCGCGGGCGCGGGCGGCGACGGCGTCCTCCGGGTGGCGCAGCCGACCGACCCCACCACGCTCGATCCGCACAAGCAGGGCGACATGGTCTCCATGAACGTCCTGATCAACATCTTCGACACCCTCACCACCCGGGATGCCCGCGGCCGGCTCGCCGCCCGGCTCGCCACCTCCTGGGAGCCCCGCTCCAGAACCGTGTGGCGCTTCCGCCTCCGGAGAGGCGTGCGCTTCCACAACGGGGAGGAGTTCGACGCCGATGCCGTCAAGTTCTCCATCGAGCGGGTCCTCGACCCGAAGACGCGGTCACCGATCGTCGAGCTGCGGTACGTGACCTCGGTCCGCGTGGTCGACCGCCACACCGTCGATGTGCGCACCACGCTGCACGACCCGATCCTGCCCGCGAAGCTGTCGCTCTTCGGCGGCGTGATCGTGCCGCCGAAGTACCTCGCCGACGTCGGCGACGCCGCCTTCGCCAAGCGGCCGGTCGGCACCGGGCCGTTCGTCTTCCAATCCTTCCGGCGCGATCGCGAGCTGAGGCTGCGCGCCAACCGCCGCCACTTCCACGGCTCCCCCGGAGCCGATCGCCTCGTCTTCCGCGCGCTGCCCAACCCCGCCTCCGCGCTGGCCGCGTTGCAGAGCGACGAGGTCGACCTGGTCACCGGGCTCACCCCGGACGCCGCCCGGCAGCTGTCCGGCTACGCGGGCGTGGAGCTGGAGAGCCACCGGGGCGTCAGGACCGCGTACCTCAACCTCGACACCACCTCCGGACCGCTGCGCGACCGCCGCGTGCGGCAGGCGCTCAACCACGCCGTCGACGTGCCGCTGCTCATCAAGGCCGTACTGGACGGCAAGGCGCGCGAGGTGCCCGCGATGCTGCCGCGCGGCGTCGTCGGCTTCGACGGGTCGGTCGAGCCCTTCCGGCGCTCGGTACGCACCGCCAGGCGGCTGCTCGCCGAGGCCGGCCACCCGCACGGCCTCACCACCACGCTCACCGCCTCCAATGACGACGCCCAGGTCGCCGAGGCCATCTCGGGCCTGCTCGACCGCGCCGGCATCCGGGCCCGCGTCGACCTGCTCGACCCCGGCACCTTCTCCGCCCGCCTCACCTCCGACAACCGGCACGCGCTCGGCCCCATCTACCTCGCCGCCTCCACCGCCTGGACGCTCGACGGCGCGTCCATGGTGCAGTCGAACGTGCGTCATGACCGCCGGCAGAGCCGGTGGGTGTCGAAGGAGGCCGACCGGCTCATCGACGCCGAGGAGCTGTCCATGGACCCCGAGGACCGGCAGCGCGCGTTCACCGCGCTCCAGCGCCTGATCAAGCGCGAGGCCCCGTTCGTACCGCTCTACCAGCAGGACATCATCCTCGCCCGGACCACCCGGGTGCGCTGGACACCGGTCGTCAACGGCTCGCTGGCCATGGAGAGCGCGGAGGTGGGGGCATGACGGCCGCCTCCGTCCAGCCGACGGTCACCGTCCCGAAGCCGAAGTCCGGCCTCCTCCGCCATGTCCTGGTCCGCCTCGCCACGGCCGTCGGCGTGCTCTTCGCCGCCGCCACCCTGGCCTTTCTCCTGGTACGGCTCTCCGGCGACCCGGTCAAGCAGCTGCTGCCCCCGGACGCCACCGCCGCCCAGGAGGCCACGCTCCGCTCCCAACTCGGCCTGGACCAACCCCTGATCGCGCAGTACGGCGACTTCCTGTGGGGGCTGCTCCGGTTCGACCTCGGCGACTCGCTCGTCTACCACGAACCGGTGAGCCAGGTCATCGCCGACCGCGTCCCGGCCACCCTCGAACTCGCCGCCGGCGCCCTGGTGCTCAGCCTCGTCATCGCCATACCGGCCGGGATCTACGCCGCGACGCGCCGTGGCCGGGCCGGTGACACGGGCGTGATGACGGCGGTGCTGCTTGGCCAGTCCACCCCGCCGTTCTGGGTCGGCATCCTGCTGGTCCTGCTCTTCTCGGTGCGGCTCAAGGTGCTTCCGGCCTCCGGCTACGGCACCTTCGCGCACCTGGTGCTGCCCGCCGTCACACTGTCCGTCTACTCCATCGCGGTCATCGCCCGGCTGCTGCGCTCCTCGCTCATCGACGTCCTCGGCTCGGACCACATCCGCACCGCGAAGGCCAAGGGGCTCGGCCCGGCGAAGGTGGTCCTCGCGCACGGGCTGCGCAACGCCTCGCTGCCGACCGTCACCGTGATCGGCCTGGAGTTCGGCGGGCTGCTCGGCGGGGCGATCCTCACCGAGCAGGTCTTCTCCTGGCCGGGCATCGGGCGGCTGACCGTGGAGGCCATCTCGCACCGGGACTTCCCGCTGGTGCAGGCGGCCGTCCTGTTCTTCGCCGCCGCCTTCGTGATCGTCAACCTGCTGGTCGACCTCTCCTACAGCCTCCTCGACCCGAGAGTGCGGGCCCACTCATGACCGTCGTACGCAACCGGCTCGCCCTGGCCGCCCTCGCCGTCCTCGCGCTGCTGGTGATCGCCGCCGTCTTCTCGCCGCTGCTCGCCCCGGACGACCCGGCCAAACAGCAACTCCTCGCCCGGCTCACACCCCCGGCCTGGGAGGGCGGCGGCAGCCTCGCCCACCCGCTGGGCACCGACCAGCTCGGCCGCGATGTGCTGTCCCGCGTCATCTACGGCTCCCGGGTCTCGCTCCTCGTCGGCGTCGGGGCGGCGCTCCTCGCGGGTGTGGTGGGGGCGGTGTGCGGGCTGTTCGCCGGCTTCCGCGGCGGATGGCCGGACCGGATCCTGATGCGCTTCGCCGACATCCAACTCGCCTTCCCCTCACTGCTGCTGGCCCTCGCCATCGTCGGCTTCCTCGGCTCCGGGCTGTGGAACGTCGTCCTGGTGCTCGGCTTCACCGGCTGGGTGGCGTACGCCCGCGTGGTCCGCTCCGAGGTGTTGTCGCTGCGCACCCGCGACTACGTGACCCAGGCCCGGGCGACCGGCGTCACGGACCTCACGATCATGCGCCGACACCTGCTCCCCAACGTCCTGCCGCACCTGGCCACCATCGCCACCCTGCACATCGCGGCGGCCATCGTCGCCGAGGCCTCGCTCAGCTACCTGGGCCTCGGTGTGCCCAAGGAGACCGTCACCTGGGGCTCGATGCTCGCCGACGGCCAGCTCTATCTCGGCACCTCGTGGTGGGTCGCGGTCTTCCCCGGACTGGCGCTGATGCTCACCTCCCTGGCCATCAACATCACCGGCGACGCGCTGCGCGACGTCGCGGACCCGAAGGCGTACCGCCGATGACCCCACCTGCTCCCGTGCTCGAGATCCGCGATCTGCACGTCGACTTCCGGCTCGCCACCGGCCCCGTGCACGCCGTGCGCGGCGTGAGCCTGGTGGCACACGCCGGAGAGACCCTGGCCGTCGTCGGCGAATCCGGCAGCGGCAAGTCGGCCACCATGCTCGCCGCGCTGCGGCTCAATCCCGAACCGCCGTGCGTCTATCCGGGTGGCGAGATCCTCCTCGACGGCCGCGATCTGCTCGCGCTGCCGGAGAAGCGGTTGCGCGAGGTGCGTGGCAATGACGTCGCGATGGTCTTCCAGGACCCGATGACCAGCCTCGACCCGCTCCAGCGGGTCGGCAACCAGGTGGCCGAGGTGCTGCGCACACACCGCGGGGCCTCGCGCGCCGGGGCGCGGGCGGAGGCGGTGCGGGCACTGGACGAGGTCGGCATCCCGGATCCGGAGCTACGGGCACGGCAGTACCCGCACGAGTTGTCCGGCGGGCTGCGTCAGCGCGTGATGATCGCGACGGCGTTGGTCGGCCGGCCACGGGTGCTCATCGCCGACGAGCCGACCACCGCCCTGGACGTCACCGTGCAGCGGCAGATCCTGGACCTCCTCGCCGAGCTGCGCGCCCGGCACGGGATGGCGGTGGTGCTGGTCACCCACGACCTCGGGGTGGTCGCGGAGACCGCCGACCGGGTCGTGGTGATGAACGCGGGCCGGGTCGTGGAGCACGGCCCCGTCGCCGAGGTCTTCGACGCGCCCCGCGAGCAGTACACCCGTGACCTGCTGGGCGCCACCCCGCGACTGGAGCCGACATCATGACCACCACCAAAACGTCCCGGAGCGCGACACTGCTCGAACTCGACGGCCTGTCAAAGGAGTTCACCGGTTCCGGAGCCCCCCGCACCCTCGCCGTCGACAACGTCACGCTCACCGTCGAGGACGGCGAGACCCTCGCCCTCGTCGGCGAGTCCGGCTCCGGGAAGACGACCCTGACCCGGCTGCTGCTGGGGCTGCTGGACCCCACCGCCGGGACCGTCCGCTTCGAGGGCCACGACCTCGCCGGACTGTCGCCCGCCGAGCTGCGCGCGCTACGGGCCGGAATGCAGGTCGTGCTCCAGGATCCGTATTCGAGCATGAACCCGCGCATGAGAGTCACCGATATCGTGGCCGAGCCGCTGGTCACCCATGACGCCACCTACCGCGGACGGCGCGCCCGGGCGCGGCTGCGCGAGCGGGTCGGCGAGCTGCTGGAGTCGGTCGGGCTGTCGGCGCGGTCGCAGGACCGGTACCCGCACGAGTTCTCCGGCGGGCAGCGCCAGCGCGTCTCCATCGCCCGTGCGCTGGCGTCCTCGCCACGGCTCGTGGTGCTCGACGAGCCGACCAGCGCCCTCGACGTCTCCGTCCAGTCCCAGGTCCTCGACCTGCTGGCCGAGCTCCAGCGACAGCACGGGCTGACCTACGTGTTCGTGTCGCACAACCTCGCCGTGGTCCAGCGGATCGCCGACCGGGTGGCGGTGCTGCGGCGCGGCAGGGTGGTCGAGTGCGGGGAGACCGCCGCCGTGCTGGGCGCGCCCCGGCACCCGTACACCCGCGAGCTGCTGGCCGCCGTGCCACGCCCCGACGCGTACCGGACCAGGGCCGGGAACAGGACGGGGACCGGGATCGGCGGCGGGACTACCGGTGGGTGAGGACCAGCCCCGCGCCGCCGAGCAGCGCCACGTCGTCCGGCCGGCCCGCCTCCCCCAGCACCACCCTCGGCGGGGCGGCGGTCGACCAGCCGCTGTCCCGCCGCAGCCGCTCCTCGACCCGGGCCCGGAACCCCTCCCCGCCCTCGACGGCCTCGCCGTGCAGCACGAACAGACCGGGCGCGAAGAGCTGCTGGATGTTGACCAGGCCGAGCGCGAGGTTGTCGGCGTACTCCTCGACCACCGGCCGGCCACCGTCCCCGCGCCGTACCAGCGCCTCGAGCGTCATTCCGGTGCCCAGTCCGCCCGCCTGTGCCCGCCGCCGCAGCCAGCGCGTCGTGGCCACCGTCTTCCAGCAGCCGCGCGCCCCGCAGGTGCATGGCTCGCCGCCGGCCAGCACCGTCATATGGGCGCCGCTGCGGCCGCCGTGCGGGGCCAGCAACTCGCCGCCGAAGAAGACTCCGACGCCCAGCACCTCGCCGGTGGACACCGAGGCGAAGGACCGAAGGCCCCGGCCCACGCCGAACCACCGGTCGCCCAGCACCTGGAGCCGGGCCCGGTGCTCGATGTACACCGGCACCCCCAGCGCCCGCCGCAGCACCTCCGCGACCGGGTAGCCGCGCAGCGCCGGTGCGTCGTTGACCTCGATGAAGGTGCCCAGCTCCGGGTCCACGAGGCCGGTGGCGGCCACCCCGACGCCGGTCAGCTCACACCCGTCGAAGCACTCCAGCGCGGCCTGCCGCACCGCCGCGTCCACTCCGGCCGGCTCCCGCGCCGCCGGGTCGAAGCCGGCCGCGGTGCGCCGCAGCAGCTTTCCGGAGTGGTCGACCAGCGCCGCGCGCACCTGTCCGGGCAGCACCTCCACCGCGCCCAGCAGCGGGCGTGCGGGGGCGACCGGGAGGTCGGGCACCAGGCGGAGCCGGGGGCGTCCGCCGTCGGGGGCGAGTGCGGCCATGCGCAGACTCTGCCACGCCATGTACCCAGGAGGTAGTACCACATTGCTCCGGCTGACCGAACTCACCTGGCGCGAGGCCCGGGCCGCGGGCGCGGACGCCATCGCCCTGCTGCCCATCGGCTCGCAGGAACAGCACTCCGGCCATCTGCCGATGGGCACCGATACGCTGCTGGTCACGGCGGTGGTGGACCGGGCGGCCGAGCTGCTGGCGGGCGCCGGACCGCCGGTCGTACGGCTCCCCGCCCTGCCGTACGGGCACAGCCCGCACCACCTCTTCGCGGCCGCGGTGTCGCTGTCGGCGGGCACCCTGGCGGCGGTCCTCGGCGACATCCTGCGGTCCCTCACCGAGAGCGGCTTCCGCCGCGTCATGATCGTCAACGGCCACGGCGGCAATGACGAGATCATGCGCCTGGCGGTCAAGGAACACGCGCTGCGTGCCGAGGGCGCGTTCGCGGCCTGCTCCTACTGGAGCCTCGGCGAGGCGCCGGAGAACCCCGGGCACGCCGGCCGCTACGAGACCTCCCTCATGCTCGCCGCCCACCCGGACCTGGTCCGTACCCCCGTCGAGCCGCACCGTCCCGCCGGTGCCCCGCCGCTCTTCCACGCCCCGCCGCACCCCGGCCTCACCGCCGAGCGGCACGGCGAGTGGGCACGGGTGGGCGGGATGACCGACGACCCGTCCACGGCTCGCCCCGACCCGGGCGAGCTGTCCACCCGCGCCACCGAACTGGCCCGGGCGATCCGGGCGTTCGCCGAAGCAACCGCCCCCGGTGCCATCTGAGGAGCCTCGTACATGAAGGTCACACACGTCGACGTCCGGGTCGTGAATCTCCCCCTCACCTCCCCGTTCACCAGCTCCTTCGAGACCAAGACCGGCGAGACCCGCACCGTGGTCCGGATCCGGACCGACGAGGGGGTGGACGGCTGGGGCGAGACGATGTGGGGGCAGCCGGTGGCCGCGCTGGTCCGCAAGCTCGCGCCCGATCTCATCGGCACCAGCCCGTTCGCCCTGGAGTCCTTCCACCGCAAGCAGCACATGGTGCCGTTCTTCCACGGCTACCTCGGCTACGCCGCCATCGCCGCCCTGGACGTCGCCTGCTGGGACGCCATGGGCAAGGCCACCGGCCACTCGGTCACCGATCTGCTCGGCGGGGCGGTGCGCGACACCGTGCCGCTCACCGCGCTCGTCACCCGCGCGGACGGAGCCACGCCGGAAGCCCTCGCCGAGCACGCCGCCCGGGTGGTGGCCGAGGGCGGCTTCCGGGCGGTCAAGCTCAAGGGCACCGGCGACGTGGACGGCGATGTCGCCAACCTCCGCGCGCTGCGTGCCGCGCTGCCGGACACCGAGCTGCGCGTCGACCCCAACGCCGCCTGGTCGGTGCCGGATTCGGTACGGGCGGGCATCAAGCTGGAGGAGCTGGACCTGGAGTACCTGGAGGACCCGTGCCCGGGCATCGAGGGCATGAGCCAGGTGCGGACCAAGGTGCGGATCCCGCTGTGCACGAACATGTGTGTCGTCCGCTTCGAGGACTTCGCCCCCGCGGTGCGGCTCGGCGCGGTGGACGTCGTCCACGGCGACGTCTACAAGTGGGGTGGCATCGCACCGACCAAGGCCCTCGCCGCCCACTGCGAGACCTTCGGCCTGGGCATGAACCTGCACAGCGGCGGCGAACTCGGCATCGCCACCGCCGCCCACCTCGCCGTGGTCGCCAGCACTCCGCTGCTCAGCCGCGCCATCGACAGCATGTACTACCTGCACGCCGATGACATCGCCGACCCGATCCCGCTCGTCGACGGCAGCCTCGCCGTCCCGCGGGGTCCGGGCCTGGGCGTGCGCGTGGACGAGGAGAAGCTGCGGCACTACTCGGCGGTGAACGAGCGGGAGGGCGATCTGACGGGATGACGTCTCCACCGGCCGAGCGCGCGGCACCTGGTCGGGCGGGGCGCGAGCGGGGCGCGAGCGGGGCGGGGCGCGAGCGGGGCGGGGCTATTCCTTGACCGCCCCCGAGTTCGCCCCCTGCACGAAGTAGCGCTGGAAGCAGAAGAACAGCGCCGCGACCGGCAGGGTCGCCAGCAGGGCCGCCGCCAGCTTCAGCGGGTACTGCGTACCGCCGCCCAGCCCGCCCGAGACAAACCGCGCGAGCCCGGTCGTCAGCGTCTCGTACTGGCCGGACTGCGTGGCCACCAGGAAGTGGGTGAACTCGTTCCATGAGCCCTGGAACGAGAGGATCGTCAGGGTGATCAGCGCGGGCCGGGCCATCGGCAGCACCACCGACCAGAAGGTCCGGATCACCCCGGCGCCGTCCACCCGCGCGGCCTCCTCGACCTCCCGGGGGATCGACTCGAAGAATTGCTTCATGATGAAGATCCCGGCCGCGTCCACCATCAGCGGAAGGATCATCCCGGTGTAGGTGTCGAACAGCCCGAAGCTGTTCAGCACCAGGAACTTCGGGATCAGCAGCGCCACCCCGGGCACCGCCATCACCCCGACGACGAAGCCGAACAGCAGCGAGCGGCCCCGGAAGCGCAGCCGCGCCAGCGCGTACCCCGCCATCGAGTCGAACAGCACCCGCCCGGCGGTGACCAGGACCGCGACCAGGGTCGAGTTGCCCAGCCAGCGCAGGAACGGCACTCCGTCCCCGGCCTGGCTCAGCCCGAACAGCCGCTGGTAGGCGGCGGTCGTCGGAGTGGTGGGCACCAGTCCGAGGGGGTGCGCCGCCGCGTCCGGGTCCGTCTTGAACCCGGTCACCAGCTGGAGCGCGAACGGCAGCAGGTACACCAGCCCGACCCCCACCACCAGCGCGTACCCCAGCACCCGCAGCGGCAGCGGGAACCGGCCGAGCACCGGGCGCCCCCGCGCCGGGGCGGTGGCGTTGGCCTTGGCCTTGGGGGCGGCCGTGGCCGTGGCGTTCATCGATTCCTCCCGGGGCGGGGACCGCGCTCCCGCAGCGCCCAGCGCTGAAGGGCGGTGATGAGCAGGATCAGCGCGAGCAGGATGAAGGCGATGGCCGCGCCCTGCCCGAAGTCGGCGTCATCGAAGGCCGTCGAGTACGACAGGAAGGCCGGTGTCAGCGTGGTGTTGCCCGGAGCGCCCTGGCCCATCACATACACCTGGTCGAAGACCTGCCAGGTGGCGATCGTGCCCAGGGTGAGGACGAGGAAGAGCACCGGCCGCAGCGCGGGCAGCGTGATGTGGCGCAGCATCTGGCGGCGGTTCACGCCCTCGATGGCGGCCGCCTCCTCCAGCTCGCGCGGGATGTCCTGGAGGGCCGCGAGGAAGATCAGCATGAAGGTGCCGGAGGTCGTCCACACGGCCAGCAGAATGATCGTGCACATCGCGACGGACGGGCCGGACAGCCACTCGTACCAGGAGAGGCCCATGAAGGAGTGGTCGGCCAGCACACCCGGAGGGCGGTCGGGGTCGACGATCCCCAGGCCGCCGAGCAGCGTGGAGAGCACCCCGCGCGAGTCGGCGAACCAGTTCGGGCCCTTCACCCCGATCCAGGACAGCAGCGTGTTGACGGCACCACTGCCCTGGAAGAGGAAGAGGAAGACGGTGGAGACCGCGATCGAGCTGGTGACGGACGGGAAGAAGAACGTGGTGCGCAGGGCGCCCCTGGCGCGCAGCAGCCGCTGGTTGACGATCAGCGCCAGCACCAGCGCGAGCCCGGTCTGTAGCGGCACGGTCAGCGCCACGTAGTAGACGTTGTTGCGCAGCGCGGTCGCGAAGAGGGTCCGGTCGAGGCCGTCCTCGGTGAGCAGCGTCCGGTAGTTGTCCAGGCCCACGAACTTCGCCTGTCCGGTGAACGGGTTGGACTGCCCGTCCCAGTCCAGCAGGCTGACCCACAGGGCCATCAGGATCGGCAGCACCAGGAACAGGCCGAGGATCAGCACCATGGGGCTGACGAACAGCCAGCCCCAGGCGCCTTCGCCGCGGCGGCGCCCCGCGGGCGGGGTGTTCGGGGTGCGGGGCGCCGCCTTGGAGCCGGACCCGCCGGGCGCGTCAGGTGCGCCCGGCGAGCCGGCCGTACGGGGACCCCCGCCGATGGCCCCGGGGGCCGGGCGGGGATCGGACGGCGCGCCACGGGGGATGTGGCGCGCCGTGCGGTGGACGGTGCGGAAGGGCATGGCGGCTCAGTCGCCCTTCGCGAGGGTCTGTTCGCCGTTGCGCTGGAGGTCGGCGAGGATCTTCTTAGGGTCGGTGGTGCGCAGCGACTGGAGCTGGGTGTTGAACTGGCTGAGCACCTTGTCGAACCCGGCGACGGTCACCGGGCCCTGCGCGTAGGAGTTGGCGTCGACCCAGGCCTTCGCGTCCGGCGCCTGCTTCGCGTAGTCGGCGAGGGCGCTGGTGCGCGAGGGCATCACCCCGAATCCATCGGCGAACTTCAGCTGCTGCTCACCGGAGCTGAGGTACTTCACCAGGTCCACGGCCGCCGAGCGGTGGGAGCTCTCGGCGGCCACGCCCCAGCAGTTGCTGAAGGCCAGCGTGGCCTTCCCGGCCGGTCCCGCGGGCAGCGGGACCACCTTGTACTTCACCTTCGGGTAGTCGAGCTTCATGCCGCCGGTCAGCCAGTTGCCCTCGATGGTCATGGCGGCCTTGCCCTTGCCGAGGGCCTCGCCGCCCCAGCTGGTGTCGACCTGCTTGGCGTACTTCATCGAGCCGGACCGCAGCAGCGACCGCACGAAGCCGAGCCCCTCGGCGTTCTTCGCGCTGTCGGCGGTCATCTTCGTCTGCTTCGCGTCGGTGATCCATCCGCCCGCCTGCTTCATGAAGACGCCGAGTCGCTGGTACTCGTCGCTGGTGACCAGGCCGGTGACCCCGTCGCCGGTGAGCTTGGCCGCGACCTTCCTCAGCCCGTCCCAGGAGGTGGGGTAGTCCTTCTCGGTCAGCCCCGCCTTCTTCCACAGGTCGGTGTTGATCGCGAGGGCGAGGGTGGAGGTGTCCTTGGGCAGGCACACCAGCTTCCCGTCGTAGGTGAAGGAGGTGCGCAGCGGCTCGGCGAAGTCGTCCGCGTCCTTGATCTTGTCGCCGTACGGGTACAGGGAGCCGCCCTTGGCGTAGTTCGCGAACTGGTCGGAGTTGACGTAGAAGACGTCCGGCGGCCGGTGTCCGGCGAAGGACTGGGCCAGCTGCTGGTTCATGTCCTTGGCGGCCTCGACGGTCACCTTGTTGCCGGACCGCTTCTCGTACGCGGCCGCGGCCTCCTTGACCGCCTTGGTCTCGGCGTCGCCCGAGGTGGCTATCAGGACCTTCAGGTGCTGTTCGGCGCCGGTGTCCTGCTGCGTTTCCTTGTCGCCGCCGAAGCTCGACGAGCAGCCGGTGGCGGCCAGGAGCGCCGCGCAGGTGACGAGGGCGGCGGTGGCCGTGCGGGGGGCCATGATTCCTCCGTGGATTCGGGACGGTACGTGCGGCTCGGGGGGTGGAGGAGAGGTGATGTCGGGGGCGCGGCGCCTCACGGCACCGGCGCGGCGGAGGCCCGGTCGTCAGGGCGCCGGTGCGTCGGAATCCGGCGCCGGGGTGCTGTCGCGGACGATGAGGGACGGCTCCAGCAGGACGCGCTCCGGTGGCGCGGCCGGGTCGGCCATCCGGGCCAGCAGCAGCCGCACGCACTCACCTCCGACCGCCTCCAGCGGCTGGGCGACCGTGGACAGGGAGGGCGAGAGGATCCCGGCGATCGGTGAGTCGTCGAAGCCGATCACGGCGACGTCCCGGCCCGGGGCGGCGCCCCGCTCGCGCAGCGCGTGATAGCAGCCGAGCGCCAGCATGTCGCTGGCCGCGACCACGGCCGTGGCACCCGCGTCCAGTAAGGGCTTCACGGCGATCCGGGCCGCCTCGACGTCCCCCGCGCTCTCCGCGCGCCGTCCGCGCGTCGGCAGGCCGTGCCGGCGCATGGCCCGCTGCCAGCCCTCGGCACGGTCGTCACCGACGCCGGAGCCGCGCGGCCAGCCCAGGAAGGCGATCCTGCGGTGCCCGAGGGCGACCAGCCGCTCCACGGCGGCGTCCGTGCCCGAGGCGCCGTCGACGTCGACCCAATCACCGATCTGCCGCCCCGACCACATCCGGCCGAAGCCGACGAACGGTACGCCCCGCTTGGCCAGCCACGCCTGGCGCGGATCCTGGCGGGCGGTGTTGCTGAGCACGAAGCCGTCGACGTCGTGCCGGCCGAGCAGTTCCTCGTACCCTTCCAGGCTCGGGCCGCCGGGCGGGCAGGCGAAGAGCAGCATCCGGTAGCCGGCCTCGTCGGCGGCCTGCGACAGGGCGTGCAGAAAGCGGTCCATGACCGGGGCCGTGTCGCCACCCGGAGCCGGCTGGATGCCGTAGCCGATGAGCTTGCTGGAGCGGGTGCGCAGCGACTGCGCGGCACGGCTCGGGCGGTAGCCCATCTCGTCGATCGCCCGGCGGACCCGCTCCAGGGTCTCGGGGCGCAGCAGGTCCGGCGAGTTGATCGCGTTGGACACGGTCTGCGGGGAGACACCGGCCCGGCGGGCGACCATGGCAAGGGTCACCTGGCTGCCCTTGGGCGAGGGACTGCTGGTGGAGCGGGGCATACGGGTCTCCGTCGTACGAGGGTTTGAAGCTTGGTCCTGCGAGCTTGATTTGAGCGTTCCAAAGGCATTGTCAGCGCTCTGAAGAGGCCGTTAATGTCTTTGGATCGATCTAATGCTGAGAGGTTCTACTCCTTTGGACACCACTGTCAAGGCCCAGGACACCAACGGACCGGTCACGACCCCCACTTCGGTGGCGACGGACCTACAGCCGTTCCTGCACGACGCGGTCGTCACGCTGTACGCGCCGAGCTTTGTGATCTCGCGCGCGGATGGGCAGCTCGACGGGGGTGCGGACGGCTTCTACCACGGCGACGGCAGGGCGCTGTCCCACCTGACCGTCACGGTGGGGTCCATCGCCCTGGCGCCGGTCGGCGGCGGGCTCAGGGGAGCCGACCGGGCGGACTTCCGGGCGATCCTGCGGGGGCTCGGCGAGGTGACGCCCGACCCGGCGGTCGCCCTGAACCGCCGCCGGGCCGTCGCCTCCGGACGGTTGGAGGAGAGCCTCGAGGTCACCAACGCGGGCACCCGGCGGGTCGGTTTCCGGCTCACGGTCACGGCCGGTACGGACCTCGCCCCGATGGAGCGGGTGAAGTCGGGCCACGTCCTGGACCCGGTGCCGGCGCGGGCCGATGGCGCGGACGGCACCGAGTGCGGCGCTCTGGTGTGGTCCCGCGACGGGTTCGCCGTACGCCTGGTCAGCGAGCCCGCGCCGGACACCCTGGAGGCGCCGGAGGGCCGGCTGTCCTACGACGTCGAACTGGACCCCGGCGCCTCATGGACGGTGACGCTGCGCTGCACGGCGGCGTATGCGGACGGCGACCAGTTCCCGGCCGCCCCGGCGGACGCCGTACCGTGGCACGGCCCGGCCCTGCGCAGCGCGGACCGGCGCTTCGACCAGTGGCTGGGCCAGTCGGTCGCCGACGCGGACCGGCTGCGCCTGATGGACCCCCAATCCGCGGAGGGGCGCACGGGCGGCGTCGATCAGTTCCTGGCCGCCGGGGCTCCGTGGTTTCTGACCCTCTTCGGCCGTGACGCGCTGTGGGCCGCCCGCATGCTGCTGCCGCTCGGCACCGAGCTCGCCGCCGGGACGCTGCGCACCCTCGCCCGCCGCCAGGGGGCGGTGGCCGACCCCGCCACGGAGGAGCAGCCGGGGAAGATCCTGCACGAAGTGCGGCGCGGCACCCAGAACTTCACCGACACCTTCGCCGTCCCGCCGGTGTACTACGGCACGGTCGACGCGACCCCCCTGTGGATCACCCTGCTGCACGACGCCTGGCGCTGGGGCCTGGCCCCCGAGCAGGTGGAACAGCTGCTGCCGCACACCGAGTCGGCGCTCGCGTGGATACGCGCCCAGGCGGACGCGGCCGGTGACGGCTTCCTCAGGTACGTCGACCGGACCGGACGGGGCCTGGCCAACCAGGGCTGGAAGGACTCCGGCGACGCCATCCGGCACCGCGACGGCCGGCTCGCCGACCCGCCGATCGCGCTGTGCGAGGTGCAGGCGTACGCGTACGAGGCGGCGCGGGGCGGGGCGGCGCTGCTGCGCGCATTCGGGCGGCCGGGCGCGGACGCGTGGGAGGAGTGGGCGGACGGGCTCGCCACCCGCTTCCGGAAGCGCTTCTGGGTGGAGGACGCACAGGGCCCGTACCCGGCGGTCGCGCTGGACCGCGACGGCCGGCCGGTGGACTCGGTCACCTCGGGCTTCGGCCACCTTCTCGGGACGGGCCTGCTGAACCATGAGGAGAGCGCGGCGCTGGCGGCCCGGCTGACCGGCCCCGGCCTCGACTCGGGCCACGGTCTGCGCACCCTGAGCAGCGACATGGTGGGCTTCAACCCGTACGGCTACCACATCGGTTCCATCTGGCCGCACGACACCGCGATCGCGGTGCACGGGCTGGTCAGGGCCGGTTTCCCGGACGCGGCGGCGCCGCTGGCGGCGGGCCTGCTGACGGCGTCGGCGGGGTTCGCGGGACGCCTGCCCGAGCTCTTCGCCGGACACGGCGCCGCGGCGGGCCCGCACCCCGCCCCCTACCCCGCGTCCTGCCGCCCCCAGGCCTGGGCGGCCACTTCCTCGGTCCTGGTGCTGCGCTCGGCCCTCGGCCTGGACGCGGACGTCCCGGGCGGCACGGTCACGGTGGCCCCCGCCTTCGCCGCGGCGTACGCCCCGCTGACGGTGACCGGGCTCCAGGTCGGCGGCGCTCGGCTGGACATCACGCTGGCGGCGGACGGAGCGGTGAACGTGACGGCACCGGAGGGGCTGACGGTGGTCCCGGCCTGACGCGGCGCGCCCGATGCCCGCGTCCTGCCCGGATGTCATGGGGTGGCGCACAGCGGCGCGGCCCATTCCACGACGGTGCCGTTCGGCTCGTTCGGGCGGACGGAGAACGAGCCACCCAGTTCCTCGGCGCGTCGCCGGAGGTTGGCCAGGCCGCTTCGGCGGGTGACGGCCGGGTCGACACCGCGGCCGTTGTCCGCCACTTTCAGCCGCAGCGCCGTGTCGGTGACCTCCACGCTGACGTCGACGGCGGTGGCCCGGGCGTGCCGGGCCGCGTTGGACAGCGCCTCGCCGGCCACGGCCAGCATGTGTTCGGCGTGCCCGGCGGGGACGTTGGTGTCCAGCAGGCCGGTCATGCGCAGCGCGGGCGCGAAGCCCAGGGCTTCGGCGGCCCTCTCCACGGCCACCACCAGCCGGGCTCGCAACCCCTCGCTCCGGGACCGGTCCTGCTCGCCGAGTGAGTAGATGGTGGAGCGGATGACCTTGATGGTGTCGTCCAGGTCGTCGACCACCCGCTGGATCCGCGCGCCCACCTGCGGCCGGTCGGCGAGCCGGCCGAGCGTGGACTGCAAGGTCAGCGCCCCGGCGAATAACCTCTGGATGACGAGGTCGTGCAGATCGCGGGCGATCCGGTCACGGTCGTTGAGGACCAGCATCCGATCGGCGTCCTGCCGGTGCTCGGCGACCTCGAGCGCCAGCGCCGCCTGGTTGCCGTAGCCGATCACCATGTCGATGACGGCGTCGGTGAGGACCGGGCCGCCCGGTACGTTGGCCACCTGGAGCACGCCCCGCACATGGTCGCGGGTACCGAGGGGGACGAGGAACGCGGGGCCCAGCTCCACGATCGCGGCGCTGCCACCGGTGGCGCGCGGATCGGCGCTGACCGCGTCGCTGGTGATGGTCTCCCCGGAGGCGAAGACCTTCGCGGCCAGCGTGGCGGCACCCAGGACCAGACCGCGCGCGTCCTCCGCGCGCGTTCCGGAGGCGGCCTCGATGACCAGCTCGCCACTGTCGCCGACCGGGATGGCCAGGGTGACCAGGTCCGCGCCGGCCATCTCGCGCAGGGTAGCGGTGAAGGATTCCAGCACCGCGGCGGGTTCGGTTCCGGAGAGCAGGCTGCGGGTCAGCTCGTTGCTCGCCGCCAGCCACCGCTGCCGACGGCGGGCGTCGTCGTACAGCCGGGCGTTGTCGATGGCCACACCCGCCGCCGCGGCCAGTGTGCGCAGCACCGCCTCGTCGTCGGCGTCGAACTCCGCGGCGCCCTGCTTGTCGGTCAGGTACAGGTTGCCGAAGACCTGCTCGCGCACCTTGATCGGGGTACCGAGGAAGCTGGTCATCGGCGGGTGCCCGGTGGGGAAACCCACGGAAGAGGGATGCCGCGCCAGATCGGCCAGGCGCAGCGGCTCCGGGTGGCGGATCAGCAGCCCCAGGATGCCCTCACCGCGCGGGTAGTGACCGATCCTCGCGATGGTCTCCTCGTCGATGCCGACGGTGAGGAACTGCTTGATCGTGCCTTCCTCGCCCAGCACGCCGAGCGCTCCGTACTCCGCGTCGACCAGGCTGACGGCCGACTCCACGATGCGTTGCAGCACCACCTCCAGCTCCAAGTCGGAGCCGATCGCGAGCACCGCGTCAAGCAGCGTGTGGACGCGGTCGCGTGCCGATCGGACCTGCGCCACCTGCTGTTGCAGGCCCTCCAGCAGCTCATCCAGCCGCAACTGGGGCAAGGACCCGGACACCGGGGTATCACGGGGCTTGGAGCCGCACTCGTCCGCCACAGCTGCTCCCCTTTTCCGTCGCGCCGACCGACACCAGGATGCCCGACACATGGACACCGATCGACGGCGCCCCGAGGAGCGGCTCGGCAGCGGGGCCCACTCGGCCCTGATCATGACTCCGGAGAGGGCCGACGCGGTGGCCCGGACGGGGACGTTCGGCCCCGGACTCGGAGCCGGGCCGACGCCTGGCGTTCGTGCCCATGGAGAACGACAAGGCTGCGTGCCCCGCGGTCACCGTCCTCGGACTGGCGGTGCTCACCGGGGCCCGCCTGCACCGGATGCTGTGGCTGGCCTTGAACGCCACGGATCGCATCGGTGCATCGATCGTGCCGGTGGCACCGTGCCCCCGGGTAGGCCCGAACTTCCTTGCCGCCAGAGCCCGTCGGGCCGAGTGGAGTTGAGACTCGGCCCCTCGCGCGCGGACCGGCGGAAACCGGAGCCACGTCGGCTTTCCCCCCTCCGCAAGGACCGACCGGCCCTTTCCTCGTTCCGCCCGGCTCTGGCGCGCCGCGCCCGGGCCCGGAGACGATCAAGCGGACCAGTGGCCGGTGAGGAGAAAGGACAGTCGAGGATGATCGCTGTCGTAGGGCATCCCGATCTCAGCGCATCGACGCTCGTGCTGGTGGAGGAGGAACTGCGCGCGCGGCTGGTCGAGTTCGGCCGGGCGGGGAGAGCCGGTCTGGTCCGCGTCGGCAAGGGGTTGCCGACGGCGTTCGGGAGAGCGGCCCGCAAGGCCGGGCTGGCCCTGGTGACGGTCCTGCCGTCGCGGAACGGCATGCCCACGCAGCTGGCCGAGCTCGACCGCGGTGCCGCCGGCGAACTGCTGCTGCTGTCGGAGCGGGTGCGGCTGGTGGAGTACGACCCCGGCGACCACGGCTCGTGCGTGACCGCGGACGAGAGCATGCTGCGCCACTGCGCCCGCGTGCTCGCGGTATGGGACGGCTCGCCGTCCAACGGCCGGGACGTCACGGCGCATCTGGTGGCCTACGCGCGCAGTCACGGGGTCGATGTCGAGGTGATCTGGCCGCGCGGGGCCGGGGACGGGACCGTTCGCCGGGAACCGTCATGACCGGTCGGCCCCTTCCCCCCGGTCCTGGCACCCGCATGGTCGAGCTGGACCGGAGTGCATCGATCACGCTGCTGACGGGCGTGTCCATGGGGCGGGTGGGCTTCACCCACCAGGCGCTCCCGGTGATCCGGCCGGTCAACCACCTCGTGAACGACGACGGCGACATCGTCATCCGCACCCACGCCGGTGCCGCGCTCCTGGCCACCGCGTCGGCGTCCGAGGTGGTGGTCTACGAGGCCGACCAGATCGACGAGACCACGCACACCGGCTGGAGCGTGATGGTCACCGGTACCGCGAGCCGCGTCACGGATCCGCAGGCGCTCTCCCGTTACCGCACCGAGCTGACGCCCTGGATCAACACGGAGACGGAGCACGTGGTCCGCATCCGTGCCGAGTTCGTGACCGGCTACCGGCTGGCGTCGACGGCATCGCGGGGAGAGCGCGGCGGGCCGGGTGGCCCGCCGTACGGACCGGACGGCCCCTCGCCCGGCCCCGGGCGCCGCCACACGCTGGAGGCGTCAGATCGTCGCGGACCCCGTCCGGAAGGCAGGTCATGAACACCCCCACCATGCTGCGCGCGCTGGCCGCCGATCACCGGCAACGGCTCATGCGCCTCCCCCGGCAGGTGTCCTTCCCGGAGGGAACGCGCCTGTTCGACGAAGGTGCCCGCGCGGACCGGTTCTGGATCATCCGCACCGGCTCGGTCGAGCTCGACACCTATGTGCCGGGTCGGCGTACCGCCGCCATAGAGACGCTGGGCCACGATGAACTCGTCGGCTGGTCCTGGCTGTTCGCGCCCCGGGTGTGGCATTTGGGCGCCACGGCGACGACACTCGTGCGGGCCTACGAATTCGACGCCACGGCTGTCCGCTCCATGTGCCAGGACGACCCGGCTCTCGGCCGGGCCGTCACCCAGTGGGTCGGCGAGGTGCTCGCCCACCGCCTGCGTTCCGCCAGGACCCGGTTGCTGGACCTCTACGCCCCGTTCGGCGCCGGCAGCGCCGTCTGAGCGGTCGAAACCGCTGCGGCGGTCCGGATCCGGCCCCATCGACCTCGGTTTTCAGCGCGTTTCCCGCCGCCGCCGGTCCTGAGCCTGGGTGGCCATGACCGCGGCCTGGACGCGACGTTCCACACCCAGCTTGGCCAGCAGACGGGAGATGTGGTTCTTCACCGTCTTCTCGGACAGGTACAGCCGCCGGCCGATCTGGCGGTTGGTCAGCCCCTCGCCGATCAGGGCCAGGACCTCGCGCTCCCGTTGCGTCAGTCCGGGCAGCGCGTCGGGCTCCTCCTGCCGCTGGCCGCCGCGCAGCCGGGCCATCAGCCTGGTGGCGGCGCTCGGGTCGAGCAGGGACTGGCCGTCGGCCAGGGTGCGTACCGCGGACACCAGGTCCGAGCCCTGGATCTGCTTCAGGACGTATCCGGAGGCGCCCGCCATGATCGAGTCCAGCAGGGCCTCCTCCTCGTCGAAGGAGGTCAGCATCAGGCAGGCGAGCTCGGGCATGCGCGAGCGCAGCTCCCGGCACACGGACACCCCGTCACCGTCGGGCAGGCGAACGTCGAGAATGGCCACCCGCGGTCGCAGCGCGGGGGCGCGGACCAGGGCCTGCTCCACCGTCCCGGCCTCACCGACCACGCTGATGTCCGGCTCGTCGTCGAGCAGGTCGCGCACACCACGCCGTACCACCTCGTGGTCGTCCAGCAGAAAGACCCGGGTGGGGTTGCCGGGGCCGGGCCGCTCGCCGTCCGCCATGGATTGCTCCCTGTAGGTTCCGCGTTCCTGCGGTGCGCGATCGGGTTCGGGATCGCGCATCCGAACCAAGATCCTTCTCGCGTTCGGACCGAAGGACCAGGGCCGGTCGGCCCAATTCCGCCCGCGCCGCCGGGCGACCCGCGCTCTCTACGGCCGGATCGACCCCGTCGGCGCCTTGCCGCGGCGCGCGACGGGTCCCCGGGCCGCGTCGACGATGGCGAGAACGAGGAACACACTGACGACGCCTGCCGCGGTCAACCCCGCGGCAGCCACGCGGCCCGGGTTCACCCGCCCCGTCCACAGGACCGCGACAGCCACCGCGGTCGCCACGATGAGGCCAGGCAGCAGCCATACCAGGAAAGTGCGGCACCGCGAGGAGGCGGACCGGACCGGGGGCTCATATCCCCAGGCCACCCAGTGTCGCTCGGTCTCCCGGAGTTCGCGTGCTCGCTGAACGCGGGACCGGGCGGCCAGCGCCGTGGCCGTGGCCGCGCCCGTCGCGGCCACGACACCGAGGACACTCCAGGACACCGAGGTGAGAAGCAGCGGGGCGAGAAGCGCGACCGTACCCCAGAGGGTGAGGCATCCGGCCGCCGCGATCCGCCGCGACAGCGGTCGGTCGTCTCGGGCCCGTATGTCCGCCACCGCGGGCAGGGACCAGACGCATCCGCCGACGCAGGACACCGCGGCAGCCAGCGCGAGGACGGCATGGGACATGACGTTCTCCTCCATCAAACACCTGGACATCGGCAGGGGCATCGGACCGTGGCCGTCCGCTCAGCGCCGCGCGGTCTGGAGTTCGCGGATATCCGGATGGTGCAGATCGAAGGCCGGGGATTCACTGCGTATCCGGGGCAGCCGCGTGAAGTTGTGCCGCGGTGGAGGGCACGACGTGGCCCACTCCAGGGAGCGTCCGTATCCCCACGGATCGTCAACCTCAACCCGCTTCCCGTATTTGGCGGTCCTCCAGATGTTGTAGAAGAACGGCAGGACCGAAAGACCGAGCAGAAACGAGCCGATGGAGGACAGTGTGTTGAGGGCCGTGAAGCCGTCGGCCGCCAGGTAATCGGCATAGCGCCGGGGCATGCCCTCGGCACCCAGCCAGTGCTGCACAAGGAAGGTGAGGTGAAACCCGACGGTGAGGGACCAGAAGGTGATCTTTCCAAGCCGTTCGTCGAGCATCTTTCCGGTGAACTTCGGCCACCAGAAATGGAATCCGGCGAACATCGCGTAGACGACGGTGCCGAACAGTGTGTAGTGGAAGTGCGCGACGACGAAGTACGAGTCCGATACGTGGAAGTCCATCGGTGGCGACGCCAGGATCACTCCGGTCAGACCGCCGAAGGTGAACGTGATCAGGAAGCCGGTGGCCCAGAGCATAGGCGTCTCGAAGGAGAGCGATCCCTTCCACATCGTCCCGATCCAGTTGAAGAACTTGATGCCGGTGGGAACCGCGATGAGGAACGTCATGAACGAGAAGAACGGCAGCAGCACACCACCGGTGACATACATATGGTGGGCCCACACCGTGACCGAGAGACCGGCGATCGAGATCGTCGCGGCGATCAGCGAGACATAGCCGAACATCGGCTTGCGCGAGAACACCGGGACGACCTCGGAGACGATACCGAAGAACGGCAACGCGAGGATGTAGACCTCGGGATGTCCGAAGAACCAGAACAGATGCTGCCACAACAACGCGCCGCCATTGGCCGGGTCGAAGATATGCGATCCGAACTTGCGGTCGCACTCCAGCGCGAGGAGCGCGGCGGCCAGCACCGGGAAGACAAGCAGAATCAACACCGAGGTCAGCAGCACGTTCCAGGTGAAGATGGACATCCGGAACATCGTCATGCCCGGAGCGCGCATGCACGCGATCGTGGTGATGAAGTTGACCGCGCCCAGGATGGAGCCGAAGCCGGAGAGCGTAACGCCCATGATCCACATATCGGAGCCGACACCGGGTGAATGGATGGCGTCCGACAGGGGCGCATACAGAAACCAGCCGAAGTCGGCGGAACCCTGCGGGGTAAGGAATCCGGCCGCGGCGGTCAGCGAGCCGAAAAGGAACAGCCAGTAGGACAGCATGTTCAGACGCGGAAAGGCCACGTCCGGAGCCCCGATATGAAGCGGCATGATCCAGTTGGCGAACCCGGTGAACAGAGGCATCGCGAAGAGCAGCAGCATGACCGAGCCATGCATCGTGAATGCCTGGTTGTACTGCTCGTTGGACATGATCTGGGTCCCCGGGCGCGCCAATTCGGCCCGCATGACCAGCGCCATCAGGCCGCCGACGAGGAAGAAGGCGAAAGCCGAGACCAGGTACAGCGTCCCGATCCTTTTGTGATCGGTTGTCGTCAGCCACTCCACCAGGAGATGCCTTCGCGTCGGCGGGGAGTCCGCTCCGGGAGCAACTCCCCTGATGTGGTTCCCCTTGGTAGTCATTCCGTCCACCGAGCCGCGCCCTTCCGCCTCTTTGATCAATTCCAAAACAGCCGGAAAGGGCAACGCACAAAGGGCAGCACACGTGAAGGCCGCCCGCTTTCCGGCTCACAACATGATCATTGGCCGGGCAGCGGCCGCACAGGGCCGAAGAGTCCAGGGCCGGGGTCGAAGGTCCCTGCCCCTTTCCGGACGGCCGGGCCGGTCAGGAGGACCGGCCCGGCCCGTTCCCGTCCGGCATCCGCCCGAGGGTGTTCTCGATGGCGGTGGCGGCGGCGCGGAGCCGCCGGGCCGCGTCATCGAGCCGGTTGATCATCCGTGATGTGGGGCCGGACACGTTGATCACGCCGACCAGCCCACCGGCCGGTGTACGCAGCGGAACTCCGACCGAGGTCAGGCCGATCTCGACCTCCTCGCTCGCCATGCTGTACCCACGGTCGCGTTCGCTCCGCAGGCGTTCGAGAACCTCCTCCAGGGTCCGGGGAGCGGACAGCCCCGATATGGGAGTCGTCAGGTCCTCCGCGACGAGTTCCGCCACGAGATCGTCGTCGGTGTCGAAGAGCAGGGCTCGGCCGGAGGCCGTGCAGTGCAGAGGTGAGCTGCGGCCCACCCAGCCACCGGCCCGCAGGGACTGGTTCGACTCCTCGCGCAGTACGGTCAGCGACCGGTTGCCGCGCTGCACGGACAGCAGCGCCACCTCACCGGTGCGTGCGACGAGCGCGCGCAGCACGGGTCTGGCCGCCCGCAGGAGCGAGCTGTCTCCGGCACCGGCGGCCAGGACCAGCATGTCCCAGCTCAGCCGGTATCGCTTGGTCTGGCTGTCCTGCTCGACGAGACCGCCGCGACTGAGGGCCTGGAGCATGCGGGAGACCTGGCTGCGCTCCCGGCCGACCGCTCTGGCCAGATCGCTGACGGAGTGATCCCCGGTGGCGCCGCGACGCCCGAAGGCCAGTAGCAGTACGGCTACGCGTTCGGCCGCCGAGTCCATTACCCGCCACCCCTTTCACTTGTTGTTGTCACAGCAACATACTGCCATCACTTTTCCATCTCACCAGCGAAAATGCCACAAGCTTGTTGCTGGGAGAGCATCATTGCTGTTCAGGCCGTATATCGGTGCCTAGGGTGACGCGCACCGCGGACGCGGTAGTGGTCGAACCCTCTCCCCGAAGAACGGAGCAGCTTGTGAGCACCGGTATCCATCCGGATTCGACGTGGGCGCCCCTGTACGGAGCGCAGACCGAGCTGGCCATGAACAACTTCCCGCCCCGTGGCCGCACCTTCGGCGACTTCCCGCCCCTGGTGCGCGGGTACGCCCAGGTGAAGCTGGCCGCGGCACGCGCCAACCAGGCCCTCGGTGTGCTGGACGAACAGCGCTGCGACGCCATCACCACGGCGTGCCAGGAGATCCTCGACGGCGAGCACGCCGGGCATTTCCCCACCGCGCTGGTGCACGGCGGCGGCGGCACCACCGCCAATATGAACGTCAACGAGGTGATCGCGGCACGCGCCGCTGAGCTGGCCGGAACCACCGTCCATCCCAATGACCATGTGAACGCGTCCCAGTCCACCAACGACACCTATCCGACCGCCATGGCGCTCGCACTGCTGAACCAGGTCGAAGCACCCGTGGCCGCTCTGAACCGGCTCGCGGACGCCCTGGAGTCGAAGGCGGCCGAGTTCGACACGACCCACCGACTGGGCCGTACATGTCTCCAGGACGCGGTCACTCTGACCGCCGGTGACACCCACCGGGCACAGGCGGCGGCCGTCCACCGCACCGCCGGCGTTCTCGAGGCGGCAACCCGTGCCCTGACCACCGTTCCGGTCGGAGCGACCGCGGTGGGCACCGGGATCGGCGCGCCCGCCCACTTCGCGGAGCGCTGCGCCGAGGAACTCGCACGGCTCACGGGGCTTCCCATCAGCGCGTCCGAGAACCCGTACGACAGCCTCGCGCATTTCGATCCCTACGCCCACATCGCCTCGGCCGGCGCCCGGGCGGCGATCACCATGGCGAAGATCGCCGCTGATGTCCGGCTGCTGTCCTCGGGGCCACGGGGCGGGTTCGGCGAGCTGACGATACCGGCGGTCCAGGCCGGATCCTCCATCATGCCCGCCAAGGTCAATCCCGTGATACCGGAGTACGTGATGCAGCTCAGCTATCGCGTCAGGGGGAGCGCCCACACCGTTGAATGCGCCGTCGCCGCCGGCGAACTGGAACTCAACGTCATGGAACCGGTGATCCTCGACGCCCTGAGCAACATATTCGAGGACCTGGCCGCGGCCGCCACGACCTTCACCGAGCGCTGCGTCCTCGGCCTGAACTGGAACGGCCCCCACCGCGAGCGCAATCTCGCCGGGGCGCTCGACCGGTGGGTCGAGATGTCGGCGACCCGCGGCTACGAATCGGCCACCGCCGAACTGCGAGCGGGCGGAAGCGACGGAGGAACGGCACGATGACCACTCCCGTCTCCCCCACCCAGCCCGCGCCCATCGCCTACGACGACGCCCCGCTGACGCGCTTCCACATCAGGATCGCCGTCGCCGGCACGGGCGGCCAGTTCAGCGACGGGTTCATCCTCGGCATCATCGGCATCGTCATCGCCTCGGCGGACGACACCCTCAGTCTCACTCCGCTGTGGACCGGCGCGCTGGGCGCGGCGACCCTGACCGGCCTGTTCGTCGGTGCCATCGCCGTGGGCCCGATCGCGGACCGGATCGGCCGCAGATCGATCTTCGGCTGGGACATGCTCTTCTTCGCCGTGCTGTCGCTCCTGCAATTCTTCGTGCAGACACCCGGACAGCTCCTGATCCTGCGGCTGTTCCTCGGGCTGGTGCTCGGCGCCGACTATGTCGTGAGCAAGTCCCTCGTCACCGAGCACTCACCGCGCAAGTTCCGCGGCCGCCTCATGAGCCTGCTGGCCGTCGCCTGGGCCGCCGGTTACGTCTTCGCCTATCTCATCGGTTTCCTCCTGACTGGACACGGAGACGACGCCTGGCGGTACATGCTCGCCATCAGCGCGCTCCCGGCCCTGCTCGTCTTCGGCTTCCGCCTGGGAGTGCCCGAATCCCCGCTCTGGCTCGCCAAGCACCAGCGGAACGCCGAAGCCGCCGATGTCGTCCGCCGCCACCTCGGCCCGGGTGTCCTTCCGCCCACCGCTCCCCCGCTGAGCCGGAACCGCGGCCTCACGGCCCTCTTCGGGCCCGCCTACCGCAGGCGGACCGCGGTGGGCGCACTCTTCTACGTCTGTCAGGTCATCCCCTTCTTCGCGCTCGGCACCTTCTCCTCCCAGGTGATGGAGTCCCTCGGCGTCACCAGCAAGATGGGCGCCGGTGCTCTCTACAACGTGTTCCTGCTCATCGGGGCCGTCGTCGGCCTGGTGCTGATCGACCACATCAGCCGCCGCCGGTTCCTGGTGGGAACCTTCTTCATCGGCGCGCTGCTGCTCACCGCGCTCATCCTGTTCGCCGGCGCGGGCGCGTCCGCCATCGTCGTCATCGCGGTGTTCGCCGCCTTCGCCTTCCTCATGTCCGCCGCGGTGAACCTGGAGTTCGTCTACCCGCCGGAGCTGTTCCCCACCGATCTGCGGGCCTCGGGCGTGGGCATCGCGACGGCCGCCAGCCGACTCGGATCAGCCGCCAGCACCTTCCTGCTCCCCGTCGTCGAGGCCGGCCACGGCATCAACACCGCCCTCATCGGATGCGTGGTGATCCTCCTCGTCGGCGGACTGGTCTGCTGGGTGTGGGCACCGGAGACCAGCACGGAGTCACTGCTCGACACCGACACCGACGCCGGCACCGCCGCGACGTCCGGGCACCAGCCCTCCGGGTGACGCGCCGGACACATGGTGCCGAAGACAGGCATCTCGCGGGTGGCGGCGGTCACCGGGGGCCGCTGCCGAAGACCGCCGACCTCCTGGTCCACGCGGCGCCTGCTCGCTGAGGGAGAGGCCGAGCCCGCCGCGGTTGGGGATGACCATGCGGCCGTCCCCGAGGTCGAGGCGGACAGCAGGATTCCACCTCGCCAGGTAGTGGAGGACGGCGGGTACGAAGCCGACTTCGGCCACGCCGAGCTCCGGTGCAACGGCCGCGGCAGTGCCGACCGCCGTCCGATCGGCCGACCTCGCAAGCCACGATCGGCAACGGCGGCGCCACCGCTCGCCAACAGCCTGCTGAGCGGCCGACATCCCACACGGAGCCCGTCACGACGGCCACGGCGTTGCGGCGCCGCGCCCTGCGCTGGGCCCGGCGGGCATGTGGGACAGGGCTGTACTCCAGCACCTCGATCGGGCCGAGCGTGGCGCGATGTCGAAGCCTTCACGGCCGAAGCGCCGGGCGACGGCGACGCCCAGGCCGGGACCGGCACCGATGAGGGCGAAGGTGGTCATGAGGAGGGCTCCTGGAGATCGGGAGGCGCTCGGCGGGGGACGACGGGCGCGGGTTCAGGACTGGGCGGTCAGGCGGAGCGTGGTGGCGCGGGCCGGCTCGGCGACCATGGACTCGACGTAACCGCTGTGGCGGCCGTACTTGACCCGGTAGGCGGCGTCCACGCGGTCGTTGACCGCAGGGTCGTCCACGGGGGTGAAGGTGACGTCGACCTCGGCACCGCCGGCGCTGATGTGCCCGGCCCGGTGGGTACGGGCGGTGTTCCACCAGGTACCGGCCGTTCCGCGCCAGGAACGGATGTACAGGTCGTCACCGTCGCGTACGACCCAGATGGTGGTCGGCTCGCGCAGCGTTCCGTCGCCGCGGCGGGGCGCGATGCGCAGCTCGTCGGCGTCGGCGATCCGCTCCAGCGTTTCACGACTCCAGGTGGCCATGGGCCGCTCTCCTTCCGGTGTGGGTGTGCAGGGCTTGAGAACGGGCTCTGCTCCGACATCAGTCCCATGAAGTTACGGGAGGCGGCGGCGTTCTGCGCGGTGGCCATCTGCGAGCCGGTGAAATTACTGCTGTCAGCAGCGCGAGAACAACGGCCGGTGCGGCCTCGTCGGGACCGGGGTCAGTCGGTGGGCGGAGCGGCGGCGTACTCGTCGTCCGTGACGGGGGTCAGCCAGTGCACCACGTCGTGGTCGGCGTCGGATTCGTTGATGGCCAGGTGGACCATCAGCCGGTTCGGCGCGGCACCGTGCCAGTGCTCCTCGTCGGCCTCGAACAGGACGCGGTCGCCGGGGCGGATGACCTCGATGGGTCCACCGCGGCGCTGGCACAGGCCGACCCCCTCGGTGACGAAGACGGTCTGGCTCAGCGGGTGGCGGTGCCAGTGGGTGCGGGCCCCGGGCATGAAGTGCACCAGGGCGGCGCTGACCCGGGACGGGGCAGGGGCCGCGGCGACGGCGTCGATGTAGACCTCGCCGGTGAACCAGTCGGCGGGCCCCTTGACGGTGTTGATCGAGCTTCGGGTGATCTGCAAGGTCGTTTCCTTGTCCGGTAGGTATCGGGCTTGAGTCAGGGCTTGAGTCAGCTTGAGTCAGGGCTTGAGGAGGGTCTTGATGGCGCGGCGTTCGTCCATGGCCTTGTAGCCCTCGGCGACCTGTTCCAGGGGCAGGGTGAGGTCGAAGACCTTGCCCGGGTCGATCCGGCCGGTCAGTACGCGCTCGATCAGGTCGGGCAGGTAGCGGCGCACGGGCGCGGGGCCGCCGCGCAGGCCGACGTGGGAGAAGAACAGCTCCTGGCCGTCGACGGCCACCTCGTGCGGGACGCCGACGAAGCCGACGTCGCCGCCGGGCCGGGCCGAGGACAGGGCCTGCCGCATGGCCTGGGCGGTGCCCACGCACTCCAGGACCGAGTCCGCGCCGATCCCGTTCGTCAGCTCCTTGATCCGGGCCACGCCCTCCTCGCCGCGCTCCGCCACGATGTCGGTGGCGCCGAACTCGCGGGCGAGCCTCTGCCGGGGCTCGTGGCGCGACATGGCGATGATCCGCTCCGCGCCCAGCTCCTTGGCCGCGATCACCGCGCACAGGCCGACCGCACCGTCGCCGACGACGACTGCGGTGGAGCCGGGCCTGACCTCGGCGGCGTCGGCGGCCCACCATCCGGTGCCCATGACGTCGGAGACGGCCAGCAGGCCGGGCCAGTACTCCTCGCCCGGCACCCCGTCGGTGGCGACCAGGGTGCCCTGGGCGTTGGGGATGCGCACGTACTCGGCCTGGCAGGTGCTCATGAACTCGCGGTTCAGGCAGCTCGACTGGAAGCCGTTGCGGCAGTTCGCGCAGGCGTTGTCCGAGGTGGCGAACGAACCGACGACGAACTGACCCGGCTCGACCGCGGTGACCTCGGCCCCCACCTCTTCCACGAAGCCGACGTACTCGTGCCCCATGGGGTGCGCCTGCTCGGTCGGCTCCGCGCCGCGATACGGCCACAGGTCCGAGCCGCACACACAGGTGACGGCGGTGCGGATGATCGCGTCGGTCGGCTTGAGGATCTTCGCGTCGTCCACGGTCTCGAAGCGCACGTCGCCGGGGGCGTGGATCACTGCTCCGCGCATGAAGGAGGCTCCTTACCTGCTGAGGTGTCCGGTACCGGGGGTACCGGACACCGCTGTGCGATGGCGGTCCCGGCGCGGCGGCGAAACGAGACCGCCGCCCGCGGCCCGGGACCGAGCGCTGGGCCGGCCCGCTCCCACGGGTCGACGTCGAGCGCCACGTCCCCCAGGAGAACCCCGTTTCGCGCGGGCAGCGAGTCACCAGTGAGAGGTGTACTGCTGGTACATCGCTCCGGTGGCGTACACGTCGTACGGTCGGAGACATGGACCACCGTGAGGAGGCCCGCGAGTTCCTGACCTCGCGGCGAGCGAAGATCACCCCGGAGCAGGCCGGCCTGCCCGCCGGGTCCCGGCGGCGCGTACCGGGGCTGCGCAGGAGCGAGGTCGCCGCGCTGGCCGACATGAGCGTCGAGTACTACGCGAAACTCGAGCGCGGCAGCCTCGCCGGCGCCTCCCCGGCCGTCCTCGAAGCCGTCGCCCGCGCGCTCCAGCTGGACGACGCCGAACGCGCCCATCTCCTGCACCTGGCCCAGGCCGCCGACGGCTCCGACGCCCTCACCCGCCCCCGGCGCCGCACCACCCGGCAGTGGACCTTGCACCGCAGCCTGCAATGGACCCTGGACGCGATCACAGCGGGGCCCGCGGTCGTGAGCAACGGCCGGATGGACATCCTGGCCGCCAACCCCCTCGCCCGCGCCTTCTACACCGATCTCTTCGCCAACGCGGACAACCAGCGGAATCTGGCCCGCTTCAACTTCCTCGACCCGGCCTCCCGCCGGTTCTACCCCGACTGGGAGCTGTTCGGGGACATGGCGGTGGCCATCCTGCGCCGCGAGGCCGGCCGGGACGCCCACGACAAGGATCTGCAAGACCTCGTCGGGGAGCTGTCCACCCGCAGCGAGAGCTTCCGCACCCGCTGGGGCGCCCACGACGTCCGACGCCACGGGACCGGCACCAAGCGGTTCCGCCACCCCGCGGTCGGCGACCTCACCCTTGCCTACGAGGTCCTGGACCTGGCCGCCGAACCCGGACTCAGCATGACCATCTACACCGCCGAACCCGGCTCCCCCTCGGAAGAAGGACTGCGCCTGCTCGCCTCCTGGGCCGCCACCGAAGACGTCAGCCCGCCGGCACAGCACCCCACGGGCTGACAGTACGAGGCGGGTGTGCCGCCGGGGCGGCCGTGATGTGATGGCACCGTGAGCCGCGCCGCAGAAGAGACCAACCGCCGCATGCTCCGGGCCAGGGACGCGATGGACCGCGACTACGCGCGGCCGCTCGACGTCCCGGCCCTGGCCCGGATCGCGCATGTCTCCGAGGCGCACTTCACGCGCACCTTCCGGGCCACGTTCGGTGAGACGCCGCACCGCTACCTACAGCGCCGCCGCGTGGAGCGGGCGATGTTCCTGCTGCGGGAGACCGACCGCGGCGTGACGGACATCTGCTTCGACGTCGGCTTCGGCAGCCCGGGCACCTTCAGCCGCACGTTCCGCGACATCGTCGGCCGATCGCCGCGGGCCTACCGCAAGGAAGCGGTGGCCACCGGCGTGCCGACGTGCTTCACGATGGCGTGGACGCGGCCGAGCGCCCGACCGTCCGAGGCATCCGTACCGTCCCGGTGTCAGCCGTCCGCCGAGTGAGCAGTTTCGGATAAGTTCTCGTCCCCTCCGCTCGGTAGCGTGAGGCCCATGTTCAACGCCATCACACATTCGCAGATCTACGTCCTCGACCAGGACGAGGCCCTCGACTTCTACGTCGGCAAGCTCGGCCTGGAAGTCGCCGCGGACGTCAACCTGGGCTTCATGCGCTGGCTCGCCGTCAGCGTTCACGGTCATCCCGAGCGGCAGATCCTGCTGGAGAAGCCGGGCGCCCCGGCGATGTCGGAGGAGACGGCGGAGCAAGTCCGTGAGCTGGTCACCAAGGGGGTGATGGGCGGCTGGCTCATCCTGACCACCCCCGACTGCCGCAAGACCTACGAGACCCTGCTGGCGCAGGGCGTGGAGTTCACCGAGGAGCCCACCGAGCGCCCGTACGGGATCGACTGCGGCCTGCGTGACCCGTTCGGCAACCGCATCCGCTTCACTCAACCCGCGGCCTGAGACTCTCCGGCCGGCCACCGTCGCACACCGCCCTCCGCTCGCGGCGCACCCCTCTCCGCCGTCCGCCCCCGCAGAGCCGTCGCCACCAGCAGCGCCGAGAACACGGCGGCTGAGCCGCACACCACGAAGCCGATCGCGTAGCCGTGGCCGAGGGCGTCGAGGGCGTGTGCGCGGGCCGCGCCCGGCGGCGAGGCGGCGGGGACGGAGTTCAGCGCGAGAGGGCCGCCCTCCCTCAGCACGTCGTGCGCCGCCGCCTTCGACTCCGCGGTCAGGGACGACGAGGTGGCCAGCGAGGAGGTCACCCGGGATGTGGCCTGGCTCAGCGCGACCGCGCCGATGACCGCGGGGCCGAGGGTGAAGCCGAAGTCGCGCAGCAGGTTGGTGGACGCGCTGGCCATGCCCGCGAGCGGCAGTGGCACCGTGTTGACGGCGGTCGCGGTGATGGACGACACCGTGAGGGCGAAGCCGATGCCGACCAGGCCGAGCGGCAGAATCAGCGAGGTCAGGCTCCGGTCGCCGACGTCGAGCGCGGCGGCCAGGAAGTCGCCCACGGCGATCAGCGCCAGACCGGAGGTGAGCAGCGCCCGTGCGGGCAGCCGGTTCAGCAGCCGGGAGGTCAGCGGGGTGAGCACCGGGGTGATGCCGTTGAGCAGCAGGAACGCGAAGGCGGTGCGCAGGGGGCTCTGGTGCTGGATGGGGCCGAGCCGGATGCTCGCCGCGTAGGCCGTGCCCAGGAAGCTGAACATGCCCACCACCGCGACGACCGACGCGATCGCGAAGGAACGGTCGCGGAACAGGTCCAGGCGCAGGAGGGGCGAGCGGGCCCGGCTCTCGGCGGCCACGAACAGGCCCAGGAACACCGCGGCGATCACGAACGCCACGACCACGGGGGGCGATCCCCAGCCGTCGGCCGGCCCCTGGATCACGGCGTACAGCAGGGCGAACAGACCGACGCCGATGGTGATCTGGCCGCCGACGTCCAGCGAACGTCCTTCAGGGGCACGGGAGTTGGCGGCGAGCCACAGGCTCGCCAGGGCGCTGACCGCGGCCAGTACGGCGACCACCACGAACGCCGAGCGCCAGGAGCCGTAGGTGCCGGTGATACCGCCGAGCAGCGGCGCGAAGAAGCCGCCCGCGGACAGGCTGGAGGCCCAGAGGGCGATGACCCGGGCGCGCTGGGCATCGGTGTGGGTACCGGCCGCGATCATGGCGAGCGAGGTGGGGAAGAGCGCGGCGGCGCCGAGACCGGCCAGCGCCTGCCCGGCCCACAGCTGATGGATGCCGGACGCGCTCGCGGCGACGACCTCGCCCGCGCACACCAGCGCGGCCCCGCCGACGAGGAGCTGTTTGCGGCCGAAGAGGTCGCCCAGCACGCCGAAGGAGAGCTCGAGGACGGTGACGGGCAGCAGGAACGCGTCGGAGATCCAGGTGAGCTGGGCGCCGACGGGGTGGAGGTGTTCCTGGAACAGGCCGTTGAGGGTGGCCGGTATCGCGAGGCCGATCTGGGCGAGGCAGACGGCGAGACAGCCGGCGACCAGCGTACCGAGCGGGAGCCGCGGGGCCGTAGGCGCGGACGGGGGTGCGGAGGGAGAAGAGTCGGATGCGTCGGACATCTGAGGGTCCCAACGTCAGTGGCGGACGGGAGGCGCCGGGCGGTCGCGGCCGACCGTCAGGCGCGCCGGGTGGTACGGGACGTACGCCGCCCCGTCCAGACCGAGCGCGGTGGCGGACCGCTGAAGCGCGGCCGGGGTCGCGTCGTCCCAGTGGCCGGTGGTGACGCGGTGGTCGAGCGCGTGCAGGGCGGCCACGGTCTCGGCGGTGGTGAACGCACAGTGGCCCTGTCGTTCGACGTAGGCCTGGCGCAGCAGCGCGCCGTCCCCGGCCGTGCGCACCCGGTCGCCGAACCGCCGTTCCTGCTCCACGGGTACGAGGTTGTCGGCGATCGTGTGCACGTCCAGCAGCGGCATGCCGAGGCCCTGACCGGCGGACGAGGTGCGCCGCGCCGTACGGACCGCGTCGGGGTCGGCGGCGATCGATCCACCCCGCGTCAGGGACGTCAGATCGGCGCGCAGGTCGAGTCCGGCCGCCCGGTACAGCGCGCGGACCTGCGGGGCGTGCGCGGAACCGGCGAGCAGACGGGCGTAGTCGACGCCCCGGTTCCAGGAGTTGTTGCCACCGACGGACCGCTCCACGGCGAACCGGCCGCCCTCGACGAACGCCAGGATGCCCTGCGCGAACCACGTGTACTGCTGCTCCTCCTGACCCGCCCAGTCCGCCGGGGCGGGCCGGTCCTTCCCGGGCGCCCAGGCGGGCAGGTTGAGGAAGGCCGCGGCCAGCGCGATCCGGGCCCGGCCCCGCGGTGTGGCCTGCGCGGCGGTGACCGCGTCGGTGAGCTTCCCGGCGGTGGCGGCCGCGTCGTCGGCGGAGCCGAAGCGCACCAGCCGGAGGTCCTGCCCCGGCAGGAGCAGCCGGGCGATGGTGTACTCGGCGTCGAGTTGGTAGTTGTCCAGGTCGGTGCCGCCCGCGACCAGGCCGCACAGGCCGAGCGCGCCGTCGACACGGCCGGCGCCGTCGCGGGCGATCTGCGCGTTGACGAGTCCGCCCATGGACTGGCCGACGGCCAGGGTGCGCCGCGGGGTGCCGATCTTCGCGGCGACCGCGTCGAGCGTCGCGAACTGGTCGGCTTCGGCGCTGTTCAGGGCCCACATCGAGCCATGGGGGTCGTACGACGAACCGGCCATCGCATAGCCCTCGGCGAGCAGTTCGGCGCGTACGGCGTCGGAAGGGGCGTCTTGGGCGACGGTGGGGCCGAAGCCATGGCTGAACAGCAGCAGGGTGCCGTTCCAGCGGTCGGGGACGTCCGCCACCCAGGTGGCGCCGTCGGCGAGGGTGCCGGTGAGGTGGGCCGTGGCCTTCGGGTCCGCCTGGGCGGCTGACCAGGGAAGGGTGGCGAGGGCGGCGGAGGCCAGGGCGGCCAGGGCGATACGCGGTCGGGTGCGAGCAGACATGGGAGTGGCTCCTTGTGGGCGGCTGCGGAGCGGAGGACCTGGGGCGCGTGCTCAGCGCGCTGAACGAAGGTGTGGAGGAATGTAGGGCTCATTTCTTGCAGCCGTCAACGCAATGCACAATTTCGCCTGAGAGCGCGCCCCGGTGTGGCAGACGTGCGGACGGCTACGCCGGAACGGTTTCGATCGACCGGCGCGCCGCCTCCCGGGCGGGCGCCTCCAACAGGCCGTGGACCGCGCGGAACGTCTCCTCCGCCCCGGCCGCGGGCCAGTCCTCCGGCAGGTGCCGTACGGGCAGCCGGGGATCGCTGCGGATGACCTGGAGCCACTCGGCGGTCAAGCGCAGACGCAGCGCGAGGGCGTCCTCACCGGCCAAGTCCACGCCACCCGTGGCGTACGGCCGCCAGGACGCGTCGAAGTCCCGGTATCCGGCGCCCAGCGCGCGCAGGTCCCAGGTCTCGTCGACCATCTCGGCGATGTCCATGCCGGCGGCCGCGTGGGCGCGGAAGACCTTCACATGCGCGGCCAGTCCCAGCTCGGCGACGATCCCGGAGACGTCGACCTCGCCCGGCGCGATCCACAGTCCGTTGAACAGCGCGCCGAAGCCCGCCCAGGTCAGCTGGGAGCGCAGATCGTGCCGCTGGCGCTGCCACGACTCCGGAAGCGAGAAGCCGAGCAGGGTCCAGGTGCCGTCCCATTCGCGATTGACCGCGCCCGTCTTCCAGATGCGCCGCTCGCCGTCGCGGAGGATCGCCTCCGAGCGGTCGGTGAGGCCGACGTAGGTCCGCCGGCCCTCTCGCCGACGACTCAGCAGACCACGGCCGACCATGCGGGTGAGGGTGGACCGGGTGGCCTGCTCGCCGACCCCGGCGCGCCGGAACACCTCGATGACGCTCCCCGTGTACACGCACACCCCGCGGCCCAGCACTTCGTCACCGAGGAAGCTGAGCAGGAGGGACTGGGGGCGGAGGGCTGGACCGGTCACACGCATACAGTACGAGGCCCCCGCACACGCGGCAGCCGGCCCCCGGCGCCGGCCATCGGCGGTCGTCCGGCGCGTCAGGCGAGCCCGTTCCCGGCGACCCGCACCAGGAGCGCGTGCAGCGCCTCCCGTTCGGCGGGGGCGAGCGGGGTGAGCAGTTCGTCGGTTACCCGCCGGCCCGCCTGATCCGTGTCGCGGAGGAACGCGCGGCCGTCCTCGGTGAGGACGACGACGCGGCTGCGGCGGTCGTCGGGGGCGGGCCGGCGCTCGGCGAACCCCAGCTTCTCCAGGTCGTCCACCAGACCGACGATCGCGCTCGGGTCGTAGCCGAGCCGGGCGCTGAGCTCCCGCTGCAACGCGCCCTCGCAGGTGGCGAGGTAGCGCAGCACGGCGTAGTGCCGCAGCCGCAGCCCCGACTCCTGGAGGAAGGTGTTGAACAGCTGACCGGAGCGCAGGCCGAGGCGGTACAGCAGATAGCCCGTGTCCGCGTGCAGCTCCCGCATCCACGGTTCGTCCGCGTCGATGGGGGGCGGGGTGTCGGTGTGCCGGCGGGCGATGGCGGGCTCCCTGGTCTCGGCCCCGGGGCGCCGGTCTCGACTCCCGGAGGGGGTGGGTCTGGTGTGCAGAGTCCAGCATGACGCACCCGAGGTCGACAACAACTGTTGACGACACCAATTATTGCGCTTAGCTTCGATCTCACCGCCACACCCGGCGCCGCACAGACGCACCCCATGCGAAGGGACCCGCTCGTGCCCACCATCGATCTGACCGGCAAGTCCGCCGTCGTCACCGGTAGCGGCCGGGGTCTCGGCCTCGCCTACGCACACGCCCTCGCCGCCCACGGCGCGTCCGTGGTCGTCAACGACGTCGACGAAGCCGTGGCCGAACGGGCCGTCAAGTCCATCACCGAGGCCGGCGGCACCGCCGTGGCCGAGGTGGTCCCGGTCGGCCCCGCGGAGGCCGCCGACCGGCTGGTGAGCCGTGCCGTCGAGGAGTTCGGCCGGCTCGACGTCCTGGTCACCAACGCGGGCATCCTGCGCGACAGGGTGCTGTGGAAGATGACCGACGAGGACTTCGACACGGTCATCACCACCCATCTGCGCGCCACCTTCACCTGCGCCCGCGCCGCCTCGTTGCGCATGCGCGAGCAGGGCGAAGGCGGCACGCTCGTCCTCGTCGGCTCCCCGGCCGGGCAGCGCGGCAACTTCGGCCAGACCAACTACTCGGCCGCCAAGGCCGGAATCGCCGCCATGGCCCGCACCTGGTCCATGGAGCTGTCCCGCGCGAACATCACCGTCAACGCGATCGTGCCGGTCGCCGCCACCGCGATGACCGAGACCATTCCCGCCTTCGCCCCGTATGTGGAGGCCCTGAGGAACGGCGAACCGCTGCCGGACTTCCTCCGCAAGGGCGAGGGATTCGGCACCCCGGAGGACTGCGCCGCACTCGTCCCGTTCCTGGCCTCCGACGCCGCCCGCGGCATCACCGGCCAGTGCGTCGGCATCGGCGGCGACAAGGTGGCGCTCTGGTCGCATCCGCAGGAGGTCCGGACCGCCTACGCCGACGGCGGCTGGACCCCCGAGGCCCTCGCCGACGCCTGGCCCACATCGGTCGGCGCCGAGCCGCAGACGGTGGGCATCCCCGCGCCGAAGACCCCGGAGGCGTGATGGACCTCCGGAATCTGGTCGCCATCGACGTCCACACCCACGCGGAGGTGTCCTCCAAGGGCCACTCCTCCCTGGACGACGAGCTGCACGACGCCTCCGCCGCCTACTTCGGGGTCGAGGGCAAGCGGAAGCCCACCCTCGAGGAGACGGCCGCCTACTACCGCGAGCGGAGGATGGCCGCCGTCATCTTCACGGTGGACGCCGAGTCCGCCACCGGCACCGAGCCCGTCCCGAACGAGGAGGTCGCCGAGGCCGCCGCCGCCAACGCGGACGTCCTCATCCCCTTCGCCTCCATCGACCCCTTCCGGGGGAAGGCGGGTGTCCGGCGGGCCCGGCGGCTGGTCGAGGAGTACGGCGTCAAGGGCTTCAAGTTCCACCCCAGCATCCAGGGCTTCTTCCCCAACGACCGGTCGGTGGCGTACGGCCTGTACGAGGTGATCGAGGAGACCGGCACCATCGCCCTCTTCCACACCGGCCAGACCGGCATCGGGGCGGGTGTGCCCGGCGGGGGCGGGATCCGCCTGAAGTACTCCAACCCGCTCCATGTGGACGACGTGGCCGCCGACTTCCCGCATCTGAAGATCATCCTGGCGCATCCGTCGTTCCCCTGGCAGGACGAGGCGCTGGCGGTGGCGACCCACAAGCCCGGGGTGCACATCGACCTGTCCGGCTGGTCGCCGAAGTACTTCCCCCCGCAGCTGGTGCAGTACGCCAACACCCTGCTGAAGGACAAGGTCCTGTTCGGTTCGGACTTCCCGGTGCTCACCCCGGACCGATGGCTGGCCGACTTCGACAAGCTCTCCATCAAGGACGCGGTCAAGCCGAAGATCCTCAAGGAGAACGCGGCCCGGCTGCTCGGGTTGACCACACCGTAAGGGGTGCCAGATGCGCAACGAGGGACTGGGGTCATGGCCCGCACGCCGGGCCCGTAAGACCCCGCACCGCACGGCCCTGATCCACGGCGAGCAGTCGACCGACTACGGCACCCTGCACATCCGCACCACCCGCCTCGCCCACGCCCTGCGCGCCCGGGGCATCCGGCGTGGCGACCGCATCGCCCATCTCGGCCCCAACCACCCCGCCTATCTGGAGACCCTGTTCGCCGCCGGGCTCCTCGGCGCCGTCTTCGTCCCCCTCAACACCCGGCTCACCGGCCCCGAGATCGCCTACCAGCTCGCCGACTCCGGCGCCAAGGCCCTCATCCACGGCGCCGCACACGCCGGGCTCGTCGATGGGCTGCCGGCCGGCACCGATGTACGGATCCGCGTCCAGATCGGCGACGCATACGAGCAGATCCTGGCGGCCGCGCCGGCCGAGCCGATCGACGAACCGGTCTCCCCCGACGACACCTGCCTCATCATGTACACCTCGGGGACGACCGGCCGCCCCAAAGGCGCGATGCTCAGCCACGCCAACATCATCTGGAACGCCGTCAATGTGCTGGTCGACCACGATCTGTTCGCCGACGAGCGTGCCCTGGTGTCCGCCCCGCTGTTCCACACCGCCGGCCTGAACATGATCACCTTGCCGGTACTGCTCAAGGGCGGCACCTGCGTCCTGGTGGAGTCCTTCGACCCGGGGACGACCCTCGATCTGATCGAACGGCACCGCATCACCTTCATGTTCGGAGTGCCGACGATGTTCGGCCAGGTGGCCCGGCATCCCCGCTGGGCGAACGCCGATCTGTCCTCGCTCCGCATCCTCACCTGCGGCGGATCGCCTGTGCCGACCCCGCTCATAGCCGCCTACCAGGAGCGCGGGCTCACCTTCCTCCAGGGCTACGGCATGACCGAGGCCGCGCCCGGCACCCTCTTCCTGGACGCCGAGCACGCCGCCGCCAAGGCGGGCTCGGCGGGCGTACCGCACTTCTTCAGCGACGTACGGGTCGTACGGCCCGGCCTCACCCCGGTCGGCAGCGGCGAGACTGGCGAAGTGGTGGTGCGCGGACCACATGTGATGTCCGGCTACTGGGGGCTGCCCGAGGAGACGGAGGCCGCCTTCGCGGACGGCTGGTTCCGCAGCGGGGACGCGGCCCGGGTCGACGACGACGGTTATGTGTACATCGTCGACCGGATCAAGGACATGATCATCTCCGGTGGCGAGAACGTCTACCCCGCCGAGATCGAGGACCTTCTGCTCGCCCTCCCGGGCATCGCCGAATGCGCGGTGATCGGTGTCCCGGACGGCACATGGGGCGAGGTGCCCCGCGCGGTCGTCGTCCCGGCGGCGGGCGCCGAACTCGACCCGGAGCAGGTGCTGGCATCGCTGTCCGGGCGGCTCGCCAAGTACAAGATCCCCAAGTCGGTGGTGGTCGCGGACGAGCTTCCGCGCACCGCCTCCGGAAAGCTCCTCAAATCCCGGGTGCGCGACCGATACGGCACCCCCGCCCCTGAACAGGAAGCCGATTCATGAGCATCACCGTCAACGGCCTGGACGAACTGAAGAAGCTCGCCGGGAGCGACCTCGGCACCAGCGACTGGATCGAGGTCACCCAGGACCGCATCGACACCTTCGCCAATGCCACCGGCGATCACCAGTGGATCCACACCGACCCGGAGCGGGCGGCCCAGGGCCCCTTCGGCGCGCCGATCGCGCATGGCTACCTCACGTTGTCCCTGTTCATCCCCCTCTTCACTCAACTGCTGGACGTACGGGGCGTGACCACCAAGGTCAACTACGGCCTGGACAAGGTGCGCTTCCCCGCACCGGTGAAGGCCGGATCCCGCATACGGCTCGTGGCCCGGCTCAGCTCGGTCGAGGACGTACCCGGCGGCGTCCAGATCACCGTCGACGGCACGGTCGAGGTGGACGGCGGCACGAAGCCCGCGGCCGTGGTGCGGAGCCTGTCCCGCTTCTACGTCTGATACGTCGCCGAACCGGCTTCCCGGAACCCCGGCTCAGGCGGCGAGCACCTGTGCCACCGCCGTCGCGGGCAGCCGCGCCGCCGGGATGCGCACCGGCGCGACCGGGCCATGCGCGGGCCATACGCGGTACGTGGTCTTGGCCGGATCCACCAGGGGCTCACCGAGAGTGATCCGCCCCTGGGAGTACAGCCTGTCGCATACCGGGGTGGGCAGCGCGACATAGCAGCCGCCCCTGTTGGTGACGGAGTCGTACGGCTGCCAGTAGCCGTACCGGCGCCGTCCACTCGCGTGCACGGTGCAGAACACCGGGGTGCGGGAGTCGGCCATGACGCGCAGCACCCCGGCGGCAGCCTCGAACGGGACCTCGGAACGGGAGCGGGACGGGTAGAGAAGGGCGGACATCAAGGCTGCCTTTCCGAGGGGCCGGGGCTCAAGATCAGCTACCCAATTAAAGCAGCTATTTGATCTCGATGGCACAACTCCCGTTCGAGAGCCGGGGTTTGGGGACATCGGCACGGACACCGGTAGCATTGCAGTACTACTTTCGATTCAAGACTACTACCGGGATCACCCAAAGGGAGAAGTCCGTGCCCGACCACGGGAACCGTGTCACCTTCCAGCACGGCCAGGAATTCCTGGCCGCGATCTCCGAGCGCTGGAACTACCAGATCCTGCGGGAGGTGTTCTTCGGCGTCGGCCGGTTCGGCGAGCTCAAGCGGGCCCTGGGCATCTCGGCGAACATCCTCACCGCGCGGCTGAACAGCCTGACCGAACTGGGCCTGCTCACCAAGCGCGCCTACCGCCCGGACAAGCCGTGGTACGAGTACGAGCTCACCGACAGCGCCCGTGAACTCGTCGTCCCCGCCATCGCGGCCATCACACGCTGGGCCGAGAGCCACGCGACCGACACCGACATCAGCCACCACCCACTGATGCACACGGTGTGCGGCAACCCGACCAATCCCTACCTCGCGTGCAGCAGCTGCCATCAGCCGGTCGAGGCATCGACCCTGCGACCCGTCTAGTAGCGATCTGAAACTAGTAGCATTACGCTACTAGGTATGACTGACACCGCACACGCGACATCCGTGCCCGACTGGGTCCTGAAGTTCATGAACGCCATCGACACCCTGGAGTTCGACGAGGGCTTCGCACCGCTGACCGAGGACACCGAGATGCACTTCGGCACCGCGCACATCCACGGCGTCGAAGCCATCAAGGCGTTCTTCGTCAAGATCGACGAGCCGCTGAACATCACCCACGAGGTCCTGGAGTTCTGGACCGCGGGCGATGGCGTCCGCCTGCTGCGCGGCGAGGCGACCATGGCCAAGAAGAGCGCACCGGACCAGGTGGTGCGCGCCCCGTTCATGCACATCTTCTACCTCGACCAGGAAGAGCCGGTCCGCGTCCGGACACTCCGCATCACCGCGGGCCCGCTCCAGACCGACGCGGTGATGTGACCTCGCCTCCGGGGATCGGCCGACGATCCCCGGAGACGCACCGATCACCACCCCTGCGCGGCCCCCCATCGACAGCCCTCCGGAGTATCAGCATGCTTGCCATCTAATACGCATGCTTATATTGTCCCAGCATGCTTATGGACGGCCACATCCCCAGCTTCCTCACCGTGGAGGTCGGCTCATGACGGCGATGCACCTCCCCGACGCACGCGCGCTCGTCGCGGCGGCGATGACCGAATGCGGGCATTCCGCCGAGGCCGCCGAGACCATCGCCGATCATCTGCTCGACTGCGAACTGCGCGGGCTGTCCTTCGGCGGACTCGCCCGCGCGCTGTCCATAGCGGAGCGCATCCGCACGACCGAGGCGCCACCGAGGCCCATCCGGGTCGTCGCCGAGACGCCGGTGTCCGCCACCGTGGACGGCGGCGACCAGGTGGGCTACCTCGTAGGGATGCACGCGCTGCGGCTGGCCATGGCGAAGGCCCGCGCCCAGGGAGTCGCGGTCGTCGGCGCGCACAACACCTGGTACACCGGGATGTTCTCGTACTACCTGGAGAAGGCCGCCGCCGCCGGGCTCGCCGGACTGATCGCGGGCAGCGGACCCGCGGTGGTGGCCCCGCACGGCGGCACCGAAGCCCGGTTCGGCACCAATCCGATCGCGTTCGGTTTCCCGGCCACCCCGACTCCGGTCATCTGGGACATCGGCACCTCCGCAGTGATGTACGGGGAGGTACGGCTGAAGGCGCGGCTCGGCGAGAAGCTCGCGCCCGGCCAGGCCTACGACGCGGACGGGGCCCCGACGCTCGACCCGGCCGCCGCGCTCGAGGGCGCGTTCGGTGTGTGGGGCGCGCACAAGGGCTCCGGGCTCGCCCTGGTCGTCCAGTTGCTCGGCATGATGACCGGCGCGGCCGCCGACCCGCCGTCCATTTCGGACTGCGGCTTCTTCGTCGTGCTGGTCGATCCCGGCGTGCTCACCGACCCGGACGACTACCGACGGCGGGTCGCGGCCTTCGCGGAATCGGTCCGCGCCACCCGTCCCGTCGAGGACGGCCGCGCGGTGCGGATGCCGTTCGACCGCTCGGCGGCCCGCCGGAACGAGACGCTCCGGCGGGGCGCCATCGACGTACCCGAAGCGGTGGTGGCGGCCCTGCGCAAGGAGGCCGCAGGTGCCGGAGGTGTCTGAGGACCCCGACGCCTTCGCGGTCGAGCCCTCCCCGTCAGGCCGGCTCCTGTGCGGTGGCTGCGCTCCGCGAGACGCCTGCCGCCTGGGCGTCGAGATCGCCGAGGCGCGGGACGACACGGTGCGGTTCGAGGTCGTCTGCCCACCGTTCTGGCACGGCGGACCCGGCGTCGCGCACGGCGGCTGGACCGCCGCGGTGTTCGACGACGCGCTCAACGTCGTCGCGCTGCGGATCGAACCGCGGCTGGTGACGAAGTCGCTGACGGTCCGCTACCTCCGCCCGGTCCCGGTCGGACGGCCCGTCGACGTCCTGGCGCGGATCGAGCGGCACACCGGCAGGCGGTGGGACGTGTCCGCCGAGATGACGCTCGCCGGCACGGCGCTGGCCACCGCCCGGGCCGAGCTGCGGACACGACGGCCGCACCACTTCGCCCGCCACGAGGCCTGGCTCGCCCGCCGATCACCATCCCCCAACGGACCCCACGCAGAAAGCTGAGAACGCCATGGTCGAATTCCTCACCGGGCTACAGCCCCTTCAGACCAGCGAAACCGACCCCGACCTCATGATCTCCAGGATCAAGGAACTGGACCGCTCGCAGGTCATCGACCGGGTCCTGCTCGGGTACTCCTCCACCTGGCCGCACAACCACGCCACCGCTCCCTTCGCGCTGGCGATGTCGGAGAGGTTCTCGCCCATCGTCGCGCACCGTCCGGGCGTGATGGCGCCGGTGGCCGCCGCGCGCTACTTCGCCACCCTCGACGTACTCGCCCGGGGCAGGCTCGCCATCAACGTGGTCGTGGGCGGCTCCGACAAGGACCTGCGCCGCGAATCGGACGACCTGCCCAAGGCCGACCGCTACCGGCGGGCGGTCGAGTACCTCGACATCATCCGCCGCGCCTGGGCCGAAACCGAGCCCTTCGACCACCACGGCGAGTACTACACGGCCGAGGCGGTGAAGCTGCCGACCAAGCCGGTGCGGGGCCAGGTGCCCATCTTCATGGGCGGCGAGAGCGCCGACGCCGTGGACTTCGGCGCCCGTCACGCCGACCTGTACATGCTGTGGGGGGAGCCGCTCGCCGGCACGAAGGAACGCATCGACCGGGTCAGCGCGGCGGCCGAGCGCCACGGCCGCGCCATGCGGTTCTCGCTGAGCCTGCGCCTGTTCATCGGTGACACCGACGACGACGCCTGGGCCCGGGCCCGGGCCGTGGAGCGGCAGATCGCCGAGGCCGCCGGAACGCCGGCCTTCCTGCGCTCGTCGTCGACCGACACCTCCGTCGGACGGCAACGGGCGCTCGCGCTCACCGACCACGAGCTGCACGACGACTGCTTCTGGACCGGGCTGACCAAGCTCCTGGGCGGCTTCGCCAACTCCCAGGCGCTCGTCGGCACCGAGGAGCGCGTCCTGGACACCCTCGGCAGGTACCGGGAGCTCGGAGTCGACGCGTTTCTGGTGACGACCGGCGCCGAAGCCGCCTGGGATCCGTCGTTGGAGGGCTTCCTGGCCCGGGCGAAGAAGGAGCTGGCATGACGGTGCCCATCGCCCGGGGCAATGGCGCCCCGGGCCTGGAGGGATTCTCCGATCTCGCAGACGGAACGGTCGGCGGACTCATCGCCGCCCGGGCCGCCCTGCACCCCGACAAGCCCGCGCTCGTCTTCGAAGACAGCGAACTGACCTACGACGCGCTCGACACCGCGGTCACCCACGTGGCACGCGGTCTGATATCGGCGGGCGCCGCCCCGGGCGGCTCGGTCGGGATCTTCCTGCCCAACCGGCCCGAATACCTGCTCGCCTGGCTGGGAGCGGCCCGCGCCGGGGCCGTCGAGGTCCCGATCAACATTGCCTACAAGGGCTCCTTCCTGGACCACGCGCTCCGCAGCACCGGCGTGCGGGTGCTGGTCACCGACGCGACCCTGCTGGAACTCGTCGCCGACCTGCCGGACGTACCGCACACCCTCGAGACCGTCGTCCTGCTCGACGGCGACCGCCACGGCCGCATCCCGCCCGGGGTGACGGTACGGACCTGGAGCGACCTGCTCGCGGCCGGTGACCGGGCGGTGGAGCTCCCCCGCGTCGCACCCCGGGATCCGGTCGCGATCATGCTCACATCCGGCACGACCGGACGCAGCAAGGGAGTTGTTCATCCGCATCTGATGCCCCTGGTGGCCGCGCGCGAATGCGCGGCGCAGATGGCCACGACCGCCGATGAGCGGCTCTACACCTGCCTGCCGCTGTTCCACGGCGCCGCGCAGATCAACATCACCCTGCACGCCTTCTACGCGGGGGCGACCGTGGTCCTAGCTCGCCGGTTCAGCGCCAGCAGGTTCTGGGACGAGCTGCGCACCCACCGGGTCACCCAGTTCAACGCGCTCGGTTCCGTCCTGCCGATGCTCCTGGCGCGGCCTCCGTCCGACCGCGATCGCGACCACCGGGCGACAAAGGTGTTCGCAGCGCCCGCCCCGCCACAGGTGCTCCATCCGTTCGAGGAGCGCTTCGGCGTCCACGTCGTCGAGGGCTACGGACTCACCGAGATCAAGAACGTGCTCTACAACCCTCTTGACGCCCGGAAGGTCGGCTCGCTGGGCCTGCCCACCGCATCGTCCGTGCTGGAGATCCACGACGAGTCGGGGCACCGTGCCGCGCCCGGCCGGGTCGGGGAGATCGTGTACCGGCCCCGCCTGCCAGACGTCATGTTCTCCGGCTACCACCACGATCCCGAAGCGACGCTCGCGACGATGAGGGATCTCTGGTGGCACACCGGCGACCTGGGCTACACGGACAAGGACGGCTACTTCTACTTCGTCGACCGCAAGAAGGACGCACTGCGCCGCCGCGGTGAGAACATCTCCTCCCACGAGATCGAATCGGTTCTGCTCGCCTGCCCCGGCGTCCTGGCCGCGGCCGCCATCGGCACACCGTCGGAGCTGGGCGAGGACGAGGTCCTCGTGGTCGTGCAGCCCGAACCCGGCCACGAGCTGGATTTCGCCAAGCTGTTCGCCCACTGCGACCGCTCGATGCCGCACTTCATGGTCCCCCGCTACTACCGCGTCGTGAACCGGCTCCCCGTGACCCCGAACGGCAAGGTGCGCAAACACCAGCTGCGTGACCAGGGCCGTGACGGGGCCTGGGACGCACTCGCCGCCGGGCTCGCACCCACCCGCCACGCCTGAGGAACCACCATGCCCCTGCCCGACGGAGTGCGCGTCCGCGAGATCGCGCCCCGATTGACCTTCCAGGACCATGCGGTCCCGACCGATGTCAAGATCGAATTCGTGCGGCGCCTGATCGATGCCGGCGTCCGCGATTTCGAGCTGTCCTCCTTCGTCCGCCCCGATCTCGTACCGGGTCTCGCCGACGCCGCGGAGGTGTTCGCCCGCGTGCCGCGGGTGCCCGGGCTCAACCTCGGCTGCTGTGTCGGCAACGTACGCGGACTCGCCCGCGCGGTCGACGCGGGGGCCGACACGGCACACTTCCTGCTCTCCGCGGATGAGGAGTTCGCCCGCGCCAACACCGGACGGTCCACGGCGGACTCGTTGCGCGAGCTGGAGCGCATGGCCGCGTACGCCGCGAGCGAGGACATCCTGCTCGGCACCTACGTCATCTTCGCCTGGGGTGGACCGACCGGCCCCGCGCGCACCGGCGAGGATCTCCGGCCGCTGGCCCGGCGGCTCCTCGACATCGGGGTGGAGCACTGGATCCTCGCGGATTCCTCCGGCTACGCGGCACCGCCCCAGATCCGCGAACTGGTCACCGCCGCGCTCACGCACGTACCGGCCGGGAACCTGACCGTGCAGATCCACGACGGCCGCGGCATGGGCCTCGCCGCCCTGCTCCCGCTCCTCGAACTCGGCGTCCGCGCCATCGACACCTCCCTCGCCGGCAGCGGCGGCCACCCGGCGATGCCCGGCGCCCAGGGCGGCGGTCTGTGCACCGAGGACGCCGTGCAGCTGCTCGAACTGTGCGGTGTGGACACCGGTATCGACCTGCCCCGTCTCATCGAGACGGCGAACTGGCTCACCGGCGAGATCGGCGTGCCAGGCAAGGGGTTCGTCCGGCGCACCGGCCGCGTGCCCAGCACGGCCCGCCCCGGTGATCCGCTCGCCTTCACCTGGTGACGCCGGGCGGAAGCGCGCGCCCGGTGGGCCACCGCCACGCCGATCCACGCACATCGTTCAGCGGCACGAATCAAGGAGGACCAGTGACGCATACCCGTACGCCCACGATCGTTGTCGCCGGCGCCGGGCTGACCGGCCTCTCCGCGGCGATCTCCGCCCGGGAGGCCGGTGCCCGCGTGATGCTGCTGGAGAAGGGCGGCCGCGAGGACGTCGGCGGGAACGCGGCCTTCTCCGGGGGTCTGTTTCTGTTCTGCTATGACGGGCCGGACGATCTGACGTCGATCACCGAGGACTTCGAGCCGGGCATGAGGGCCGACCGGATCGAGGCACCGCCCTACACCCGCCATGCCTACGCGGCCGAGCTGTCGGCGATGAGCGGCGGCCGGGCCGAGCCGCGGCTGGTCGGCGCGCTCGCCGAACGGTCGTTGGACACGGTCCGCTGGCTGGCCGCGAAGGGCGTCCGCTTCACGTTCAACCGCACCCTGGGTGCCGAGGTCCGCGACGGTGTCCTGCACATCCCGCCCGGCCAGGTGCTGACCTGCGTCGGCGAGGGAATGTCACGCGGGTTCGAGGTGATCCGGCCCCTGCTCGCGCACGCCGAGCGGATCGGCGTGGAAATCCACTGGTCCACACCGCTGGCCAAGGTGCGGCGCGACGACGGCCGGGTCACGGGCGCCGCGGTCGGCGACGGCGGCCGGACCGTGCCCGCCGACGCCGTGGTGATCGCCACCGGTGGCTTCCAGGCGAGCCATGAACTGCGCCGCGAGCATCTGGGGCCGGAGTGGGAGGCGGTGCGCCTGCGTGGCACCAGGCTGTCCACGGGCGACGGGATCCAGGCCGCGCTGGGCGCCGGGGCGGAGAAGGCCGGTACGTGGTCGAGCTGCCATTCGGCCGCGGTCGACCCGACCATGCCCGCGCCGGAGCACAGCGCGGACTCGCCGCCGTTCCCGCTGCACGGCTTCTGGCTCGGTGTGCTCGTCAACCGCGACGGCGAGCGGTTCGTCGACGAAGGCCCCGGCCCGTGGGTCAGGAACTACTCGAAGATGGGCAGGGCGATCATGCGCCAGCCCGGATGCGAGGCATTCGAGATCTTCGACCAGCGCACCGCGGCCCGGGTGGCCGATGAGTTCGCCGGCGCGGCGGTGCCCATCGTCGCGGACACGGTCGTCGAGCTCGCCGAGCGGATCGGGGTGCCCGCGGACCGGCTGAGGCACACGCTCGAGACGTTCAACAGCGCCTGCGCGCCCGGCGACACCATCGGTGAGGATCGCGGCACGTCCGGCATCACCCCGCCAAAGTCCCGCTGGGCGGCGCCCCTCGACCGGCCACCGTATGTCGCCTACCACGCGGTCGCGGGGCTCACCTTCACCTTCGGCGGCATCCGGATCGACCCGGAGGGCCGGGCGCTCGGGGCCGACGGGGCGCCGGTTCCCGGCCTGTACGCGGCGGGCGAAGCCATCGGCGGTCTCTTCTACGGCGACTATCCCGGTGGCGCCGCCCTCATGCGAGCCGCGGTGTTCGGCCGTGCGGCCGGACACACCGCCGCGACCGAAGCCACGTCGGCGCCTCACCCGGCCTGACGGCCTCGGCGCGGACCGGAGACCTTCCCGAGGGGTTCCCCCGCGGGAAGGTCATCCGCGCGTCTACTCCTCCGGGCGGCCCATGTCCCGGAGTTCGTTCTCCACCACGAGCGCTGCCTGCCGCAGGCGGCCGTCGGTGGCGACGATGTCATCCCGCCCCAGTGTGGCGTTCAGTGTGTCACTGATCTTGAGGACCTCGTCGCTCATCTCCTCCAAGGCGGCCAAGCCTGCCTCGGTGACCTGGAGCGAAAGCGCCCGTTCGCTCTCCGGATGCGCGGCGCGGGCCACGAATCCGCGATTCTCCAGTTGTGTGACCATCCGCGTCATGGTCTGCGGCCGCGCATAGCAACGGCGTGACAGCTGAGCGAGGCTGAGATGGGGCTGATTGGCCAGGATGCGCAGGGCGGTATAGCTGGACAGCGTCATCTTCCACGGACGCAGTCGCGTGTTCCCGATCCTGGTGACCGCCCGCTCGAACCGGAAGACCGCATCGATCAGCGAGGATGCCTCGTCCATGCCTGCGGCGGCCCCGGTCGGCGAGCGACCGTCGTCGAACGGGTTGATGTAGGGGAGAGCGCTGGACACCCGTACAGCATACGGCCCGCGGGACCGGAGCATCAGCATGCTTGCATTAATGCTAAGCATGCTTTTATTTTATAAGCATGCTTACATCTGCGAGCTCACAGCAGCCGGGCCCCGACGACACCGCGCGCTTCCGGACCGTCCTCGGCCATTTCCCCAGCGGCATCACCGCCATCACGTCGCGCGACGCGCAGGGCAGGCCGGTGGGCATGACCGTCGCGTCGTTCACCTCCGTCTCACTCACCCCTCCGCTCGTGGCGTTCCTGCCCGGAAAGACGTCATCGACGTTCCCGGTCATCGCCGAACGCGGCACCTTCTGCGTGAACGTCCTCGCCGGCGACCAGGAGCGGCTCTGCCGCGCCCTGTCGGTGTCGGGAGGGGACAAGTTCGCCGAGGTGCCCTGGCGGCCGGGGCCGAACGGAGACCCGGTAATCGACGGCGTGGTCGCCTGGATCGACTGCGGGATCGAGGCCGTGCACGACGCCGGTGACCACTACATCGTCATCGGGCGGGTCAACGACCTCGACGCCGACAGCACGGCGTCACCCCTGCTGTTCTTCCGAAGCCGCTACAACCACCTGGTATCCGCGTGACCGGCAAGTGACCGCGACAGCGGAGAAACGGCCCATGAGCGCCTCCGGTCAGGGCTGCGGATGCGCATCGTGGGTGAGGAGGGCGAGCTGGACACGGTTCTCCAGGTCCAGTTTGGCCAGGGCGCTGGAGAGGTGGGCCTTGACCGTGCCGAGGGAGAGGTGCAGGCGGGCGCCGATCTCGGTGTTGGACAGGCCCTCGGCAACCGCCTCGGCCACCTCGCGCTCGCGTTCGGTGAGCAACGCCAGCCGCTGCCGGGCGAGTTCGGCGCGGTCGTCCGGTCCGACCGCCGCGTGCCGGATGAGGGCGCGCGCGGCGGACGGCGACAGCGCGGGCTCGTCGCGGGCGGCCCGCCGCACCGCCTCGACGATCTCCTCGGGCACGGCGTGCTTGACGAGATATCCGGCGGCGCCGGAGCGCATCGCCTCCAGCACCAGGCCGTGCTCGTCGAAGGTGGTCAGCACGATCACCTGGGGTGCCTGGGCACCGCGCCCGGTGAGCTCGCGGGTGGCCGCGAGGCCGTCCATGACCGGCATCCGGATGTCCATCAGGACCACGTCGGGGGCGTGTTCACGGACGGCGGCGGCCACCTCGGCGCCGTCCGACGCCTCCCCCACGACCTCGATACCGTCCGCCCCGCGCAGCATCATCTTCAGCCCGGTCCGCACCAGGGGGTCGTCGTCGGCCAGCAGCACTCGGATCACGGCGTCACCTCGCGGGCCACGGTAGCCGGGCGCGCAGTGTGAAGGCGCCGTCGGTGGCGGTGTGGTCGAGGGTGCCGCCGTCGAGACGGACCCGTTCGGCGAGCCCGGTCAGGCCGCCGCCGGTGCCCGGGACCGCCCCTTCGGCGCACGGCGCGGCGGGCAGCCCGTTGCGCACCTCCACCGTGAGCCCGCCTCCGGGCCCTCCGGTCAGACGTACGCTGACGGGCGTGCCGGGCGCGTGCTTGCGGGCGTTGGTCAGGCCCTCCTGCGCCACGCGGTAGACGGTCCGGTGCATCTGCCCCCGCAGGCCGCGGACGGCGTCGGCGGCCAGCTCGGTACGGAAGTCCACCGGCTGACCCGTGGCACGGGCGTCCGCGACCAGACCGTCGATGTCCGCGATCCGTGGCAGCAGCGACACCGGCTCTCCGCCGCCCTCCGCCCGCAGCAGGTGCAGCACCTCCTGCAACTCCTCCACGGCCTGGTGCGCGTTCCCCCGGATCACCTCGGCGCTCTCGGCGACCTCGGCGCCGCTCAGCGCGGGACCGGCGCCCGCCTCCGCCTGTCGGGTGCGGTAGGCCAGCGCGCCCGCGTGCACGGAGAGCAGGGAGATCCGGTGCGCCAGCACGTCGTGCATCTCGCGGGCGATGGCCTGGCGTTCGCCGCGGCGGGCGTCGGCGAGCCGGCGCTCGTCCTCGGCCCGGGCCCGCTCGGCGTCCGCGCGCAGCCGCTCGACGAGCAGCCGCCGGGACCGCAGGGCGTTGCCCGAGGCGAAGGCGGCCAGCAGGTAGGCCAGCGAGAACGCGGCGTCGAGCCAGAGGTCGTCAGCCGCTCCCAGCAGCAGCGGACCGGAGGGCACCATGCACACCACGTACGCACCGAGCATCAGCAGCGCCTGCCGCCAGCGGAGACGGAACGCGAAATTGGCCACGATCATCGCACAGGCAGGCAGCGCGCTGGTCGCGAGTGCCACCGCGGGCAGCCCGATCAGCGCGACGGCCAGCGGAAATCCGCGCCGCCACCACAGCGCACAGCAGGCCACGAGCCCCAGCAGCGGGTCCAGTTCCGCCGCCCACCCCGGCAGATCGCCCTGCTCCTTCACCACGCCGAGCACGACCATGCCGAGGAAGACGGCCGCGCAGAAGAGTCCCGCGTCCACCGCCCGGTCGCGCCAGGTGTGCCCGGCCGGGAGGGCGAGGTCGAGCCCGTTGGTCATGAGATGAGGGTATGCGGGCCGCGAGGGGCCACACATCGGCCAACCGGCCAGAGGCCCTCGGCCATCCGTCCAACTCCCGCCATCTCCTTGTGGACCATCGGCGAATGGTGCCGACCCGGGTGGTCCCCGCAGGCTGCTGCCATCCGGAAGACGGGAGAGAACGAGATGGGTGCAGCCCAGATCAGCAGGGCGCGGTTGCTGCGGCTGGCGGGGGCGGTCGCCGTCGGCGCGGCACTGCCCGCCGGGTACGCCGCCGCGACGGAGTGGCACGACAGCACACGCGCCCCGGCCGGTCGAAAACGGGTGGAGGACGCGCGAGCGGGCGGGGTGCGCTATCGCGGGGTCGTCTACGAGGTAGCGGAAGGCGAGACGCCTGCGACGGCGTGGAGCGCGGCTCGCACCCGCGCCGACCTGCGGGCGATCCGCCACCAACTGCACGCCGACACGGTGAAGGTCACCGGCGATGGCGTCGAACGCCTCACCCGCACGGCGGCCGAGGCGGCCGAGAACGGTCTGCGAGTCTGGCTGGAGCCGACCCTCGGCGATATGCCCGCCCCGGACATCCTCGACCACCTCGCGGAGACCGGACGGTCCGCCGAACGACTGCGCCGGCAGGGCGTAGGGGTGCATCTGAACGTGGGGTGTGAGTTCCTGCTGTTCGTCCCCGGGATCGTGCCCGGCGCCACCGCGACCGAGCGGATCGAGAACCTGGTCAAGGGCAACTACGACCCGGTGAAGACCGCCCGGCTACTGCGCCGCTTCACCGCACGGGCCGCCGCCGTCGGCCGCTCGGTCTTCCACGGGCCGCTGTCGTACGGCGCCGCGCAGGACGAGGACGTGGACTGGGACCTGTTCGACCTGGTGTGCATCGACTACTACGGCTGGTTCCCGAACCGCGCCGGGCACATCAAGGAGCTGCGCAAGTACCGGCGTCATGGCAAGCCGCTCGCGATCACCGAGTTCGGCTGCTGCACCTTCGAGGACGCGCCCCGCCTGGGCGGTATGGCCTGGGACGTCGTCGACTACGACAAGACGCCGCCGCGGGTCAAGGAGGGGCTGGTGCGCAGCGAGCACACCCAGGCGGCCTATCTGACCGATGTGCTCGATGTGTTCGAGTCGTTGAACCTGTACGCGGCCATGGCCTACACCTTCGTCACGCCCGACGCCCCACACCGCCGCGAACCACGACTCGACCTGGACATGGCCGCCTACAGCCTGGTGAAAGTCGTCCGGGACCGTCCGGCGGAGCCGGATTCCCCCTGGCACTGGGAGCCCAAGGAATCCTTCCGGGCCCTGGCCGGCGAGTACGGCCGCCACCGACGGCGTCCCTCATGACCGCGGTCGCCGGAGCCACTCACGTGGTGATCGATGTGCGCTCGTACGACCCGCCCGCACCGTACCGGCGCAGCAGCCACAGGCCGTACGCCAAGTGGAAGGCGTACACGCTCGCCTGCCACCAGTCCGGGGCCGAGCCGGGAGAGCGGATCTGGAAGAAGTCGTCGAGTCCGTGGACGACCACCATCGGCCAGATGGAGCCGATCGCGCAGCGCAGTGCGGCACAGGTGAAGCCGAAGAATCCAGCGGACAGCATCTGCCACAGGGTGTCGTCGAGCGGGTCGCCGAAGAACAGGAAGTTCTGGATGTGGCCCGCTCCGAAGAGGACGGCGACGCCGACGGCCGCGCGCACCGGGCCGAGGGCGCCGAGGGTCTCCTGGACGAGTCCCCGGCTGTACATCTCCTCGTTGACGCCGACCCACAGCAGCGACACCAGGCCGCTGACGACAACGGTCGCGCTGCCGTCGAGGCCGGCCGCGGAGTACGAGCAGGCGACCAGCAGCATCGGCGCGGCGAGCCACCAGCGGCGTGGGCGGCCGAGCGTGGCCACCCCGGAGGCGCGCAGCCAGCCCCACCGCCACAGCACGAACCACACCCCCGCGGCGCAGATGGCGTTGACCACGGTGGCGCCGAGGTCCGGGTACCAGGAGGGCGCCAGTGGCGGCAGGATCACCTTGGCGAAGAGCAGCAGCACGGTGTGCCATGCGAACGTCAACTCCACCGCGCCCCACAGTGGATGACGGATGACGTGGTCTTTCCACGACTGCATCACGGGGACGAGCGTAGCCGCGGGCGCTGCAAAGGGAACACGGAGCCTTTGGTGATCCAGATGATCCGGTCCTGCTTTGCTACCCCTGGCTGGACTTTCGGCACCGGGCCTCCTACGCCGGGCGGGACCGGCGGGCGCGGTAGGCACGTTGGCGGCAGGCGTCGGAGCAGTAGGTACGTGGGCGGCCGGTGGAAGCGGGGCGGGAGACGGGGTCGCCGCACTGCGGACAGGGAGTTCCGTAACGCATTGATGTTTCGTCGCGGCGATGGGGCTGGTTCCGGACGAACGTCTCGACGCTGTCCAGCACGAGCCGGAGGCCGAACTCGAAGCCGCGGTCGCGGGGGTGGCGCAGGGCACCCGCGGCACGGAGGCTCGCCACCACCGGATAGCGCGCCGGGACGAAGACGGTGTCCCAGAAGTGGGCGCGGGCGGCCCACCACTGCTCGTCGGTCAGGCCGGAATGGCGCTCGACGGCCGCCGCGTCGAGGGCGTCCCTGGCGGCGCCCCGCACATAGGCGTCCACCAGGTCGAACACATTGACCAGCGCCGCCGGGGGCAGACCGGTCGCGGTGAGCACCCGCAGCACGGATTCGTACCAGGCGAAGCCGTGCGGGCCGAGGGCGGGACGCCCGGTGGGAAGGCGCAGGATCCAGGGGTGACGCTGGTAGAGGCCCCAGTCGGCACGGGCGGACAGCTCCAGCCGGGTCCGCCAGTCGCCCGGCGCGGCATCGGCCGGCGGAACCTCCCCCATCACGGCATCCGTCATGAGGTCGAGCAGTTCGGCCTTGCCGGGCACATACCGGTAGAGCGACATCGTGGTGCAGCCGAGCCGTTCGGCGACCCGGCGCATCGACACGGCGGCGAGTCCTTGTGCGTCGGCGATCCCGACGGCGGTGCGCACGATCTGATCGAGGGTGAGGGCCGGGCGCCGGCCTCGGTTCGGGCGCTCGCCCAGGCCCCAGAGCAGTTCCAGGCCGCGCACGGCGCTCGCTTCCTCGCTGTGGCCGGATTCCATCCGCCGTCACCCCGTCAAACGTTGACCGCCACTCAGCGTATGCGTACAGCATAAACAATGAAAACGCACCGAATGACTCGTTCAACCATGGTCCTCGTCTGTCTCGCCGCCACCCTCTCCGGGACCCTCGCCGCCGGGCCCCGGGACCGGGCGGTGGCCCTGTCCCGGGAGCCGGTCGGCGCGGACCCGGCCTGGCGGCAGCAGGTGCTGCGCGTCCCCGGCACGTTCGTGCGGCCCGCGTCGGTGACCGTCGAGGGAGACGGAGGCACCGTCACCGGCGCCGACGGGGCGTTACGGGAGGGCGGCGGGGCCGCGATCCTCACCACGACCGCGCCGCGGGGCGCGCGACTGGTGATCGACCTCGGCGTACTGGCCGGCGGCTACGTCGAGTTGGGGGTCCGGCGGGCGTCGGGCGCGCCGATCAGAGCGTCGTACGCGGAGGCGCGCCAGTACCTCGGGCCGGATGGGGACGCCGATCCCGACCCCGACGGCTTCTTCCACGGGGGCCGGTCCCTGGGCACCGACGACGACCCCGACGGACGCGCGGACGTCTACGCCCCGCCGCGCGGATCCACCGTGCTGCGCAGCCCCGGTCCGCGCGGCTCCCAGCGGTATGTCGCGATCACGCTGGACGGACCCGGCTCGCTCGCCCTGGACTTCGTACGGGTGCGGCAGACGACCTTCCCCGGCGCGTACGACGGGCACTTCCTCTCCAGCGACCCGGTGCTCAATCGTGCCTGGTACGCCAGCGCCTACGGACTGGATCTGTCGACGGCGCGTGGACGTCGTACCGCCGTGGGGCGGCCATGGGTCGTCATGGACGGCCCCAAGCGGGACCGCACCGTGTACGCGGGCGATGTCCAGCTCGTGGCCCTGGCCGCGTACCAGCAGGGCGGCGCGTACCGTCGCGTACTGCGCGACACCATCAACCTGTTCGCCTGTCAGCAGCGGCCCGACGGCACGCTTCCGGCCACCAGCCTGATCGATGTGCCGTGCGAGCCCGGCGAACCCGGCCCGCCGGACGGATCGCCGGCCGGGTTCGAACCGCCGGGCGCGGCCGGGAAGGTCAGGCTCGACAGCTTCACCCTCCTGTGGGTCGTCAGCGTGGCCGACTACGTGCGCTTCACCGGGGACAGGGCCTTTGTGAGGCCGCTCCTGCCCGTCGCGCGCCGCGCCCTGCGGTTCTTCGGCGAACACGCCCCGAACGCCGACGGCGGGCTGTTCCGTACCGCCGACTACGACGGGCTGCCCGCCCAGAACTGGCACACCCCGGACCGGGCCGCCGGTGTCGACGCCACCACCAACGCCGCCTACTACGCGGCGCTGCGCTCACTGGCCCGGCTCGAGCGGTCCGTGGCGGGCGACCGGGGGGCCGCGGCGGCGCTCGACCGCCGCGCGTACCGGGTCCGGGCCGCGCTCCTCACCCGGCTGTGGGATCCGGCGGCCGGGGCCATGACGCTCAACACCGACGACCCGCGCCGCGACCACACCGCCGACGCCAACGCCGCCGCCCTCGCCTTCGGGGTGCTCGACCGTCCGCGGGCCCGGCGCGCCATCGCCTACCTGAACACACACCTCAGCGGTCCGTACGGCACGCTCACCACCCGGCACACCGACAACCCCTATATGACGCGGTACATCTCCCCGTATGTGATGGCCCAGGAGAGCCTGGGCCGGTTCCGCCACGGGGACGGCGCCGGGGCGCTCGGGCTGATCCGCACCGCGTGGGACCACATGATCCGCAAGGGCCCCGGAACACCGTGGGAGGAGGCCGGTGCCGACGGGAAACCGGCCGTGCCCCGGCCCGGCACCTCACTGGCCTGGGGCGGACACGTCGGCATGGCCCACGCCTGGAGCACCGCGGTGCCCGCGCTGTCGATGAACGTGCTCGGCGTACGACCGCTCGCCGACGGCTACCGCGGGTGGGCGGTGGAGCCCGAGCCGGTCGATCTGCGCTGGGCGCAGGGCGACGTCCCGGTGCCGGCGGGCACGTTGTCCGTGCGGTGGCGGCGCGGGGCGGGCGATGACTCGTTCGTCCTCACCGTCCGGGCACCGGAAGGCACGACCGGCCGGGTCGCGGTCCCCCTCCTGCACAAGGACCGCACCATCGCCGTGGACGGCCGGATCGCCTGGCGCAACGGCCGCCCGGCGGGGGACGCGGGCCGGGGCGCCCACCGCGTGGGCGACACGGTCGTCTTCGAGGGGGTGCGTGGAACCGCCACCTTCGCCTGGGCGGGGTAGAGCCCGAAGCCGAGGAGAAAAAGGGTTGGGCGGGGTGCCGCCCGGGTTGGTAGCGTGCGGGCGAGCCCGTGACATCGAGCCAGGAGGTGAGACCCGTGAACGCTGTATTCATGTGGGTGCTCCCCTCTTCAACACGGTCGGGCGATTGACGTAGGTGTCGCCGGGAGCGCCTGGACACAACAGGCACTCCCGAAAGGCAACACGCTATGCATCCTTTGCGGTTCACCGCGGAAACGTCGTCCGGCGGTGTGATGGAACGCGACTTCACCATCGGTGAGGTCACCGGTGTGCTCTGGTCACCCGCGTCCGGCCCCGAGCGCGCGCCGCTGGTGCTCATGGGGCACGGCGGCGGCACCCACAAGAAGGCTCCGGCGATGTCGGGCCGTGCGGAACGCCTCATCGCCGGCTGTGGTTTCCACGTCGCCGTGATCGACGCGCCCGGTCACGGCGGCCGCCCACGCACGGCGGTCGATGAGCGGGAGATCGCCGCGATGCGGCGGGCGAGGGCGGCGGGCGAGCCGGTCGGCCCGATCGTCGTCCGCTACAACGCGCATCTGGCCGAGCGTGCCGTACCGGAGTGGCGGGCGACGCTGGACGCCCTCCAGAAGCTGCCGGAGATCGGCGCGGACGGGCCGGTCGGCTACTTCGGTCTGAACATGGGCACCGCGATCGGGGTACCGCTGGTGGCGGCCGATCCCAGGATCACCGCCGCGGTCTTCGGCATCTTCTGGCACGAGTCCCTGGCCGAGACGGCGCAGCGGATCACCATTCCGATCGAGTTCGTGCTCCAGTGGGACGACGAGCACATCCCGCGCCGGTCCGGTCTGGCGTTGTTCGACGCCTTCGCCTCGGAGGAGAAGACATTGCACGCCAACGCGGGCAGGCACAAGGAGGTGCCGAGGTTCGAGGCCGACAGCGCGGTCCGGTTCTTCGCCCGGCACCTCGGCCGGGCCGTCACCTCACCGGCCTGATACGGCCGGCATCGGCGTCCGGCCACCAGCCGGGCGCCGATGCGTCCCGAGGGTGTTCCGGGTGCGGAAGAGGGCTCCGGCCCGTTCGTGGGCGTACTCGCTGCAAAACGAGCCGGGGACGTCGAGGGCACGGTGACGGCCCGATGGCCGGGCTGTGCGTTCATCCGATGAGGTGGGGCAGGTGCGCGGGAACCAGGTGAGCGGGCGCTGGACGTCTAGGTTTCGGCCATGACCACCTCCCCGTCCCGCTCCGTCGCGCGGGACCCTTCGCGGCCGGCACCACAGCACACCACCGCCTCGGCGCCCTTCGGCGCGCCGCACCCTTCGGTCGGCGCCGAAGCGTGGTATCTCAACGGGCATCTGCGCGACGAGAGCGGCGAGACGTACACCTGGATGGTCAGCTTCCTGAGACACCACGATGTGCGGGACCGCGCCGCCCGTCCCGGGTACGGCCTGGTGTCCACGTGCTCGGGCCCGGCGGGGGTCTCGCACCGCGCCTGGATGTCGCCCACCATGCATCGCGCGGTCCATGACGCGCTCCACGGCGACACCGCGCTGGATCACCGGGTCCGCGAGGCGCTGACGGAGGCCCTCGCCGAGGGCCCGCTGCTGCCCGACCGGATGCTGGCCGAGCCGGTGGTGGAGTCGGCCGAGACGCTGGACATCTCCTTCGGCGAGCCGGCCGCGCTGCGCCGCGCGGAGGACGGCGGCTACCGTCTGGCCTTCCAGGACGAGGGGCGCTTCGAGCTCGTCCTGACCCCCGGCAAGGCGGCGGTCCCGCAGTTCGACGCCCACGGGCGCTACCCGGGGCGGCTCCCGACCGGCGCGGACACGATGACGTCGTACTTCGTGCCCCGGCTGCACGCCCACGGCACCCTGCGCCGCGCGGACGGCACTCAGCGGCGGCTGGAGGGACACGCCTGGTTCGAGCAGGACTGGGGCAGCACCTACTACGACGTCCGGCGGGCCCCGGGAACGCCGGACCACACCTGGGAGTGGGCGGGCATCCAGCTCGGCAACGGCTGGGAGATCAGCTGTGTCCACGCGCGCAACACCGACCCCGCCACCGGTGCCACCACGCTGGAGTTCACCCGCGCCACGGCGGTCGCACCGGACGGCGGCGTCAGCTACCACGACGTGGACTGGCGGCCCGTGCGCCACTGGACCTCGCTGGCCACCCTCAACACCTACCCGACCGCCGTGCGCGTGAGCGTCCCCGACCTCGGCCTGGATGTCGAGGTGACCGCTCCGGCGGCGGAGGGCGAGGTCCGTACGCTGCTCGTCGGACGCGCCCTGTGGGAGAGCCCCGCCGCCGTGCGCGGTGTCATGGGGACCACGTCCGTGGTCGGCACGGCATTCCTGCAAACCCTCCCGACCAACACCATCGGCGACATCGAGCACTACATGCGCCGCACCCACGACATCGCCCGCGCGGAGGCCGCCGCGCTCTACTCCGGCGATGCCACCGATGACACCGCACTGGGGCTGCTCACCGGCATCGGCGACGGAACGGGCCTGGACACCGCCGCCCGTATCCGCCTCCACCAGGGGGTCGCCGCTCCCCTCCTGCACCTGCTGGACAACCCCGGGCGCTCATGGCGCCCCTATGTGGCCGCGGCCGTGCTCTGCCTCCTCGGCGCCGACCCCGAGCCCTACCGGCCGCTGACCGCGGTCACCGAGCTCCTCCATGTCTCGGCGCTGGTCATCGATGACATCCAGGACGACTCCCCCATCCGGCGCGGCCGCCCGAGCGTCCACGAGGTCTTCGGCACCGCTCCGGCGATCACCGCCGGCACCCTCGGCTACTACACCTTCGACGCCCTCATCCAGCGCGTGCCGCAGGCCGATCCCGGCACCATGCTGCGCATCTACCGGCTCTACCTACGGGACCTGCGCGCCGCCCACGCCGGTCAGGCCCTCGACATCGCCGGGCACCACACCGCGTTCGACGAAGCCGTGGCAACCGGTGACGCCCGCGCCCTGCTCGACCAGATCCGCACCGCCCACCGGCTCAAGACGGGCATGCTCGTCCGCAGCACCGCGGAGGTCTCGGCGATCCTCGGCGGGGCCGACGAGGCCCAACTCGCCGCGATCTGCGAGTACTTCGAGGCCGTCGGCATCGCCTACCAGATCACCGACGACGTCGCGGACCTGTACGGGCAGTGCACCCGCGACGAACACCAGCGGGGCATCACCACCCGCTCCCCCGCCGAAGACCTCCGCAACGGCGAGGTCACCTACCCCGTGGCCCACGCCACCGGCCTCCTCGGCGCAACCGACCGGCAACGCCTGCGCGACGCCCTCCGCGAGCGTTCCGACGCCGGTGCGCTCCAGGCGTCCGACCTGCTGATGCGCAGCGGAGCCCTCGACGCGTGCATGGCCGAGGCCCGCACCCTCGTCGACGAGACCTGGGACGCCCTCGCGCCCCTGCTTCCGCCGACTCCGCACAAGCCCATGGTCCGCGCGCTGGGCTGGTACGCCGCCCAGCGGGAAACGGACCACATCCCCCGGCGCTGAACGTTCGGGGTGGCGTCTACCGCGGGTAGGCGGTGTCGCGAGCGGTCTTCTCCCAGGTGGTGACGTCGGAGCGGATGGCGTCGAGGTGGCTGAGGACCGCGTCGACCGCGTCGCCGCCCAGGGGCAGCCGCAGCGGTGTCGGCTCGGCGTCCAGGGCGGCCAGGATCGCCGCCGCGGCCCTGGCCGGGTCGCCCGGCTCCGCGCCCCCGGCGGTCCGGGTCATCCGCCGGGTGGGCCCGACCGTCCCGGCGTAGTCGGCGATCTCCTCGCTGGCGCCGGTGTTGTCCATCAGGCTGGTGCGGAAGGCGCCGGGCTCCACGATGAGCACCTTGATGCCGAGCGGGCGCACCTCCTCCACCAGCGCCTCCGAGAATCCCTCCAGGGCGAATTTGGTGGCGCTGTAGGCGGAGAATCCGGCGAAGGACATCTGGCCGCCCATGCTGCTCAGCTGGACGATCGCGCCGGAGCGCCGGGCCCGCATGGCGGGAAGCACGGCCCTGACCAGGGCGGCGGGCCCGAATACATGCAGGTCGAACAGCGAACGCAGTTCGGCGTCGGTGGTCTCCTCGGCCGCGCCGACGTGGCCGCGCCCCGCGTTGTTGACCAGGACGTCGACCCTGCCGTGACGGCTCACCACATCCCGTACGGTGGCCTCGATTCCGGCGCCATCGGTGACGTCCAGCGTCAGCGCCTCCACCTGGTCGGGGTGCGCGGCCACGAGGTCGCTCAGCGTCTCCACACGGCGTGCGGTGGCCACGACCACGTCCCCGGCGGCCACCGCGGCCTCGGTGATCGCCCGGCCGAAGCCACTGTTCGCCCCGGTCACCAGCCAGACCTTGCCCATCGGACATCCCTTCACGGAAGTGTTGTGCTCTTCGGGGTCGACTCTCGTGGCACAGTCCTTTGCCCGTCCAAGACCCGGTGTGATAGCCGATGGTTATGGATGTGCATGGGAGGGATCTCCGGTACTTCACCGCCGTGGCCGAGGAGTTGCACTTCACCCGGGCGGCCGAGCGGCTGTTCATCTCACAGCCGGCGCTGAGCAAGCAGATCCGGATGCTGGAGCGCCAGCTCGGCGCGCCGCTGTTCGTACGGGACGGCAGGAGCGTCCGGCTCACACCGGTGGGCGCCGCGCTGCTGCCGCACGCCCAGCAGGTGCTCGCCGCGTGGGACGCCGCCCGGGAGGCGGTCGAACAGGCCAAGGCCGGGCAACGGGCGACCCTCGTCGTGGGGATGAGCACCAGCCCGGGCCGCGGCGGCCTGCTGCCGGGGATCAGGTCCCGGTTCACCGAAGCACACCCCGACGCCCTGATGAAACTGCGCCAGGTGAGCTGGGAGGATCCGACCGCGGGGCTCGCGGACGGATCCAGCGACCTTGCCTTCGTCTGGCTCCCGATGCCCGATCCGGACCGCTACGCCTGGGTGGTGGTGGCCCAGGAGCCCCGTCTGGTCGCGCTGCCCGAGGAGCATCCCCTGGCCGCCCGGGAGGCGGTCGACTTCGCCGACCTGCTGGACGAGCCGTTCCTCGCGCTACCGCCGAGCGCCGGGGCGCTCCGGGAGTACTGGCTCGCCACGGACGCCCGGGGCGGCAGGCCCCCGATCGTCGGCGCCGAGATCGCCAGTACCGAGGAGACGTACGAGGCGCTGGTGGACGGGCGCGGGGTCTGCCTGCTGGCCAGCGGGAACGCACCGCTCATCACCCTGGGCGGCGTCGTGACCCGGCCGGTGCGCGGCATCTCGCCGAGCCAGTACGCACTCGCCCGGCGCGCCGACGACCACCGTCCGCTGGTGCTGGACTACGTACGCGCCTGCCGGCAGGCGACCGGGCGGTCCGCGGCGGGGGCCTGGCGGACCGGGCAGTCCCCGGCGGGAGCCTGACGTGGGGCGCGAGGCGTCACGCCACGCCGACGACCAGCAGGACGAATACCGCGATGATGACGCCGACGCGCAGGGAGTGGAACCGGTCCCAGCGGCCGAGCTGCTCCCGCCGGTCCACCGGGACAGTGTGCTGGGTCCACTGGTCGCCGAACTGGCCGCCACGATGCGGGAGGCGGTGGCCAACGGGCCGCGGGGGCGCGCCGCGGTGGCCGCGCTCACCGACGCGTATGTCGACTTCGCCGAGCGCAACCCCGCCCTCTACGACGCGATGTTCCTCCTCGACACCGGTCTGCCGTTCGCCGACGAGGCGACGCCGGCGCCACTGCGCGAGGCGTTCGAGACGCTGGTCGACACGCTCGGCGACATCGCGGGGCCGGCCGATCCGGCTCTGTTCGAGATCTTCTGGTCGGCCCTGCACGGCCTGGTCAGCCTCACGCGCTCGGGCCGCCTTCCCCGGCAGGAGGCGTCACGGCGGCTCGGCGTACTGGTGGACCGGTTCGCGGAGCGGGGCGGCGACGGGTAGTCGGTGCACCGGCTCGGCCCCGCCGTCGGCATTGGCCTGATCCCTGTGGCCCCCGTCTCCCCGCGCCGGACACGATGGGCCTTATGTGACCGATCCACGGACACGAGGGGGAAGCACAATGCACGAGAAGCACTCGCCGAGGTCCTTATCGAGTGCGGCGGATTCGCGAGAGCTGATCACCAGGAAACCCGGCGCCGCCGTGCGCGAGCATGTGCTGGGATACCGGGGTTTCCGGTTCGGGGCGCGGCAGCCCCGATGTCGGCTGCTGGTGCCGGACGGTGTGGTGAAGGTGATGCTCGGATTCGGCGAGCCGGTACGGATCGCCGACGCGGTGGATCCGCGCCAGTCCGTCACCGGAACCTCGATGATCAACGGCTTACGGGCCACCGCCACGCTGGGCGAGCACACCGGCCAGTTGTCCGGCGTGACGGTCATGCTGACGCCGATCGCGGCCTTCCGCTTCTTCGGCATGCCGATGGCCGAGCTGGCGGAGCGCAACCTGGACCCGGCCGATCTCCTCGGCCGGGAGGCGGGCCGTCTCCTCTGCCGCCTGTCCGAGTGCCGCGACTGGACAGCGCGGTTCGCCCTGCTCGACGGGGTGTTCGCGGCCCGGGCCCAGGCCGGGCCGGAGTGCGCGCCCGAGGTGGTCTGGACATGGCGGCGGCTGGGACGCACCCACGGCCGGATGCGCGTGGGGGAGCTGGTCACCGAGACCGGATGGAGCCGGCGACGGCTGGAGCGGCGTTTCCGCGAGCAAGTCGGCCTGCCACCCAAGCAGTTCGCCCAGGTGCTGCGGCTCCAGGAGGCGCTGCGCCTCCAGGACGGCGGTCTGCCGTGGGCGGAGGCGGCGGCCCTCGCGGGCTACTACGACCAGGCCCATTTCACCCGGGCCTTCAAGGACCGGGTCGGCTGTACGCCGGGCCGGTTCGGAACCCGCCGGGCGTCCTCCAAGCCCGGCGACCCGCTGGACTTCCTGCCCGATCAGGTCACCAGCGTGCTGCTCGCCGAGTGAGGGCGGCGCGTCGGCCTGGCATCGGCGTCGCATTCGTACAAGACATCCCTCCCGCCCGGTCGCGATGGTGGCGGAGTCGGCAGGCGCCGTCTGCCGGCTCGACCCAACATCGGCCCGCGCCCAGTCCACGGGGCCGGGCCGGACTCGACGGAAGGAGGGTGGACATGTACAGGACGCTCACCACGATGGGCAGCAGGCTGCTCGGCCTGTTCGTTCCCCAGGTGGAGGCCTCTGCCGTGCAGGTGAAGCAGTGCTGGCCGCAGTGCTGGCAGTGCAACCGGCAGTACGGCGGTTCGTGCAGCTGCAACGCCCGCTGCTGCAAGAACTCGGCCGGCGGCTTCGACTGCGCCGGTTGCGTGGGCTGCTGACACCACGCAGGGCCGCGCCGGCCGCCGTCCGCTCCTGGACGACGGCGTACGCGGCGCACCGCTGAACGACGGCGGGCAGGCGGCCCCCGAGTGGCCAACGGGGGCATCCGGGGGCCGCCTTCACGCTCAACCCGCATCCCTACCTCGATTGAAAGGGTTGCCGTGCAGTATCTGGTGATCGCGGTCCGGGCCATGATCGGCGTGGTCTTCCTGATCGCCTTCCTGAGCAAGTCGGCGGGCCGGGGCAGGTTCGCGGCCTTCGTGGAGTCGCTGCCCGCCATGGGAGTGGTGCCACCGCGGCTGGTCGGACCCGCGGCGGCGGCCGTGGTCACCGCGGAGGGCGCGGTCTGCGCCCTGCTCATCGCGCCGTCGGACGTCGCCACCGTGGCCGGACTGGCCCTCGCGGCGGGGCTGTTGAGCGTTTTCGCGGCGGCGATAGCCCACACGATACGGCGGGCAACGGGCGCCGCCTGCCGCTGCTTCGGGGCCTCGGCGGTCCCGCTCGGCCGCCGCCATCTCGTGCGCAATGTGCTGCTGACCGCCGTCGCGGCGGCGGCCGGCCCGATGACACTGGGGGGCCAGGCCCCGGCGACGGCGACGGGCGCCCTCGTGGCGGCGGCGGCCGGGCTCGTCGTGGGTGTCCTGGTGACCGTACTCGACGACCTGGCCGAGCTCTTCGGCCCGTCCAGGGCCCGGCGGCCCCCCGACGCGCCGCGCGCGCACACCAACCGAAGGCCATCCGGAATATCCGGGACATCCGGGAGGAACAACCATGCCAGTCCTGATCAGCGCCGTGGTGCTCGTGGGGGCACTGTGTTCGCTGGACCTGATCCTCACCCTGGGCGTGATCAAACGCCTGCGGGAACACGGCGAGCTGCTGGCGGCGAGGGCCGTCGACCGGCCACGCTCGGCGATCGAACTCGGCGAGCCGGTGGGTGAGTTCACCACCCACACCGTGGACGGCGAGCCGTTGAACCGCGCCACGATGACCGGAACCACCTTGGTGGGCTTCTTCACGCCGACCTGCGGACCGTGCAAGGAGCAGCTGCCGAAGTTCATGGAGTACGCCCGTACGATGCCCGGCGGACGCGATCGGGTGCTGGCCGCCGTGGTGGGCGACGAGGACCTGGCCGCGCCCATGGTCGCCGAACTGCGGTCGGTGGCGAAGGTCGTGACCCAGACCCGCAACGAGGAGCCCATGGGCGCGGCATTCGAGATCATGGCGTTCCCCACGGTGCTCATGGTCGCGCCGGATGCCGAGGGCGATGTCGTGGTCACCGACGACGCGGTGGACCTGTCCCGGCCGGCGCTTCCGGTGTGAGTACCGTGCGCGGGCGAGGTGGCCACGAGGAGTCGGCGGCGGACACCGCCCGCGCTCCTTCGGGTGCCCCGGGCGCGCGCGCCGTGATCGCGCTGCGGCGGCTCGCCGCCGTCTGCGCGGTCACCGCCCGCGCCGCCCCTGGCACCCTGCTGCTCCACGTAGGACTGTCGCTGCTGGTGAGCGCGGTGCCGGTGGTGACGGCCTGGCTGATGAAGCTGGTCATGGACGACCTGGCGAGCGGTGCCCCGGGCACGCTGCTGTTGCCCGGCACGGCGATGGCCTGCCTCGGTGTGACGGCGGTGGTGGCCTCGCAGGCCATGCGGTACGCGCGAGCGGAGCTGGACCGCCGGGTGGGGCTGGAGATGCAGGACCGGCTGTTCGCCGCCGTCGATGGTTTCGTCGGACTGGGCAAGTTCGAGAACCCGCACTTCCTGGACCGGCTGCGGCTGGCCCAGCAGGCGGGCCACGAGACGGCCACCCATGTCGCGGAGAGCATCCTGGGTGTCGTGCGCGCCGCCGCGACCATCGGTGGCTTCCTCGGCTCGCTCCTCCTGGTCAGCCCCGCGATGGCCGGGATTCTGCTGGTGGCGGGGGTGCCCGTGCTGTGGTCGGAAGTGGCACTGGCACGGCGGCGGGCGCGGATGCTGTGGGAGGTCGGGCCGGTCGAGCGGCGGGAGTTCTTCTACGTCGATCTGCTGTCGAGTGTGGAGGCGGCCAAGGAGGTCAGGCTCTTCGGCATCGGCCCGTTTCTGCGCGCGCGGATGCTGATGGAACGGCGTACGGCCAACGCCGCGAAGCGGGCCATGGACCGGCGCGAGATCGCCGTGCAGACGGGGCTGGGCGGACTGGCGGCGCTGGTCTCCGGCGGTGGACTGCTCTGGGCGGTCCTCGCGGCGCGTGGCGGGGCACTGTCGGTGGGCGATGTGACCATGTTCGTGGCCGCGATCGCCGGTGTGCAGGGGGCGCTGGCCTCTTTGGCGGGCGACGCCGCGCAGGGCCAGCAGACGCTGCTGATGTTCGACCACTACACGGCGGTGACACAGGCCACCTCGGACCTCCCGGTCGCGGACCGGCCCCGCCCGCTGCCGACACTGCGCCACGGGATCGAGCTCCGGGACGTCTGGTTCCGCTATTCGCCCGATCTTCCCTGGGTGCTGCGCGGCGTCGACCTGCACCTCCCGCGGGGCCGTGCGCTGGCCCTCGTCGGGCTCAACGGGGCGGGCAAGTCCACTCTGGTGAAGCTGCTCTGCCGGTTCTACGACCCCACGCGCGGCGCGATCCTGTGGGACGGCGTGGACATCCGTGACGTCGATCCGGCGCGGTTGCGGGAACGCGTGGGCGCGGTGTTCCAGGACTATATGCAGTACGACATGACCGCGGCGGAGAACATCGCGCTCGGCGACCTCACCGTGCTGACGGATCGGGACCGATCGCGTGAGCGGATGCGCCAGGCCGCCCAACGCGCCGGGATCGACCGCCAGTTGGCCGCACTCCCCCGGGGCTACGACACGTTGCTCACCCGGATGTTCTTCACTGAGGAGGACAAGGGCAACCCGGAGACGGGCGTGGTCCTCTCCGGCGGCCAGTGGCAACGGCTAGCACTGGCGAGGGCGTTCCTGCGCGATGCGTGTGCGCGCCGCGAGCTGATGATCCTCGACGAGCCATCGGCCGGACTCGACGCGGAGGCGGAGCACGAGATCCACGCGTCCCTGCGGAGCGAGCGGAGCGCCCGCACCAGCCTGCTGATCTCGCACCGGCTCAGCGCGCTGCGGGACGCGGACATCATCGTCGTGCTCAAGGACGGGCGGGTCGCGGAGCGGGGAGACCACACCCTGCTGATGGCGGCGGGCGGCGAGTACGCGCGGCTCTTCACCCTCCAGGCCGGTGGCTATCAGCTCTCCGCCGACGAGTCTCCGGTGACACCGGAAGAGGCCGTGTGATGGATCTGACGGTGCTGGGGCCGGGGACGGCCCTGGGGGCGGCCCTCATCACCGGAACGGTACTGCGGCGGACACTCGTGGTCGTGACCGTACGGGGCGGAAGCATGGAACCCACCTACCGCGACGGGGAGCGAGTGCTGATGCGGCGCGGCGGACGGTACGCGGTCGGGCAGGTGGTCGTCGTACGGCAGAGGCACGCCGGACCCCCGTCACCCGCCCCGAACCAAGCGGTAGCGGCCACCGATACCGCACAAGAGTGGATGATCAAGCGCGTGGCGGCGGTGGCGGGCGACCGACCACCCCCGGGAGCCCTCCCGGAGCCGTACGCCACCACCGATGGCTCCGTCCCGCCCGGGGCACTGGTCCTCCTGGGCGACAACACCCACAACAGCTACGACTCCCGCGAGGCGGGCTACTTCCCCACGACACACGTCCTGGGCACCGTCCTCCGGCCCCGCCCCCGGCCGACGTACGCTTGAGGCCGCGACAGCGACGGGGGCCGGGACGCGCGCACGAGACGCATACGAGAAGCTGCTAGCGTCCCGCACCGTGAGCGACAGCGTGTACGTGGGCAATGCGGGCAAGGACGCGGCACTGGACCGGGGGTGGCTCCTCGGACACTTCAAGGACGCCGGCGATCCGCGCCACAGCGAGGCCGTGGAGATCAAATGGGGCGTCCACCCCCGTGGCGACGAACGAGCGGAGTGGGTGCGGGGCGAGGAACGCACGGCTCTCCTGGTTCTCATCAGCGGCCGTTTCCGCGTGGAGCTCCCCGGCCGCGACGTTCTGCTGGAAGAGCAGGGTGATTACGTCGTGTGGGGGCACGGAGTCGACCATTCGTGGTTCGCGGAGGAGGAGTCGGTGGTGCTGACCGTCCGATGGCCGTCCGTGCCCGGCTACGCGGTGGCGGAGAGCGGAGAACGGTGAAGCGCGACCTCGGAGCCGGCCATGACACGTGAACCCGATGACAGACCTCTTTCGGCGAGCCCGGGCCTGCCCGAGGCCACAGGCAGCCGAAGGATGGACTGGGCGGAGATGCCGCGCGAGGTGACGGCCCGGATCGGGCAGCTGCTCGGCAGCCCGGTGACCCATGCGAGCAGCCAGCGGGGCGGGTTCTCCGAAGGGCTCGCCGCCCGAGTGCGTCTGGAGAACGGCAGGCGTGCCTTCATCAAGGCGGCCGACTCGCTGATGGCACCGGCGGTGGCGGACTTCCACCGCCGGGAGATCGCCGTTTCCGAGCGGCTTCCCAGGGACGTGCCGGCACCACGGTTGCTCGACGCGTACGACGACGGCACCTGGGTCGTGCTGGCCTTCGAGGAGATCGTGGGACATCTGCCCGCCCAGCCGTGGCAGCGGGAGGAACTCGACAGAGTGCTCGCGGCCGTCACCGATATGGCGGAGGTCCTGACGCCATCGCCGGTGAACGAGGCGATCTTGGGCAAACCGCGCCTTGGAGGATGGCTGGCGATGGCGGACGATGCCGCAGTCAGGGGCAAGGTCGAGGAGCTGTCACCGTGGGCGGCCCACCATTTCGGCCAACTCGCCGCCCTGGAGGAGAACGCTTCGCTGGACGGCGCCACTCTCCTGCACGGAGACCTGTACCCGTTCAACATCATGCTGACCGCGGACCGTGTCTTCGTCGTCGACTGGCCGCACGCCTGGATCGGCCCCCGCCACTGTGACGTGGTCACCCTGGTGTCGAGCGCCTCCCTCAGCGGCGTGGACCCGGGGCCGATCGCCGCGAACCACCCGCTGACCCGCGATCTCGACCCCGCCCGGATCAACGAGGTGCTCGCCCTGCACGCCGGATTCCTCCTGCGGACCGCCGCCGCGGCCGGGCCGGCCGCCGATCCCAACATCGTGGCCATGATGACCGCGTTGGGTCTTGCCTCGCTGCGCTGGCTGCGCAGTGCTCAGCTGTAGCCATACCGGCGACCGGGCGGGGCGGGCCCGCCGTCGGCTCGCCCCGGCGCGCTGGTACTGGGCGTACACGGAGTTGCCGTCGCATGGGAGGTCCCACCGTCTGAGCTGCGAAGACGACGGGCGGGACGGGGTCCTGGCGGGATGCGCGCGGGGGCCGGTCCGTGCTCAGGTGACGGGTGCGCAGGGCGGCGTGCCACACCGACCCGGGAGTCAGCCCCGCGCTTGGTCCAGGTGCTCGCCGAAGAAGCCCGCGAGCTGCTCGACGGCGGGGCCCACGTACTGCTTCCCGTCGTACAGGTCGACATGGCTTGCGCCGTCGATCCAGTGGATCTCCTGGGACCGATGGCCCGCTGGAACGCTTCGACGCTCATCCAGGAGGTGACGGCCCGGATGCCGACGATCATGAGCAGAGGCCGTTGCCCGATCAGCGGGATCCTGGACTGCGACATCTGGAGCAGCCCCGACGGCTCGGGGCAGCGCCTCATGGTCCTCACCGCCGAGCCAGGCAGCGCTTCGCACGACGCCTTGCGCATCCTCACGTCCTGGACGGCCGATCAGCGGTGAAGAGCCCTCAGGTCCGGCCGCTCGATGGAGAAGGGCGGAACAGACGGTGCCGAGCGATGAGCTCGACGGTGACCGCGACGGCGATGGCCTGGACCGCCATCAGGGCGATCAGGACGAACAGCTGAACGGCCCCGGCCATGAGCGGGCTCGCCCCGCCCAGGAGCATGCCCACGAACGCCCCGGGAAGCGTCACCAGTCCGACCGTGCGCGTCTGGTCCAGCCCCGGCAGCAACGCGTCGGACGCGGCCGGCCGGGCGATCTCCATCCGCGCGTCCCGGTCGAGCAGACCCAGAGCCATCGCGGCTTCGACCTCGCCACGCCGGAGTTCCAGCTCATCGAGGGCGCGTCGGCCGGCGAGCACCGTTACCGTCAGGGCTCCGCCGATGAGGATGCCGCTGATGGGGATGAGGACAAGGCCCTTCGCGGGCACGAGTCCCGTCAACAGCAGCGCGGCCACCGTGGGGACGACGCCGGCGGCGATCGGTGCGGCGGTCAGCCACCAGGTGCGATTGCTCGTCAGCCGTCGGCCCGCCGTGCGCACGGCGACGCCGAACATCACGACCAGGAACGCGGCCAACCCGGCCACGTTGGTGACGGCCCAGGTGATGACCAGGGACACAGCGGTGAGCTGCGCCGCCGCGCGCACGCCCGCGACCACGATCTCCCGCGGACGGTTGGCGGAGGGGCTGGGGGACAGACCGGCCCAGTGGGCGACCCCCGCTGCCACGGCCAGCAGCACTGCCAGCAACACGCCGAGGGTGAGGTTGACCGGCAGCAGGGATCTTGCGCTCAGCATCACGTACGTCACCGTAAATGTCGCTCACAGCTCGCGACAGGCCGCTGAGGCTCGAGCGCCCTCAGAGGCGGAGGACCTCGACGACGTCGGATGAGCGGTTCAGGAACTTGCTGAGTTGCCGCAATCTGATGTCGTCCGTCGTGTCCACCTCGATGGTGATCCGCCGCACCCCGTCGATGGGTGCGGCGATGTCCATCGTGACCACATCGAACTGGCGATGGGCCAGGATCGAGGCGATCCGGGCGACCGCCAGGGGTGTGGCGAGGGCATCGAGTCGCAGTACGGCACCGGCCCGGTGACCGCCTGGCCGCACGCTTTCGGAGGGGACGACGTGGGTTGCTGGTTGTGTCGACGTTGACATGCGGGACACCGTTTCAGGGGCCCGATCCGTCCACAACGAAAGCGTGCACAGCGATGCGGAACACGCTCCCTTCGAGCAGTCCGTCCGGGTCCGGAGTGAGCGTTGCGGGAAGCGCCGCTTACACTTCCGGCATGTCGGCACCCGTACATCTCGACTCGGTCGATCTGCGAATCCTGGAGTTGCTGCGAGCCGACGGGCGGCGCACCGTTCGCGACATCGCACGTCTGGTGAACCTCTCCCCGGCGCCGGTCCGCCGGCGCATCGCACGTCTGGAGGAGTCGGGGATCATCACCGGCTACACGATCACCACGGATCAGGCCAAGCTGGGTCAGGGTCTTCAGGCGGTCACCGAGCTGCGCTTCACGGGCGACACCGATATCCACGACATCGTGGAGTTCGCGTCGACCCTGCCGGAGGTCGACGAGGTGCTGACGCTCACCGGCGATGTGGACGCACTCGTCAGATTGCATGTCGACAGCGTCGATGACCTGCAAAAAGTGGTCAATCGTCTACGCCGTAAGGGGGTTGGCGTGCTCCAGACGAAGACGCTGATCGTCATCGACTCCTGGCAACGCGGAGCTCCAGTGCCCTGAGGCATTCGGGGGGCCACGGCCCTGGACACGCCCGGCACGGTGACCTACTTTGCTACTGGTCCGACCAGTAGCTAGGTCGCACAAACCACGTCTCAGGGAGGCTCCCATGCCCGCGACCGCCAGACCCCCGAACGTGGCGCAGACCGATACATTGCCGTCCGGCCACAACTCGCGCCGTGCGGTCGTCGCCGGTGGCATCGGCAACTTCATCGAGTGGTACGACTACGGCGTCTACGCCGCGCTCAGCCCGGTGATCTCGTCACTGTTCTTTCCGAGCGAGTCCACCGTGGCCTCGACGCTGTCGACGTTCGCGGTGTTCGGCGTCGGCTTCGTGGTCCGGCCCCTGGGCGGGCTGTTCTTCGGTCAGCTCGGCGACCGGCGCGGCCGGCGTACCGCACTGGCGTGGGCCCTGATCCTGGTGTCGGCGAGCACCCTCGGCATGGGGCTGCTGCCCACGTACGCGGCCGCCGGGGTCGCGGCACCCTCCCTCCTGGTGCTGCTGCGGCTGCTCCAGGGATTCTCGGCCGGTGGGGAGTTCACCGGCTCGGCCACGGTGATGACCGAGAACGCCCCGGTCGGCCGGCGCGGCCGGGTGTCGAGCTGGCAGCAGTTCAGTGTCATCACCGGGACACTGGCCGGCGTTCTGGTCGTCACTGCGATCACCAACCTCGGCTCGGCCGACTCCCTGGAGAACGGCGGCTGGCGCATCCCGTTCCTGTTGTCGCTTCCGCTGGGCGCGATCGGCTTCTACATCCGGTTCCGGATGGCGGACACGCCCCACTTCCAGGCCCTGCGGGAGGCCGGTGAGGTGGCGGAGCGACCGGCCGCCGAGGCGGTGCGGACGCAAGCCGGCGCGATGTTCACCGCCTTCTTCTACACCGCTCTGCCGAACATCGGTTTCTACACGTTCCTGACCTACACCCCGACGTTCCTGCACAACGAGGCCGGTCTGAGCCTCGGCGACGCCTATCTGGCCAATGTCATCGGGATGATCGCCTACGCGGTGCTGACGCTGGTCATGGGACGGGTGTCGGACAGGGTGGGCAGGCGGCCGATCCTGATCGCCCACGCCGCCGTGTTCTTCGTATCGGCGATCCCGATCTACCTCTTGATGTCGCATGGCTCGTTCTGGGCCGCGCTGGTCGCCCAGCTCCCGGCGATGCTCATCATGGCGTGCTACTCGGGTCCGGGCACGGCGGGCCTGACCGAATTGTTTCCGACCCGGCTGCGCTACTCCGGCATGGCCCTGCCGTACAACCTGAGCTCGGCGATCTTCGGTGGGACCGCCCCGTTCATCGCGACGGCTCTGATCGCATGGCTCGGCACCCCGCTCGCGCCGGCGTTCTGGGCGATGGCCGCCGCGATCCCAACGCTGATCGTCTATCTGCGGATGCGCGAGACGGCCTTCGAACCGCTGCGGGACCGATGAGCGCCGGTACGGGACGGCCCGCCGCGGTGGTGACCGGCTCGTCGTCGGGGATCGGCCGGGCGTGCGCCCTCGCACTCGCACGCACCGGCTGGGACGTGGTCGTGCACGGCCGCGACACGGGCGGCGAGCTGGCCCGGGCCGAGTCGGAGGTACGGGCCGAGGGCCGTGGCTGTGTCGCGGTGGCGGGCGATGTCGCCGACCCGGCGACCACCCGGGCGCTCATCGAGGCCGCGGAGTCGGCCTTCGGACGCGTCGACGGAGTGGTCAGCAACGCGGGCACCGGCATGACCCGCTCGTTCCTCGACATCGACGACACGGGCTGGCACGAGCTGTGGGCGGTGCACGTCGAGGCCGCCGCCCGGCTGCTGCGCGCCGCCCACCCGCTGCTCGCCGTCCGCGGGGGCGCGGTGGTGGCGATGTCGAGCCTGGCCGCGGGCCGGGCGCTGGACGGCCGGACCGGGTACGGCGCGGTGAAGGCGGGGCTCGAGGGACTGGTCCGCCAGCTTGCCGCCGAGTGGGCCGCCGCCGGGATCCGGGTGAACGCGGTCGCCCCGGGCACGATCCGCACCCCGCTGGTCGAGCGCAATTTCGCCCGCGGCCTGCTCGACGAGCGGGGCGTCCTCGGACGTACTCCGCTGGGCCGCCTCGGGTCGCCCGGCGAGGTCGCCTCCGTGGTGCGCTTCCTGCTCTCGGCCGAGGCGTCCTATGTCACGGGTCAGAGCCTCGCCGTCGACGGCGGCTGGTCGATCTTCGGCGGCTGGTCATGACCGCCCCGGGTCATTCCCGAACCACGATCGGAGTGAACACCTTGGCGAGTGCCCCTGACACACGGCACGACGCACGGCAGGACGCCCGGCGGATGGAGCGGGCCCGGTCCGCCGTGACCGCCACCCGGGAGAGCCTGGACCGGATCCGCGACCGCGATCCCGGGCTGCGTGCCTTCCTCACGGTCTGCGGCGAGCGGGCGCTGGCCGATGCCGAGGCGGCCGACGCGGCACCGGATCGCCCGGGGCCGATGCGCGGGATCCCGTTCTCGGTCAAGGACACCTATCCGACCGGCCGGATCCGTACGACGTTCGGTTCCGCGGTCTTCGCCGAGCACCTGCCGGACCGGGACGCCCCCGTGGTCGCTCGCATCCGGCGCGCGGGGGGAATCCTCGTCGGCAAGACCAACACCTCCGAATTCGCGATCTACATCCGCACGGTCAACGAACTCCAGCCGGAGACGCTCAACCCGTGGGACCCGGCCCGCATCTGCGGCGGGTCCAGCGGGGGCGCCGCGGCCTCCGTCGCCGCCGGTCTGACCCCGGTCGCCCTGGGCAGTGACGGGGGAGGGTCGGTGCGCATTCCGGCGGCCCTGTGCGGTGTGGTCGGGCTCAAACCGTCCCGTGGGGCCACACCGGCCGGTGGCGGGTTCATCGGCACCCGAAGGTTCTCCGTCCCCGGCCCGCTGGCGTTGCGGGTCGCGGACGCCCGTGCGATGTGGCAGGCCATGCGGGGGCCGTGGGACGCCGAGCGGAGCACGCGCACCTTCGTCGACCGCGACGCCGCGATCCGGTCCGCGTCCACCGGGTGGCGGCTGCGCTGGGTGGCCGACAGCGGCCGTGACGCCACCCCCGAGGTGGTCGAGGCGGTCCGCTCCGCGGTGGGACGGCTCGCCCTCCTCGACGGCGTCGAGGTGGCCGACAGCCGGCTCGGCCTGGACACCCCCCGGTTCGCCGAACCCTTCTATGACGCGATGATGGCCGACCGGCTGGCCACCGGAGGGGACCGGATGATGGCCGACGCGGCCTCGCGCCGACTCCTCTCCGGCTACGCACGCCACCACTTCGAGCGGGCGGCCGAGGTCAGCGGCGCGCGGTACTCGGAATCGCTGGGCCGCGCGGACGCCGCCGCGGACCACCTCGACACGCTGCTCGACGGCGTCGACTTCCTGGTGACGCCCACCACGGGAGTGATCGCGCCGGAAGGCGCGGGCGGTCCGCCCGACGTCCTGCCCGAGGTCGCCCGCCGCGAACTGGTCGCGTACACCTTCCTGGCCAATTACACCGGCTATCCGGCGATCACGGTGCCGTGCGGGACGGTGGCGGGGATGCCGGTGGGGCTACAGGTGCTGGGCCGCCCGGGGGCCGAGGACCGGCTCCTGGACGTGGCCGACGCGGTGCAGAGCCACGTCTTCCCGCCTCGCCCCGCGCCGTGGCCGCCGCGTCCGGCCACGGCCGGGTGAGGCGGGCTCAGTGGTCGTGCGAGTTCCGTGCGTCCGGCTCGAGCAGCACCGCGAGCCGGTGCCGCTGCTCTTCGTCGAGGGCGCCGGAGTAGGCGTCGTACAGGGTCTGGCTGGCCAGCCGGGCCGCGGTGTCGCCGTCGCGCCCGGCGATCGCGGCGAGGATGCGGCGGTGGTCCGCGATGAACTCCCGCCGCATCCGCGACGCACCGGCCGTCGGGCCGACGGCCCCGGCCACCAGATCGAGGGTGGCGTCCTGGATCACGCCGCCCACCATGCCGAGTACCCGGTTCCCGGCCGCCTCCCGGACGACCACATGGAAGCCGTCGTCCGCCGCGGCGAAGGTGGCGGCGTCGGTGGCGGCCTCCATCGCCTCGATCGCCGTCTCCATCCGCGCCAGGTGCTCATCCGTCCGCAGATGCGCCGCGAGCCGGTTGGCCGCGGCTCCGGCGATGATCCGGTATTGGACGAGGTCCACCACCGGGATCTCCTCCATCCGCACCGCGCCCCGCAGCATCCGGGTCAGCCCCGGGGTCACCGAGCCGCACACCTCGGGCCCGCTCCGACTGCCCGGACTGGTCCGCACCAGCCCCATGCTCTCCAGGATCCGCAGCGCCTCGCGGACCGTGGACCGGCCCACCCCGAAGTCCTCGACCAGCGTCCGCTCGGGCGGCAGGAAGTCACCGGGAGCGTACTCGCCGGCGTAGATCGCCGACTCGATCTGCTGGACGACCGCCTCGAAGGCCCGCTTCTTGTCTACCGGCGTGAACATAGCTCCCCAGTCCCGTCGTCCCCCGGGCCGCGCCCCACACGGCCGCATACTCAACCTAGCAGCTGTTCAGACCACAATCCCCGCCAGGGACGGACGTCCCGCGCGGATCCAGCCAGGAGCACATCGATGACCACGCCCGTTCTGCTGACCTTCGACATGGACGCCGAACTCCTCTGGACGGCCCGCGACCCCGCCGGGGCGAACAAGCCGGTCTGGGTGTCCCAGGGCCACTACGGCCCGAAGGTGGGGCTGCCCCGGATCCTCGCTCTGCTGCGCCGCTACGACATCACGGCCACCTTCTTCGTCCCCGGCCAGGTCGTGGAGCGCTACCCCGCCCAGATCGAGGCGATCCTGGAGGCCGGGCTGACCATCGAGCACCACAGCCACACCCACGCCTGGTCGGAGAAGCTCAGTGAGGAGCAGGAGGCCGAGGAGTTCCAGCTCGCCGCGGACGCCATCACCCGGGCGACGGGCCGCGCGCCCCAGGGCTGGCGCTCACCCGCCGCGGAGCTCACCCCGCACTCGGTGAAGCTGATGGAGAAGCACGGCATGCGGTTCTCCTCCAACCTCTTCGACTCCGACTCGGCCCATCTGCTGGACACGCACGACCGCACCACCGGCATCGTCGAGCTCCCGTTCGCCTGGGCCCTCGTCGACACCCCGGTCTTCATGTACACCAACCGCGTGGCGGGGCGGGTGATGTCGGCGCCCTCGGCGGTGCTGGAGACCTGGACCCGGGAGTTCGACGGCCTGGTCGAGGAGCCGGGGACACACTTCATGCTCGCCACGCACCCACAGATCATCGGACGGCCGTCCCGGATGTGGGTCCTGGAGCAGACGATCCGGCATGTGCTCGCCTCCGGGCGCGCGGAGTTCCTGGCCTGCGCCGATTACGCCGAGCGCGTTCGTCCGGGGCTCCTCGCGGAGCGGGACGCCACATGAGCGCCGGGATCGCTCCGGGCGTCGCGGTGGTCACCGGGGGCGCCAGTGGAATCGGTGCCGCCGTGGTCGCGCGGCTGCGGGCGGGAGGCACCGCCGTGGTGGTGGCGGACCGGGCTCCGGCCGCGGGGGAAGAGCCGGTGGACGTCACCGACGGCGCGTCCGTCCACGCGCTCGCCGAACGGGTCACCCATGCCCACGGCCGCCTCGACCTGCTGGTGCACTGCGCGGGAGCGGTCGCCGTCGGAAGTGTGGACACCGCGTCCGGGACGGCGGATGAGGACTGGCACCGGGCCTTCGCCGTGAACGTGACCGGGGTGTGGACGGTCAGCCGGGCGCTGCTGCCCCTCATGGGCGAAGGCGGGGCGATCGTGGTCGTCTCGTCGGCCGCCGGGGTGCGGCCGATCCCCGAGATGGCCGCCTATGTCGCGTCGAAGTCAGCGGCCGTGGGGCTGAGCCGCTCGATGGCCCTGGACCTCGCTCCCCGGGGCATCCGGGTGAACTGTGTGTGCCCAGGTCTGGTCGACACCCCCCTGGCCAGGGCGGCTCAGGAACAGCGCTCGCCGAGTGAGCGCGAACACGTCGACCAGCGGCGCGGCTACCTGATCGGCAGGGCGGGCACGGCCGAGGAGATCGCCGAGGCGGTGGTGCTGGCCGGGACCAACGGCTATCTCACCGGAGCCACCCTCGCCGTCGACGGCGGCCGGTCGCTGCACTGAGGGAGCTCCCGCGCCGGGCGGGCGGCGGCGGGGGTCAGCTCTCCTCCTCGTCCACGAGCGCGAGCAGCGGCCCCCGCTCGTCCTCGGGGACGTAGCCGGCGTAGTACTCGTAGAGCTTGCGCCGCGAGATGCGTGCCGCCGCCTGGCCGTCCCCGGCCCGGATCGCCTCGAGCACCTCCTGATGGTGGCGGAGGGACTCCCGCATCAGCGCCGCGCTGTTGTGGGCATGGGCGACCTTGTCCGAGATCAGCGCGAGGACCGCGCCCCTGACCACCTGGTTGCAGACCTCGATCAGGGAGTTGCGGCTGGCCACGGCCACCGCCTCGTGGAACGCGACGTCGGCCTTGCCGAACTCCTCGTACCCCGCCTCGATCGCGTCCGACATGACGGCGATCGTCCGTTCCATGGCGGACAGTTCCTCCTCGGACCGCAGCCGGGCCGCCAGCGAGCTCGCCGACCCGTCGAGGATCATGCGGAACGAGATCAGCTCGGCCATCGACACATTGTCGAACTGGACGAGCCGGGTCATCTGCTTGGTCAGGCCGGCCGATGAGAAGGGCAGGATCTCCGGGCCGTTCGGGTCGCCCGGGCGCGATCGGACGAGGCCGTCGCTCTCCAGCACGCGCAGCGCCTCGCGCACGGTGGGACGGCTGGCCCCGAACTGCGTCACCAACTCCCGCTCGCTCGGCAGCCGTTGACCGGGCTTGAGGTCACCGCGTACGATCGCCTGCTCGATCTGCTCGACGATGCGCTGGTAGAGCCGTACCGGCGAGACCTGCCGGAACTGTGCCCCGTCGCTCAAGGCTTCTCCCCTCCGGGCATGGTCGGTGTCGTCTGCTCCCCCGTGGGCGCCCCATCGACGTCGTCCGGCCAGCGCGGGGCCGCCTCGGCGGGCCGGTTCCGTTCGTACCACGCCGCCGCCCTCAGGACGCCGAGATCGTCGAAACGGCGGCCCGCGATCTGCACCCCGATGGGCCGGCGGTCCGCCGTAAAGCCGCAGTTGACGGTAGCGGCGGGCTGGCCCGACATGTTGTACGGCGCGGTGAAGCCGATATGGGCCATGGTCTTCTCGTCCCCCGGGAAGGGCATCGGCCGCTCGGCGGGAAACGCCGCCACCGGCGCCACCGGTGAGAGCACCAGATCGTACGGGAGCGTCGCCGCCACGGTGCGCGCCTGGATGCGCATGATCTGCTGGTAGCACTGGAGGACCCTCGCGCCCGGCACATCGGCGCCTCCCTGGCACCACCGGATGATGTGGGGGTGGACGCGCAGTCCGGCCTCGGGCTCCAGGGCGCGGAAGTCGTTCCAGGACCGTACCCGCCAGAACAGATCCAGGTCGTCCAGGAGCTCCTGGGTCATGAACGGCCCGACCGGCTCCACAATGGCTCCGGCCGCCTCGAAGACCGCGGCGGCGCGGTTCACCGCGTCGAGGATCCCGGCGTCGCTCGGCTCCCCGCAGCCGGCGTCCAGGTGCACTCCCACCCGCAGTCCGCGCACCTCGCCGTCCAGTGCCGACCAGTCGATGTCCTCCGGCGGCAGGCTGGTCCAGTCCCGGGGATCGGGCCGGCTCAGGACACCCATGAACAGGGCCGCGTCCGCCGCGGTGCGGGTCATGGGACCGGCGGCACGCCCCAGGTACGGGGTGTCCAGCGGGATCCTCCCGTAACTGGGCTTGAGCGTGGCGAGGCCCAGCCAGGTGCCCGGCAGCCGGATCGATCCCCCGATGTCGGTGCCGACGTGGAGCGGGCCGTATCCCCCGGCGGCCGCGGCACCCGCGCCGGAACTGGAACCGCCCGTGGTCCAGCCGGGGTTCCAGGGGCTGCGCGTGATGCCGTGCCGGCTGGAGACGCCCGAGGAGAGCATGCCCCAGTCCGGCATCACGGTCGACCCGAGTATCACCCCGCCGCATTCGAGGACGCGCGCGGTGATGGGCGCGTCCGCGTCGGGGACGACCGGTTCGGTCCCCGCGTTGCCCGAGGGCATCGGGACACCCCGACGGGCGACGTTCTCCTTGAGCGTCACGGGCACGCCGTCGATGGGTCCGAGCGGTTCCCCCGCCGCCCATCGGGCCTCGCTGGCCAGTGCCGCCTTGCGGGACTCGTCCGGATCCCGCACCCAGAACGCGTTGAGCACACTCTCGCGCGCCTCGATCACCGACTGGACGGCGTCGTGGACCTGGACCGGCGACAACGTGCGATCGGCGAATCCGGCCACCATCTCGACGGCCGACATGGCGGCCAGGCCCTGTTCCGTGAGCACCCGCACTCTCCTTGCCTCGCGCTCCCCGGAGCGATCGAACCCTTGACAAGCACAAGTTCAGTCGCCACGGTACCTGCCAAGCGAGCTTACTGGTCAGGCCAGTCATAACGGAAGGTGGCGTCCATGACCCACAAGCGGCCTGCGCGGCGCCCCGGGAGGGTCGCAGCCGTGCTCGCGTGCCTGCCGCTGGCAGCCTGCTCGGCCGGGTCCACATCGGTCGGGAAGCCCACCGGCAACAGCCTGAACATCGGCCTCACCGCCGAGCCGGCCAATTTCGACTTCACCAAGACCGAAGGGGCCGCCATTCCACAGGCGCTGCTCGACAACGTCTACGAGACGCTGGTGAAACTGGATCAGTCCGGGAAGATACGGCCCGATCTGGCCACGTCGTGGAGCCTGTCCAAGGACCGCAGGACGTATACGTTCCACCTGGTGAAGGACGCCACGTTCAGCAATGGCGCGCGGTTCACGGCCGAGGACGCCAAGTTCTCCATCGAACGCGTCACCTCCGCCTGGACGGTGGCGCAGAAGGCGCAGATGAGCGTCGTGGACCGGGTGCGGGCGGTGTCGCCCACCGAACTCGAGGTCACCCTGAAGAAGCCGAGCAACGACTGGCTGTACCGGATGACCACCCGCGTCGGCGCGATGTTCAGCCGGACCGGGGTGCGCGAGCTGGCCACCGAGCCGGTGGGCACCGGTCCGTACGTGGTGAAGAACTGGAACCGCGGCGACTCGATCACGCTGGCCCGTCGTAAGGGCTACTGGGGACGCACCCCACACTTCGCGTCGGTCACCCTGAAGTACTTCAAGGACCCGACGGCCATGAACAACGCGCTGCTCACGGGCACCATCAATGTGATCGGCCAGATGCAGTCCCCGGAGTCCCTGTACCGGTTCCAGAACAACTCGAAGTACAAGGTCATCGAGGGCACGACCAATGGCGAGGTGGTCCTCTCGCTCAACAACGGCTCGGGCCCGATGAAGAATCGGAAGGCCCGCCAGGCGGTCCGCTACGCCATCGACCACAAGGCCCTGATGGACACCTGCTGGGCGGGCCGCGGCAAGCTCATCGGCAGCATGGTCCCGCCGACCGACCCGTGGTACCAGAACCTCACCGACCTGTATCCGTACGACCGCGACAAGGCCAGGAAGCTCCTGAAGGAGTCCGGCGAATCGGGCCGTACGCTGCGGCTGCGGATTCCGACGCTGCCCTATGCCACCGCGTGCGGGACCGTGGTCAAGAGCCAGCTCGAACAGGCCGGGTTCAAGGTCAAGCTCGACCAGCTGGAGTTCCCCGCGGCCTGGCTGACCACCGTGTTCAAGAACTCCGACTACGACCTGTCCATCATCGGCCATGTGGAACCCCGCGACATGCAGACGGTGTTCGGGGACAAGAGCTACTACACCCACTACGGCAACCCCGAATTCAGCGCGTTGCTGAAGAAGGCGGACCAGGGCAGCCGGGAGCAGCAGATCACCTCCATGCGGGCGGCCGCCCGGCTGCTGTCCCAGGACGCCGCGGCCGACTGGCTGTTCCTGCTGCCGAATCTGATGGTGGCGGACGAGGACATCACCGGCCTGCCGGTGAACTCCGTCTCCGAGTCACTGGATCTCACCGGCCTGGGCCGGTCATGAAAGGCGGCCTCAACCGATGATCGTCCGTCTGGTTCAGCGGATCGCGATCCTTCTGGCCGGCCTTGCCGTGAGCTCCGTGCTGGTGTTCGCGTTCATGGCGGTGCTGCCGGGAGATCCGGCCCGGGTCGCCCTCGGTACCAGCGCGTCGGACTCGGCGGTGGCGCAGCTGCGCCAGGAGTTCGGGCTCGACCGGCCGCTGGTGGCCCAGTACCTCAGCTGGGTCCACGGGCTGGTGACCTTCGACCCGGGGAACTCCTACATCTCCCACGCGCCGATCGGCCCGCAGCTGGCCGACCGCCTCCAGGTCACCCTGTGGCTCGTCGGCGCCGGAATGGTGATCGCCTGCCTCCTGGCCCTCCCCATGGGCACGCTCATGGCCGTGCGGCACCGCAAGCCGTCCGGGCTGATTCTCTCGGCCCTGTCCCAGGTCGGCGTGGCCATCCCGGCCTTCCTCGCCGGAATTCTCCTGATCACCGTGTTCGCGGTGGGGCTCGGATGGCTGCCGGCGAACGGCTGGACACCTCCGGTGCAGGATCCGGTCCTGTTCCTCAAACAACTGGTGATGCCCGCGCTGTCCCTCGGCATCGTGCAGGCGGCGGTGGTCACCCGCTATGTCCGCAGCGCCGTGCTCGATGTCCTCCGGGAGGACTATCTGCGCACCGCGCGCGCCAAGGGACTCCGCCCGACGCGGGCCCTGCTGCGGCACGGGCTGCGGAACGCGGCGGTGCCCGTGGTCACCGTCCTGGCCCTCCAGCTCGCCACGCTGTTGGTTGGCTCCGTCGTCATCGAACGGGTCTTCGTCATCCCCGGGCTCGGCAGCCTGCTGCTGGACAGCGTCGCCAATCGGGATCTCATCGTGGTGCAGGACGTGGTCATGATCATCGCAATGGCGGTGCTGATCGTGAACTTCCTGGTGGACATGGTCTATCTGCTGATCGACCCACGGCTCAGGGGAGGTGCGTCATGAGCGCTCCGGACATCGAAGCCACCGTCGCGTCCGCGGTGCCCGCGGAGCGCCGCCGTCGCCGCCCGGTCACGGGCAGCCTCCTGGTGGGCGGTCTGATCGTCGCGGTCGTGATCGGCATGGCGCTGCTGTCCTTCGTATGGACCCCGCACGACCCGACCCTGGTGGACCCCTCGGTGCGGTTGCAGGAGCCGTCGCCCGACTACTGGTTCGGCACGGACAAGTTCGGCCGCGATGTGTTCAGCCAGATCCTGGTGGGCTCGCGCACCACGCTGTTCGTCGGCTTCGTGGCGGTGGGGGTCGCCGCCCTGATCGGCGTGCCCCTCGGCATCGTCGCCGGAATGGCGCCCCGCTGGTTCGGCGAGTTGCTGATGCGCGGCAACGACCTGCTGCTCGCCTTCCCGGCACTCCTGCTGGCCATCATGTTCGCGGCCGTGTACGGCGCCGGCACGCTGGTCGCGATGGTCGCCATCGGCATCGCGTCCATCCCCCACTTCGCCCGGCTGATCCGCGGCGGCACATTGCAGGTCATGCGGACCGAGTACGTCATCGCCGCGCGTGCGGCGGGCCGTGGGCCGTTCGCGATCGCCGTGCGGCATGTTCTGCCCAACGTCAGCAGTCTCGTCATCGTGCAGGCGTCGGTCGGTTTCGCCATCGCCGTACTCGCCGAGGCCGCGCTGTCGTTCCTGGGCTTCGGCACCCCGCCGCCCACGCCGTCCTGGGGCCGGATGCTCCAGGAGAGCCAGGAGCTGCTGTCGATCGCGCCCCGGCTCGCCGTGTTCCCGGGCGTCGCGATCGCGGTGGCGGTGCTCGGATTCAATCTGCTCGGTGACGGCCTGCGCGACCGTTTCGACCCCAAGCTGGAGGACCGCCGATGACCCCGGTATCCGAGACGGGAGCGGCCGCCGCACAGGACTCCCCCGACGACGTGCTGACCGTGCGGAACCTCGACGTCACGGTGGGCGGCCGCAAGCTCGTCGACGACGTCGGCTTCACCATCCGGGCGGGCGAACGGGTCGGTCTGATCGGTGAGTCGGGGTCGGGCAAGTCGCTGACCGCGCTGAGCGTCATGGGGCTGCTCCCCGAGGGGCTGCGGGCCTCGGGTTCGGTACGGCTGGCCGGAGTCGGCCATGATCTGGTGGGCGCCGACGAGGCGCGGATGTCCCGGGTGCGGGGCAAGGAGCTCGCCATGGTCTTCCAGGAGCCCATGACCGCTCTGAACCCCACGATGAGGGTCGGGCGGCAGATCGCCGAGGTGCTGCTGATCCACCGGACCAGGCCCGACCGGGCGTCCGCCCGGGCCGCCGCCGTGGAACTCCTCGCCCAGGTGGGGCTTCCCGATCCGGAGGCCGCCGCACAGGCCTACCCGCACCAGTTCTCCGGGGGCCAGCGGCAGCGGGTGGTGCTGGCCATCGCCCTCGCCAACGACCCCGCGCTCCTGGTCTGCGACGAACCCACCACCGCGCTCGACGTCACGGTGCAGGCGCGGGTGCTCGACCTGATCGTGCGAGGCGTCCAGGACCGCAGGTCGGCCATGCTCTTCATCACCCACGATCTGGCCGTGGTGGCCACCGCCTGCGAGCGGGTCATGGTCATGTACGGCGGGCGGCTGGTCGAGTCCGGCCCGGTCCGGGAGGTGTTCACCCGCCCCCGGCACCGCTACACCCAGGGCCTGATCGGCGCGTCGGACCTGACCGTGGTGGACGACCGCGGCCGGCTGGCCACGATCCGCGGATCCGTTCCGCCGGCGGGCCGGTTCCCCGCCGGATGTGTGTTCAGGAACAGATGCGATCACGCGACCGACGAGTGCGCCACCCGGCCGGAATGGATCCCGACCGGGCCGGACTCCGGCTACGCCTGCTTCCACCCGGTGCCCGGGAGCGGCGCACCCGGGACCGGCACCCCCATGGACCAGGAGGCCGGCCGTGGCTGAGCAGCCGACCAGTACTCCCCTCGCGCCCGAGCCGCGTACCGGCCCCGTGGACGCCATCGGCGTCCGCGACATCACCCGCGTCTACCAACGGCCGCGTACCTCACTGCGGCACTCCAGCCCGCCGGTGCACGCCCTGCGCGGGGTCAGTTTCGCCATCCCCCAGGGGCAGCGGTTCGGCATCGTGGGCGAGTCGGGGTGCGGGAAGTCGACCCTGCTGCGGATCCTGGCCGGGCTCGACCGCCCCACCAGCGGCAGCGTCGCGATCGACGGCCGGGACATCACCGGGCTCCGGGAGAGACAGCTGAAGTTCGTCCGCGAGCGGCTCCAGCTCGTGTTCCAGGACCCGATGAGTTCGCTCGACCCGCGCATGCGCGTGGGCGACATCGTGGCCGAGCCGCTGGTGGCACAGGGGCATGGCGACCGCCGGGCGCGGGTGGCCGAGTTGCTCGAGGCCGTCGGCCTGCGGGCCGACGCGGCGGACCGGTATCCGCACCAGTTCTCCGGTGGCCAGCGGCAGCGCATCTCGATCGCGCGTGCCCTCGCCCCCCGCCCGAAGATCATCGTGGCCGACGAGCCGGTGAGCGCCCTGGACGTGTCCGTACGGGCCCAGGTGCTCAACCTCATCGCCGACCTCGTCGAGGAGTTGTCCCTGACGCTGGTCTTCGTCTCCCACGACCTGTCCGTGGTCCGCCATGTGTGCGACCGGGTCGCGGTCATGCACGCCGGGCAGATCGTGGAGACCGGGTCCACGGAGCAGGTGTACGAGGACCCGCAGCATTCCTACACACGCAGGCTGATCGCCGCCGTACCGACCCTGGGCAAGGCACTGTCCGGAGTGTCGGCGGCCGACCTCAACCGGGAGTAGCGACCGTGACCACCCATGTCCCATCCGCCGACGGCGCATCCCCCGTGGGGAAGGAGTTTCCCCAGGGGCTGCCCATCGGCGACCGCTGGGTCGAGGCACCCGCCACCGAGGATGTCCGCTTTCCCTACGACGGGACGCTCGTCGCCCGCGCCCCCGTCGGGGACACCGCGCTCGCACACCAGGCGGTGGACGCGGCCATCGCGGTCCGCGGGCGGGTCGGCGGGCTCCCCTCGCACACCCGCAGGGCCGCGCTGCTCGCCACGCATGAGGCAATCGCCTCCCGACGCGCGGACTTCGAGCGGCTGTTGGTCCTGGAGACCGGAAAGCCGCTGGTCGACTGCCGTGTCGAGGTGGATCGCACCCTGCTGACCCTGCTGACGGCGGCCGAGGAGGTGGCCCGGCTGCACGGCGAGACGGTACCGCTGGACCTGCTGCCGTCGGGCGAGGGCTTGCTCGGCTTCTGGACCCGCAAGCCGATCGGCGTGGTGGTGGGCATCGCGGGCTTCAACTACCCGCTGCTGCTCGCCGCGCACAAGGTCGCGCCCTCCCTGGCCGCCGGCTGCCCGGTCGTCGTCAAGCCCGCCCCGCCGACGCCGCTGGCCACCCTGTGGCTGGTGCACCTCCTCCGGGAGGCCCTCGCCGCCGCCGACGCGCCACAAGCCGCGGTGCAGCTGGTGACCGGGGGCCCCGAGGTGGGTGTCGCGCTGACCACCGACCGCCGGATCGGTGCGGTGTCCTTCACCGGTTCCGCCGCCGTGGGCCACCGGATCGCCCGGGACGCGGCACCCACCAAGGTGCTGCTCGAACTCGGCTCCAACGCCGCCCTGGTGGTGGCCGCCGACGCCGACCTCGACGCCGCCGCCGACGCGGTGGTGCGCGGCGGGTACTACGCGTCGGGCCAGGCGTGCATCAGCGTGCAGCGGGTCATCGTGGTGGACGCCGTGCGCGAGGAGTTCATGGCCCGGCTGGCGGAGCGCGTGCCCCGGGTGGCCGTGGGCGACCCCCGCGATCCGGAGACGCGCGTCTCGGCACTCATCGACGAGGGGTCGACCGAGCGGGTGCGCGCCTGGCTGGACGAGGCGGTGGCGGCGGGGGCCTCGCTCGTCGCCGGAGGCAACGTCAACGGCGGGGTGCTCGAGCCCACCGTGCTGCTCGATGTGGACCGCGCCCTCCCCCTCTGGAACGAGGAGGTCTTCGCCCCCGTGGTCGCGGTACGGTCCGTCCCCGATCTGGACACGGCCCTCGACCTGGTCAACGACTCGCGCTACGGGCTGCACGCGAGCGTCTACACCAGCGCCCTCGACACGGCGTTCACCGCCCTCGACCGCTTGGAGGTGGGCGGAGTGGTCGTCAACGAGGTTCCCGGCTTCCGGTCCGATGTCATGCCGTACGGCGGTGTGAAGGACTCCGGGGCCGGACGGGAGGGCCCGAGGTTCGCCATCGAGGAACTCACCGTCACCCGTATGGCAGTGATCCGCCCGACGACACAGAAGCCGACGACACAGAAGCCGTGAGGACCACAGTGCGAGCAACGGACGACACCGATCCGGTGGACGCTTACTCCCGTCTGTTCCGGCTCGACGGCCGCAGGGCCGTCGTGGTGGGCGCGGGCAGCGGAATCGGCCGCGAGAGCGCCCTGGCGCTCGCGGCGCACGGCGCCACGGTGGTGTGCGCCGACCGCGATCTGACGGCGGCCGAGGAGTCGGCGTCGATGGGGCCCGGCCTGGTCGCGTACGCCCTCGATGTGCTCGACGGCGAGGCGGTGGCGCGTGCCGCCGAGGAGCTCGGACCAGTCGACGTGCTGGTCTTCACCGCCGCCACGAACGTGCGCAAGCCCCTGCTCGAGTACACGGCGGAGGAATTCGAGCGGGTGGTGGCGCTCAATCTGCGCGCGTCCTTCGACCTGGTGCGGGCGTTCGGCCGCGGCATGGCCGAGCGCGGCGGGGGAAGCATCATCGGCTTCAGCTCGATCCGCGCGGTGGCCGTCGAGCCGGGCCAGGGGGTGTACGCGGCCACCAAGGCCGGGCTCGTCCAGCTGCTGCGGACCGCGGCGGCCGAGCTGGGCCCGTCGGGCGTGCGGGTGAACACCATCGCCCCGGGCGTCGTGGACACCCCGCTGACCGCGCAGATCCGGGCGGTGCCGGAGTGGTCGGAGGCCTACGCCAGCAAGAGCGCCCTGGGCCGCTGGTCCCGGGCCGACGAGCTGGCCGGAGCCGTCGTCTACCTCGCCTCGGACGCGTCGTCCTTCGTCACGGGGAGCCAGCTCTTCGTGGACGGGGGCTGGACGGCGATCGACGGACGCTTCACACCGCCCAGCTGACCGCGCCGCCGCACATGTTGTCAGGCCCCTCTTCCGGGGTGAACACCCGGAAGAGGGGCCTGAAGCCGTCAGGAGCGCGGGTCAGTCGACGCGCTCGAAGGGCACGGCGCCCTCTTCGTCCGGGGCGACCGTGAACACGACCTTCTCGAACCCTCCGGTGAACGCGAACTCGCCGTCGTAGCTGGGCGAGGAGGGCGACAGGGTGTCCCGGCCGACGTCGAGCCCCTGCCATCCCAGGAAGTGCGGGAGGACCCGCGGAATGTCTCCGGTGCCGACCGGCCTGCCGGACACGTAGAGGTGTCCGACGCCCCGCATGTCGCCGGTCTTGACGAATTCGAAGGTCAGCTCCGCCGGGCCGGTGGGAAGTTCATCGTCCGAGGTCACCGTGTACCGGGTGCCGAGGAAGTTGTACTCGTAGACCAGCCGGTTGTCCTTGACGTACAGGACGTATCCGCTGCTGATGTTGCCCAGGGACACCAGGACACCCTCGTCCGCCGCGGTGGCCCGGTCGACGTGCGCGGTGATGCGGTGTGCGCGGTTCATCACCGGTGGCACCGCGGCGATGGGCAGGTGGGCCATGCCGGGGTAGTACGTGAAGGTGGTGCGCCTGCGCGGGGAGCCGGGGCGCGGGATCTTCGCCCGGTAGGCGAATCCGTTGTCGTCCAGCGGCAGTACGTCGTACTTCCCCGCCTCCACCCAGAACCGGGCGATCATCTTCTGGAGTTGCTCGGGCCGCTCCCGCGCCAGGTCGTCGCACTCCGAGAAGTCGGTGTCGTGGTGGTACAGCTCCCACTGGTCGTCGTCGAACGATGTGCCGCGCTGGTGGAAGGCGACGGCCTTCCAGCCGTCGTACCAGATCGCGCGGTGTCCGAACATCTCGAAGTACTGGGCTTCCTTGCGCGTGGGGGCGGTCGGAGAGCCGAAGGTGTAGGCCATGCTGACACCGTGGACCGGCAGTTGCGGGATGCCGTTGTACACCTCGGGAGCCCGCACACCGAGCACGTCGAAGAGGGTCGGCATGATGTCGTTGACATGGTGGAACTGCTGCCTGACCTCGCCGGTGCGCGGCAGCCCCCGGGGCCAGTTCACGATGAGCGGGCAGCGGACGCCGCCTTCGTGGGTGTTCTGCTTGTAGCGCTTGAACGGTGTGTTTCCCGCCTGCGCCCAGCCCCAGGGGTAGTTGGCGTGAGCGCGTTCGGTACCGATGTCATCGATCCGCGCGACCATCTCCCCGAGGTCCTCGGCGATGCCGTTCTGGAAGGCGGTGGGGTTGAGCGAACCCTTCTGCCCGCCCTCCTGGCTGGCCCCGTTGTCCGAGAGCAGGATGGTGATGGTGTTCTCCAGCTGGCCTATCCGCTCCAGGAACTCCATGAGCCGGCCGATGTGGTGGTCGGTGTGGTCGAGCATCGCCGCGTACGCCTCCTGGAGGCGTACGGACAGCTTCCGCTCGTCGTCCGACAGCTCGTCGAACGGAACGACCCCGGGGTTGCGCGGCGCCAGTTCGGTGCCGGGTGGCAGGATGCCCCGTTCGATCTGGCGGGCGTGGCGAGTGGCGCGCTCGGCGTCCCAGCCGTGGTCGAACCGGCCACGGTACTTGTCCAGGTACTCCTGGGGAGCCTGGTGCGGGGCGTGCGCCGCGCCGAATGCCAGGTAGAGGAAGAAGGGCTTCTCCGGAGTGACCGACGTCTGGTCGCGGACGAATTCGATCGACCGGTCGACCAGGTCCTCGCTGAGGTGGTAGCCCTCCTCAGGGGTCTTCGGCGGGTCCACGGCGTGGTTGTCGTAGAAGAGCTCCGGATGGAAGCTGTCCGTCTCGGCTTCCAGGAAGCCGTAGTAGCGCTCGAACCCGCGCGACAGCGGCCACTGGGTGTACGGCCCGGACGGGGTGGTCTGCTCCATCGGCGCCAGATGCCACTTGCCGACGGCCATGGTGTTGAAGCCGTTGTCGCGCAGCACCTCGGGCAGGGTCGCGGCGGCCGTGGTGATCCGGCCCCGGCCGCTGGGGAAGCCGGTGTCGAAGTTGGACAGCATGCGCATGCCGACGGAGTGGTGGTTCCGGCCGGTCAGCAGGGAGGCACGGGTCGGCGAACACAGCGTGGTGGTGTGGAAGTTGGCGTAGCGAAGGCCACCGGTGGCGAGGGCGTCCATGGCGGGGGTGTCGATGTCCGAACCGAAGCAGCCGAGATCGGAGAATCCGACGTCGTCGAGCACGATGACCACGACGTTGGGCGTGTCCTCGGGAAGCGTCCGCTGCTCGGGCCACCAGGGAGTCGACTCCTCGTAGGTGGTGCCGATCCTGCCTTGGAAAGTACCGCTCACGGACGGCGAATGAGGAGAGGCATTGGTCATCCAGGACGCTCCTTGGCGTGGACAGCTCGATCCGAGGACGCTCCAGTTAACTGGTCTTACCAGTAGGCGGTGTAAGTCTCACCTGCTCCCGAAGTTGTGTCAACCAAGGCGCGATCAGCGGGTCGGCAGATCCGCCGCGCAGCGAAACCCCATGTGGCCGGTGGAGCTGTCCGGTGTGTTGGATGTGCGCGCGGCGACGCGGTAGCGGTTGCAGTACGACTCGTGGCAGAGATAGGAGCCGCCGCGGATCACCTTCGCCTCCCCGGTGGGAGGTCCGGCCGGGTCCCGGCGGGTCTCCGGGCGGTCGGCCACCTGCCAGGTGGCGCTCCACCAGTCGGAACACCATTCCCACACATTGCCGGATGTGTTGTACAGGCCGAAGTTGTTGGCTCGGTAGGCCTTGACCGGCGCGGTTCCCAGATACCCGTCCTCACCGGTGTTGACCTGCGGGAACCGCCCCTGCCAAATATTGCAGCGGTGCTGTCCCCGAGGCAGGAGCTCATCCCCCCAGGGGTAACGGGCGCGCTCCAGACCGCCACGCGCCGCCATCTCCCACTCCGCCTCCGTGGGCAGCCGCTTCCCCGCCCACTCCGCGTAGGCGGCCGCGTCGCGCCAGGAGACATGGACGACGGGGTGGTTCGACAGCTCGGTCCATGACGACCCCGGCCCGTAGGGGGCGCGCCAGCACGCCCCGTCCACCGCGAGCCACCAGGGCGCCTGTGCCACCGTGCCGTCGCGCACCATGCGCCGGGCTTCGGGGTGGACGAGTGCGTAGAACACGAAGGACCAGCCGTGGCGCTCGGCGTCGGTCCGGTAGCCGCTGCTGCGCGTGAACGCCGCGAACTGCCTGTTGGTGACGGTGGTCGCGTCGATGAGGAACGGTGACAGCCGCACCTCCCGGACCGGGCCCTCACCGTCCTCGGGAAAGGCGTCGGCGTCGTCACCCCCCATCCGAAACGTCCCTCCGGGAATGCGCAGCATCGCGCGCAGCCCCTGCGCCCGGTCCCGCTCCGGGGCCCGGACCCGCACGGCGGACGCTTCGGGAATCTCCTCGCCGCCCCCGGACGTGGGGGCACAACACGCGCCTGACATCGCTCCTCCGACCGCGGGCCGCTGTTCCTGGCCCGGCTGACCACACATTCTCCGTCGGCTCGAGGGTACGGCCCCCCCCAGGCCCGCCCCGACCGGCGGCCGGGGTGGGCGCCGGTACGGCCGGAGCGGATCGCGAAACAACTGTTCCGGTTGTTCACGTTCCCGGTTCGGACTCGTTGGGTGTCGGCGGGTTGTCCGGACGAGTGGGCCGATCACAGTTCCCGGTGTGAGTGCGACCAGGTATCTGGAGATCGCGGAGCGGTTGTCCGCCGAGCTGGCCGAGTGTGCCCATGGCACACGGGTGGCCAGCGAGGCCGAGATCGCCCGGCGGTTCGGCGTGGGCCGGGCCGCCGCACGGGCGGCCGTGCAGGAACTGGAGCGCCGGTTCGTCGTCCGCCGGACCCAGGGGTCGGGCACCTTCGTCAACCGGCGGATCGACTACGTCATCTCGCGCAGCGTCCCGCCGTCGTGGTCCGCCACGATCGCCGCGGCGGGCGCCACGCCCCGTGCCCTGGTCAAGTCGGTGCGCACGATCCCCCTGCCCGCCGACCTGGCGGACAGGTTCGAGCGGCCGGCCGGCTCGCCGGTGCACGAGGTGGTGCGCGAGTTCTACATCGACGACCTGCTCGCCTCCTGGGTCCATGAGTGGATCCCGGTGGCCGAGGTGCCCCATCTGGACCTGGCCCTGCACGCCGTCGACTCCGTCGACCAGGTGCTCCGCGACGCGGCCAAGGACCCGAACGGCCTGCGGCTCGCGATGCCGACGCTCCTGGCGGCCCACGCCCGCTGCGTGTCGGCGCGGCGGGCCTGACGGTGATCGCGGCCCCGGGGGGACAGGCCGAGCGGCCTGTCCCCCCGGGCCATGCGGCTAGCATCTGCGGATGGCTCACAACGGCAGGAAGGCCGCGTCCCAACGATCGATGAGGACGCGCACCCTGAGGTTCGGCTTGTACGCGGACGAGCAGGGGCTGGCATGGGTCAGGGAACTCGTCGCTGCGGCCGTGGGCCCCCGCAGCGCCCGGATCGTCCGGGAGTCCGTCGCCCACACCTTTCCCGGGAGCGAGCTGACGACCGCCGACGTGTACGACCTGCTGGCGGAGCAGTGGGCCGTGGAACACCCTGGTCAGAGCAGCGGGGGGCGAGAAGCGGTCGAGTTGCGCGTCCACCTGGTGTGTTCCCTGCGGACATGGCGGGCGATCCGCAAGACAGTGATCAGGACTCTGTGCCCGGAGGGCACGGCACCCCACGTCTGCCGCGTTCCGTGGATGGCCGCCTGAACTGCCCCACGGTCCACCGCTTTGACAAAACGGAACGCCGCTCCGTACATTAATCGGAACGACGATCCGTTTTCGGCGCCGCCGGAAACCGGACGTCCCTGGTCGCCTCCTCACCCGCCCCGGCCGAACGAGACCGGCGGCAGAGGCCATTGAAGGGATATGCGCACCTCATGAGTGAATCGACACACACGGCCGACGCCTTCGGCTTCGGCTCACCCGCTCCCGTCCTCTCGGTCGGCCCGGTGGTGCTGCCGGCTCCCGGCCGAGCCGTGGACCTGGAAGTGCGCGTCTCCGCGCCCGTGACCGGGAGCGGTCTGCCGGTCATCCTCCTCTCACACGGTCAGGGCTACTCGAACCACCTCTCCTCCCTGAACGGATACGCCCCTCTCGCCAACTTCTGGGCCGCACACGGCTTCGTCGTGATCCAGCCCACCCATCTGAGCTCGCGGACACTGACCCTGGACCCCAACACCCCCGGCGCGCCGCTGTTCTGGCGATCGCGGGCCGAGGACATGATGCGCGTCCTCGACCAACTCGATGTGATCGAGGCGGCCGTTCCACAGCTCCTCGGGCGCGTCGACCGGAGCAAGGTGGCCGTGGCCGGGCATTCGATGGGCGGGCACACCGCGAGCCTGCTGCTCGGCGCGCGGCTCACCGATCCGGACGACGGAACGGAAGTGGATCTGACCGAGCCCCGGATCAGGGCGGGTGTGCTGCTCGCCGCGCCCGGCCGGGGCGGCGATTCCCTCACCGAGTCCACGGCCGGGAACTTCCCCTTCTTCCTGACCACGGACTTCTCCAAGATGACCACACCCGCGCTCGTGGTCGCCGGCGACAAGGACGCCTCTCCGCACCTGACGGTCCGGGGCCCGGAGTGGCACACCGATCCGTACTTCCTCTCCCCCGGCCCCAAGTCCCTGCTCACGCTGTTCGACGCGGAACACGGACTCGGCGGGGTCTCCGGCTATGACGTCGCCGAGACCACCGACGAAAGCACCGAGCGCGTGTCCGCGGTCCAGCGGCTCACCTCGGCCTACCTCCACACACAGCTCACCCCTGGGGATTCCGCGTGGCAGACGGCGTGCGCCGCGCTGGCGGCCGATCCCAGCCCGCTCGGACGGGTCGAATCGAAGTAGGCCGGAAGGCGGCACCATCCCCGTGACGGCCCGGGCGCCCCGCCCTCCCGGCGCGGAAGGTCAGCGGAACCAGACCAATACGGGGACGCGGATCTCGCGGAGTTCGGGGAGAACGACGTATTCGAAGACCACCGGCTCTCCACCGATCTGGAGGCTGTACCGGGCGCCCAGGTCGTCCATGGGGTCGCCGGGGGGCCGTCGGTCGCGGTCGATCGCGCCGCCGACTTCGAGAGCGAGCGCGCCCAGGAAGTTCACCACCTTCTTGGAGAGGTCCGGTGGCATGTCGAGCAGCGTCTGGGCGGGGATCTCCTCGGTCCACGCCGTCCAGCCGCCGCGCGGCCGGGGGTTCATCGGGTGATTCCCTCCAGCCGGTCGGCGAGGTCGTCCACGGAGACCAGCCGGGTGCCGGCGGCGGCGTGGGAGCGGCTCTCCGCGGCGCCGGGGGCGCGGTCGAGCATGGCCGCCTTCCACCACTTGCGCATCACGCCCGGAACGGTTTCCTCCTCGGCGGCCAGCACCTCGGCGTAGAACTGGGCCCGGTCCGATCCGGTCAGCGCGTCGCCGATGCCGTTGATCGTGTTCGGGATCGCCGGGATCCTGCGGTCGGTGGGGTGTTCGGGCTGTGCGCTCATCTCCGAGTTCCCTTTCCCGCATCGGGTACGACGGTCGGCGGCCCCCGGTCGGGACGCCTTCGCTCAGGTCATTCTCTCGCAGGACGCGTGCCCTATGGGGCGCAGTCGGAGATCAGGGTAGCCGGTGGGCCGCGCCACCGCCGGTAGGTACGACCGGTGGCCCGCCCCAAGGGGCCCCGTACCACCGCGGGCCACCGCGGCGGTACGGGGCCCCGCGGCGTCAGCGAGCGCTGCCCAGGTTTCGGTCGGCGTCGGCGCCCTCGAGCATGAGGGTGGTCTCCTCGATGCGGCGGAACCGTCCGTCAGGGGCGAACTCGGCGAAGAGATAGACCTCCGTGCGCACGGTGGAGCCGTCGGCCTTGACCACGTCGATGACATGACGGTCCGCGTAGCGGTCGCCCTGGGTGAGTTCGTCGAGGACCTGGACCGATCCACGGGACACGATCGTGCGCAGATGGGCGATGTGGGCCATGAACTCACCGCGGTCGTCCCAGCGGCCGTCGGTGCGCTGGCGGTAGTCGGGGGCGAAGTGCCGGTCGACGGCCTCGGCCAGTTCGAGACCGGGCGTGAAGAGCAGGTCGGTGAGGGCGGTGGCGATGTCGGTACGGGAGGTGGGGGTGGAGGTGGCAGTGGCCATGACGGTGCCCTTCGGTTTCGGAGGAGTTCGAAGACTGCGTGCGTCGAGCACGCATCCGCACCGTATCGCATATTGCGTGCGCCGCGCACGCTAGTCTTGGGTCATGCCGAACGATGTGGGACACGAGATCGCCGACGCCCTGGGAACGCTGCTCAAGCGCAGCACCCGTGAACAGATCTACCGACGCCTGACCGAGAGCCTGGGCGAGGCCGTGGACGAGGTCACCTACCCCGTGCTCAGCGGACTCGCCCGCACCGGCCCGCGCAGCGCCGCCGGTCTCGCCGACGAGATCGGCCTGGACCGCTCCGGCGTCACCCGCCGCGCGACCCGCCTGGAGGAGGCCGGTCTGCTACGCCGCGAGCCCGACCCCGCCGACCGGCGCGCCACTCTGCTCGCCCTCACCGAGGCCGGGCGAGCGGCGGTCGAAACGACCCGGCAGCGCCTCGCCGCGCACATCGAGGACTCCCTCGCCTCCTGGCCGCCCGGCGAAGCGCGGACCTTCGCCCGCCAGCTGCACCGCTTCGTCGACCACGGCCCCTTCACCGCACAGGTCGGCCGCGAAGGCTGGTCCGGGCCGCACGCGGGTCAGGAGAGCCAGTCGGCGTAGCGGGTGGGGGCGAGGTCGGCGCCCGGGTCGGCGAGAACGTCACCCTTGACCTCTGCGAACATGCCGGCGGTCGGGTCGGTGACGACGGTGCGGTTGTCACCCTTGGCGGCCAGGGTGATCCGGCCCAGCTCGTCCAGGGGGAAGACCTCGGGGCCCGCGATGTCGCGAATGCCGCGCAGCGGGGGACCCTGGGCCACATCCGTCACCGCGGCGGCCACGTCCTTGGCGGCGATCGGCTGGATCGGCGTGGTGGGCAGCCGGACGGTCTCGCTGTCGGCGGTCCAGGACAGGGTGGCGTCCATGAACTCCATGAACTGCGTCGCCCGGACGATCGAGTACGGGATCGGCCCGGCCGTGAGGAGCTCCTCCTGGAGCGCCTTCGCACGGTAGTAGACCAGCTCCGGCACCTGGTCCACACCGACGATCGAGAGAATCACGAAGTGGCCGACGCCGGCCTTCTGGGACGCGGCCAGAAGGTTGTCCATCGACGTCTGGAAGAAGGCCAGGGAGGCTTCGTCGAACGTCGGGGAGTTCGCCAAGTTGACGACGACGCCGGCCCCCGCCACGGCCTCGTCCAGCCCCTTGCCGCTGATGATGTCGACGCCCGTGGACGGCGAATGCGGTACCGCCTCATGCCCGGTGGCGTTCAGATTCTTGACGACCTGCGACCCGATGAGTCCGGTGCCGCCGATGACCGCGAACTTCATAACAGGCCTTTCGTAGGCGTATGTCCGTAATGAGATGTGTAACCCTATCCAGGCATTGCATGCAGCGAGCTCAAAGATCGACGAGCGGGGGTGAGAGCTCTATGCGCACGGTAGAGATGGCGTCGCGGGACTCCCCCCGCGGGACTCCCCCGGTCCGGGTTCGCCGTGCGGCGCACTCACACCCGCATGCAGACGCGCATTGGGGAGAGGCATCATGGCCAAGAGCACCGTGCGGACTCCTGCCATTCCGGACGCCCTGATGGATCCGCTCCTCAACCGCGGCGTGGCGTTCACGCGGCCGGAGCGGGACGAGATGGGCCTGACCGGGCGCCTGCCGTCCGCCGTGCTGACGCTGGAGCAGCAGGCGCTCCGCGCCCACCAGCAGTTGCGGGCCCAGGGCAGCGACCTGGCCAAGAACGTCTACCTGGAGCAGTTGCACGACCGCAATGAGACGCTGTACTTCAAGGTGCTCACCGACCACCTCGTGGAGCTGTTGCCGATCGTCTACGACCCCACCGTGGGCGAGGCGATCGAGAAGTACTCCCATGAGTACCGCCGCCCCCGGGGCGTCTTCCTCTCCATCGACGACCCGGAGGGCATGGAGAAGGCTTTCGGCACGCTCGGGCTCGAGTCCGAGGACGTGGACCTGATCGTCTGCACCGACGCCGAGGAGATCCTGGGCATCGGCGACTGGGGCGTGGGCGGGATCCAGATCTCGGTCGGCAAGCTGGCGGTCTACACCGCGGCGGCCGGTATCGATCCGCGCCGTGTCATCGCCGTGTCACTGGACGTGGGCACCGACCGTGAGTCGCTGCTCAAGGACCCGCTGTACCTGGGCAATCGGCATCCCAGGGTCCGCGGCGCCGACTACGACGCGTTCATCGAGAGGTATCTGCGGACGGCCTCGTCGATGTTCCCGGGCGCGCTGCTGCACTTCGAGGACTTCGGCCCGAGCAACGCGCGGCGGATCCTGGAGACGTACGGCGGCAGCTACCGGATCTTCAACGACGACATGCAGGGCACCGGTGCGATCACGCTGGCGGCGGCCCTGTCGGCGGTCGAGGTCGGCGGGGTGCGGATGCGCGACCAGAAGCTCGTGGTCTTCGGTGCGGGCACGGCCGGGGTGGGCATCGCCGATCAGCTCCGTGATGCCATGATCCGCGACGGCGCGGGCCCCGAGCGGGCCACCGCCCAGGTCTGGCTGATCGACAAGCCGGGCCTGCTCACCCGCGACATGACCGACCTGCGCGACTTCCAGCGGCCCTACGCGCGCGATCGGTCGGAGGTCGCCGACTGGGCGGCCGACGGCGGCACGATCTCGCTGCTGGAGACCGTGCGCCGGGTCGAGCCGACGATCCTGCTGGGCACCTCCACCGTGCACGGGGCCTTCACCCGCGAGGTCGTCGAGGCCATGGCGGCGGGTACCGAACGCCCGATCGTCTTTCCGCTCTCCAACCCGACCTCGCGGATCGAGGCCATGCCGGACGACATCATCGCCTGGTCGAACGGCAAGGCCCTGATAGCGACCGGCATCCCGGTCCCACCCGTGGAACACGGCGGTGTGACCTACCGGATCGCGCAGGCCAACAACGCGCTGCTGTACCCCGGGCTGGGCCTGGGCACGATCGTCTCCGGGGCGTCCACGGTGACCGCGGAGATGCTGCTCGCGGCCGCTCAGGCGGTGGCCGGCCAGGTCGACCTCGGGCAACCGGGCGCTTCCCTGCTGCCGCCGGTGGAGAACCTGCGGGAGTCCTCGGCGACCACCGCCACGGCGGTGGTCAGGGCGGCGGTCGGCGAGGGCGTCGCCGCCAGCACGCCGGCCGAACCCGGACAGGCCGTCCACCAGGCCATGTGGGAGCCGGTCTACGGCGGCGGAGCGGCGTCATGACCGCGCGGCACGACGCCTCGGCCGGGGGCGACGGCGCCCCGGAGATCCTCGACCTACGGACGCGGTGCCGCTCACGGTCGGACGGCAGTGGTCCGGCTATGCCCGCCAACTGGACCAGGCCGCGGACCGGGCCACCCGGTCCGCGGAAGGACTGCACGAACTCGCCGCGGGCGGTACGGCGGTCGGCACGGGGCTGAAATCGCCAACGACATCCGGTAGCTGGCCTCGGGGCCGCGCTGCGGCCTCGGTGAACCGCACCTCCCGGCGACCGAACCGGGGGCCCTCAACGGATGAGATAGACGGTGAGCTGTGTCTCGGTGTCGCTGGTGTTGACGGCGTGGATGTAGCCGTGGGCCGTGCGATAGCGCCCCGTGCCTCCGGTGATGGCCAGGGTGATGTCACCGGGGCCGGCGCTGGTGATGGTGAACACCCCCTGCACGGTGATCCGGCCCTCGGGCAGCGACAGAGTGATCTGACACTGAAGATCGCTCGTGTCCATGGGGGCGGTGCGGGTCACGGTGCAGACCTCGTCGAATCGGCCCACCGTGACGTTGGAACGGGAGAGGTCCCCCGTGACGATGAGCTCGTCCCCCTGGCTGTTCCCCGGAGGTGCCACATCGACGAAGTTGGTCTGCGTCGGCCTCGCCGTCAGCTGGAAGACCTCGCTCCTCTCATGAGGAGGAGAGGAGACGGCGTCGGCCGGTGCGGCGGCCACCGCCAGAGGGGCGCAGCACAGGGCGGCCGCCAGGCCGGTGACCGCGCTCAGGGCCGAACGTTTGACGTGGTGCATGGTCCTCTCCTCCGAGAGCCTCGGGCGGCCAGTGACTTCGCGTCACATGAGGCGCCGTTTCCCACGTCAGCATGCGGCGAACGGCGCGCAACAGCTACTTCAGTTGGGCATCCAGGTGATCACCGTGAGGGTGGCCGGGGCCTTCGCCGTCGTGCGGGCCGTCGAGTTCCGGTTGTAGATATATGCATCCGTCTCGCTCGGAACGTACGCTTCCGCACCTATGTCGTGCCACACTGTGGGTGGCCCTCACCGCATCCCCCGTCGGTGAGGGCCACTTACGTCAGGAGCCCGAGCGTCGGCACAGCCGAGCAGCCGCGGTTCGCCGGTGCCGAGAATACGGAGCGCGTCGGCCAGCTCCGCGGCACGCTGGCTGTCCGCTGCCCAGGTCGCCGTGACGACCGCGGTCCGCGCTCCCGCCGCCGCGTGCTGGGCGAGCACGCCACCCGCCGACAGTGACTCGTCGTCCGGGTGCGCGGAAACCGCGAGGAGGCTCGGAGCCGCCATCGCCGGGTCACCTCCAGTGGGAAGCCGGATCACACGCCAACAGACGGACAGCCGCCGACACCGCGCGCCGCGCGGACCGGCTCAGGAGGCGTCGGCCACGAACTCCCGGTGGACGAAATCCACCAGGAGCTCGCGCATGGTCCCGATGGTCATGCCGGGGACTCCGGTCAGCACCTGGATGGCCGCGCCGTCGGTGAGGGCGGTCAGGCGCAGCGCGACGACGTGCGGGTCGGCGTCCGCGCGGAAGATACCCTGCCGCTGGCCGCGCTGGACGATCCGGCGGACGGTTTCCTGCCAGCGCGCGTAGTACTCGTTGTGGGCCGGGCGGAACTCGGGGCGGATGGTGGCCTCGGCCCAGCACTGGAGCCAGATGGCCCACTCGTCCCGGACCTGGCCTACCCGCGGCAGCTGCATGTCGATCAGCTTCAGCAGCCGCTCGACTTCTATGTGGTGCGGCGTGGCCGTTACTCCATCCGCGAGATCTTCAACCCCCCGTGGCATCTACGGCCGTTGGAACTGGCGCGGGCTGACCGCCTACGGCGTCGGCTTCGTCTCGATGCTGCCCTTCGCCGTGATCGGCGATGTGGAGGGGCCGCTCGCGCACTGGGTCAAGGGCGCCGATGTCACCATGCTGGTCGGACTCGCCATATCGTCCCTGCTCTACTTGGTGCTGTGCCGCTCGCTCGACGTCGACGCCGAGCGCGCCGTCGTCACGTCCGCCGACGCCGGGCTCGACCCGGACCCCGTCGGACACCGGGCGGGGGCCGGACATCACGCATGAGGCTGAGTCACGCCCCGCCTGGCGGGTTCCAACGAACCCCGCCCGGCAGGTCCCGAGGAGACCGGAAGACGGGACGCGGATTCCTAGCCCGGAGATTGACCCGTGACCTACATCACAGGTTCCGCTTCAGCATTCCCATGGAATGATGTTCACCGTTTTGGCTGGTCGTAATCGGGGGAGACGAGAATGCCGACGATGGTTGTCATCGGGTTCCGGGACGGCCTGGACGAGGCAGTACGCCGCCGAGGCTTGGAACCCTTCTATATCGTCCAGGCGCCGGTGAGCCCTCCGGAGGGCCGGGGCTTCACGTATGTCGCCAACATGGAGAATGCCCAGGAAATCTTGCGAGCGGTGCTCGCAGCGCAATTGGACGATATAGCCGGAGTACTGACCGTCCATGAGATGGGCGTGTTCGGAGCGGCCTATCTGCGACAGCAGCTGAACCTTCCCGGCAATACGGATTCGAGGACCACCCTGCGTTTCCGGGACAAGTACCTTCAGAAGAGCAAGCTGCCGCCTCACATCAGGCGAGCGCGCTGCCGATATGTCTCCGTCGGTACGTCGTTCAAGGATCTCGTGGACGATCTGGGAGAGGACTTCGTGGTCAAACCGGCCACCGGAGCCGGGGCCCTTCGCACGGCCATCGTCCGGTCCCCGGAAGGGTACGAACGAGCCTTGACCCTGTTCACCGGGCGGTCGGACGTCGAGGTCGTCGCCGAGTCCTTCGTCGACGCCCCGGAAGTCTACATAGACGGCGTCTGGCGGAACGGCGATCTGCGGTGGTCGTCGATGAGCCGCAACCACACCTCACCGCTGAGTGCCGTTCAAGGCGGTGTACTGGCCGCCCACATCCTGGACAGAAGGCGCTATTCGACGCTTTTCCAGCAAGCGGAGACGCTCGCCAGGCAGGCGCTCGCCAATCTCGACGCACCTGATTGCGTATTCCATCTGGAAGCATTCACGGAAGACGCGGGGCTGACGTTCGGCGAGTGCGCCATCCGCCTCCCGGGCGCGCTCTCCCCTCAGGTCAACAAGCTGACATTCGGCGTCGACCTCTTTGACATCGAGATCAGCCTCGCGCTCGGCGAAGAGCTCACTGAGCCACTCAACAGCGGCCACCCGGATCGCTTCTACGGATACATCCTGCTGCGCCGCCCGAAGAACGGAAGTCTCACTCAACAGGATTTCGAGCGCAACTTCCGCTTCGACGAGATTCACTATTCCTCGTCACCCGACACGCCGCTCGGTCCGTACGGCCGCGTGGGGCAGGCCATCGTATCCGACCGGGATGAGCTGAAACTCCAGCAGACAATCGAGGAAATCGTGCGGTTCAATGAGACCGGCGGCGGATTGGCAGGCGGAGGACAAAGGTCATGATCGTGGGTCTCGGCATCTCCGCGTTATGCGCCTTCGGCGCGCTGATCGCCGCGGTCGGCGTCGTCGCGATGGCGCTCCCGGGGCGGCCCCAGCCCTGGCCGGTACATCTGATGCGGCGCGGCGCATCGCTGGCCGCCGCTGCCGCGGCGTCCATCTACGCCCTGGGGCTCTTCGCCGTTCTCACGTCCGAGCAGGAGTTCAACAACGGCGCCGACTCAGTGCCGGCACCGGCATGCCGCGAGGGCTTCGACCCGGGCGTGGTCCAGCACCTCTCCCATCACCGCTACTCCTACCTGCCGCTCCGTTTCGACTGCGTCCTCGACGACGGCACGTTCTACTCCAGCGATCCCCGTTACGCATGGATGAACTGGATGGCCCTGCTCCTCGCGCTGTCCGGTGCGTCGCTCGCCATCGGCGCGGGCTACATGACCGAACTACTCGCCAGGAAGCACACGCGTTACCGCCAAAAGCGTTGACGCTTCGCGTGAGGCGTCTATCATTCCATGGCATCCGACAGGTCGATTGACGTTCGGCTAACCGAACAAGGGCTTGGCAGAGGCGGCTTGTACGTGCCGCGAACCGGACACCACTGAACGCACCCGCACCGTCTGGCAATCATGCGCCCACATTTGGGAGCGCTCCCATAGGAGCCCTGACCCCCGAGGAGAGACATGAATCTTCCGAACCGACGTGGCCACGGCCGACGTGGCGGCCCGCGCGGCCGACCCCGCGCCTGGGCGCTCGGGCTGTTGGCCGCCGTCGCGGTGGCGGTGCCCGGAACGGCGAACGCCATGTCCGACACCACCCGGGCCACCACCCTGGGCGCCCAAGCCGCCCAGTCCGGCCGGTACTTCGGCACCGCCGTGGCGGCCGGCAAGCTCGGCGACGCCACGTACTCGACGATCCTGAACCGCGAGTTCAACGCGGTCACCCCGGAGAACGAGATGAAGTGGGACACCATCGAGCGGTCCCGCGGCTCGTTCAACTTCGGCCCCGCCGACCAGATCGTGGGCCAGGCCACCTCACACGGACAGCGTGTACGTGGCCACACCCTGGTCTGGCACTCCCAGCTGCCCAGCTGGGTCAGTTCCATCACCGACGCGAACACCCTGCGCGGCGTGATGAACAACCACATCACCACCACGGTGAACCACTACAAGGGCAAGGTCTTCGCCTGGGACGTGGTGAACGAGGCGTTCGCCGACGGCGGCAGTGGCCAGCACCGTCCCTCGGTGTTCCAGAACGTGCTGGGCAACGGCTTCATCGAGGAGGCGTTCCGCACCGCTCGGGCGGCTGACCAGTCGGCCAAGCTCTGCTACAACGACTACAACATCGAGAACTGGAGCGACGCCAAGACCCAGGGCGTCTACCGGATGGTCCGCGACTTCAAGGCGCGCGGCGTGCCCATCGACTGCGTCGGCTTCCAGGCCCACTTCGGCACCAGCGGCCCACCGGCGAGTTTCCAGACCACCCTGGCCAACTTCGCCGCCCTCGGTGTGGATGTGCAGATCACCGAACTGGACATCGCGCAGGCGCCGACGACCGCGTACGCGAACACGGTCAAGGCATGTATGAACGTCTCGCGCTGCACCGGCATCACCGTCTGGGGCATCCGGGACAGCGACTCCTGGCGCGCCGGGGAGAACCCGCTGCTGTTCGACCGCGGCGGCAACAAGAAGCCGGCCTATCAATCCGTACTGACCGCGCTGGCCCCAAGCCGGACTCCACGACTGGTCCTGCCGTAGCGCCTCGGCCTGCTCACCCAGACCAACTCCCCCTGCTGACACCACCGGTGAAGGGTGGAGGTCGACCGGGCCGTTCCTCCCGATGGGCGGGAACGGCCCGTGGCACTGATCCGGGAAGGGCACTGAGGAAAACCCGACGCCGAGACCTCGGGTTGGCCGGATGGCCGGCCCGACACGCCCGTTCCTAGGCTCGACGCATGTCGATGACCCGCCGCAGGACCACCTGCCGGACCGTAACCATCGTCGCTGCCGCGTCCCTCCTCGCACTCATCCCGGCAGGCCCCGGAGCCGCGGCCACCGCCCGCCCTTCCCAACTCCAGCGGGACACCGACGCGCTTCATGACGACGGCGTCACGGGCGTGTCGGTGACCCTGGAAACGCCCGAGGGAGTGCGAACAGCCCGCAGCGGGGTCGGTGACCTCGGCACCGGTCGGCCGGTGCCCCGGAACGGCTATGTACGGATCGGCAGCACCACGAAGTCGTTTGTGGCGACCGTGCTGCTCCAACTCGTCGGCGAGGGGCGGCTGTCGCTGGACGACACGGTGGACAGGTGGCTGCCGGGCGTCGTAAACGGCCACGGCAACGACGGGCGTCGGATCACTCTGCGTCAGCTGCTTCAGCACACCAGCGGGCTGCCGGACTACATCGGTGACGTCGTCCCGGGCCCCAGCGCCGCCGGATATCGCCGGCATCGCTGGACCACCCATACCTCCGGGGAACGCGTGGCCCTCGCCATGCGGCACCCGCCGTCCTTCGAACCCGGCACCGGCTGGAAGTACTCCAACACCAATTACCTCCTCGTGGGCATGGTGATCGAAGCGGTCACCGGCCATGCCTGGGAACAGGAGGTTCAGGACAGAATCGTGCGTCCTTTGCGGCTCACACACACGCTCGCCCCCGGCAACTGGCCCCTCCTGCCCGGCCCCCACGCCCGCGACTACCAGCAGTTCGAGCCGGGTGGCGCCATGACCGACACCACCATCGCCTACTTGCCCTTCGACGGTGACGCCGACGGTTCGTTGATCAGCACGGCGGAGGACACCAACACGTTCTTCACAGCGCTGGTGGGAGGTGAGCTGCTGGCCCCCGCGCAGCTGGCCGAGATGCGACGCACGGTCGAAGTGCCGCCCGAGCACGGTGCCCCGCCCGGCACGCGCTATGGCCTCGGCCTCGAGTGGACCCCGCTGTCCTGCGGCGGTGGGTACTGGGGACACAGTGGCAATGGATTCGGCTATACGGCGTGGCCCGCCTCCGACGGACGAAACGCCATCACCGTTTCCCTGCACAGCCGGCCGGGCGACGAGGAATCCGAAGGGCGACAGCTCGGGCATGTCGCCGACCTCGTCGACCACGCTCTGTGTTCCTCGACGTAGCGCTGTCAGACCCCTCTGGAAGTATCAGGGGCGCTCCGGCACCGGGCGATGGGCCATCAGGCCGGTGCCGGTGGGCCGCACCACCACGTCCAGAGGGGGACGACGAATGTCGACCGACATGTACGGCGTACGGGTCCTTGCCGTGGATCCGGATGAGCTCCGCGCCAGGTTGCAGGTGTTCGTCGTCTACTACGACGTCGGCTCGCGCACCCACATCCCGCTCCCGGACGAGGAGCCCAACACCTTCCTGCACTTCCTCTGGGAGGCGGCGTCCGGCTACCTCGGCGACAGCGACGACCGCACGGGCCCACTCGGGCGCGCACTACGAATGGGCCGATACCAACGCCCGCCGGTTCATCTCCGCATGCATGACTTCTACTACGAGCGCGGCGGCACATACCCGATCTGGCCCGATCGGTCGTCACCCTGCGGCCGTTCGACACCACGACCGGCAGCGTCGAGTACGACCATGTCAACGGGATGGACTTCTGGGCTACAGCACCGGCGACGAACCGGAGGAGCGGAAGCAGTGGGCCTACGACGTCGACCGACGGGTGGAGGGCGAGGCTCCCTTCCAGCTCGGGCATCTGCGCTCACGCGACGGCGCACACCGCATCACCCCGAACCGCGCGAGCGAGGGCGGCTTCGACCTGCACGGCGACGAGCGCGAGCCCTACCGCCGCGTCTCCCACCCCGGTGAGTGGGACCCGATCCAGTGCACGGCCTGGTCCCCGGACAACCGCTGTCCCGATGGGCCCGGTCGACGACTGAGAAGGGCCCGCTCATGGGGCGCCGTTACGGCCCACATCGCCCGCCTTCCGACATGCGGCCCCCGCGCGAGTCGCGCTCCAGCGTCACGCGGGACGGCTCCGAACGCCACCCGGGCTCCGCGCCGAGCCGGCGGCTGTAGCGCAGGCCGGGCCGTCCGCCGACGGTGGCGTCCGCCACGACGGTGAATCCGTTGCGGCCGAGCACGGTCCTGGAGGCCACATTGTCGAGGGTGGTGTAGGCGGTGAGGGTGGAGAGCCGGTACGCCGTGGCGGCCAGGCGGCACACCTCTTCCACCGCGGCGGTCGCCATCCCGCGGCCCGCGGCGCGCTCGCCGATCCGGTAGCCGAGTTCGGCGTCACCTTCCTCGACGTCCACGAGGTTGACGCGGCCGACCAACTCCCCCTGGTCGTCCACGACGACATGGAAGTGGCACACACCGGCGTCCTGCTCGTCGAGCCGGGCACGGAGCAGGGATGCGAACTCCTCGAAGTAGGCGTCTCCCCGGTCCGAGATCGACCGGGCGAAGTACTCCCGGTTCTCGCGCTCGAAGGCAAGCAGGGCGGGCGCGTGGTCTGCGCGGAGCCGTTCCAACCTCAACATGCCCAAAGTATACGTAACGAAGGCCGCGCCCGTCCGCGGTCCGGGCCCGCCAGGCATTCGGTGTGGAATTCTCCCCGGTCCGCCCTATCCCCGAAAGGTAATCCGCGATCTGCTTGTGCATCATGCCTATCCCTCAAGTATCCGGCCCGAGTAGCCTGTTCTTCCGCCGATACTGTCGTGCTTGGGAGGCTGAGAGCCAGTGATCGTACTCGGTTACAACGGATTCAGCAGAGGTGCGGAGCTTTTCGGGCGTCTCTACGGGGCGACTGGTGTCGGCCGTAATCTCTTGGTGGGTCATGACGCCGCGGCGGCTCTGGTGATCGACGGCGAGGTGGTGGCGGCGGTCGAGGAGGAGCGGCTGAGCCGGGTCAAGAAGACCTCTGATTTCCCGGCGCAGGCAATCACCTGGTGTCTGAACTCCGCCGGTGTCGACCTCGATCAGGTGGACGTTTTCGCTTTCCCCTGGCGGTTTTCGTCGACCGTGGCCGAGGAGATGATTTCGGGGATATGCGACTCCGACATGCCGGTCGCGGCCAAGTTCGACGCCCTGCGCAGCACGGGTGAGCTCTACACCGGCATGCTCAGCCCCGACGCGGTGTACCACGACTTCGTCGAGCGCACCGGCTACGAGCTGGATCCCAACAAGCTCGCCCTGGTGCCCCATCATCTGGCCCATCTCATGTGCGGCGCCTACCTGGCCGGCGGGGGTGACGCCGCCTTCCTGGTGAGCGACGGCCGGGCGGAGACGCTGTCCTCCGTCATGGGTGAGCTGCGGAACGGTGTGGTCCGACAGTTCGACGAGAGCGCGGTTCCCATGACCAGCTCGCTCGGGGTGGCGTTCGGGCGGATCACCCGCTATCTGGGGTTCGTGCCGAACAACGACGAGTACAAGGTGATGGGCCTGGCCGCGTACGGCCCGTCGCCGCAGCACAATCCGCTGCTCGAGCGCGTCGTACGGCTGCATGAGAACGGCTCGTACACCATCTCCGTCCCCCGGGACATATCGGCCTACTACGCACTGTTCGACGAGCTGTTCGGCGGCGACAGCGAGAAGCGCGAGCAGTTCGACTTCCGCGTCAAGGTCGCCGGGCTGGCACAGCACATGGTCGAGGCCGTCACCGGGCATCAGGTGCGCGCTCTGACCGCGGCCTCCGGCCTGGACACCCTGCTCTTCGAGGGCGGGCTGGCGCTGAACTGCGTGGCCAACACCAAGATGCTGGAGAGGTCGCCGTTCACCGGCATGGAGGTCAGTTTCGGGGCCAGCGATCCCGGAGTCGCCATTGGCGCGGCCGTGTACGCCGCCGGTCTCAGGAATCGGCCCGCCGACGCGGTCACCACTCCCTATCTGGGGCCTTCGTACGACGAGCGGCAGATCCAGGACGCGCTGGCGGAGTACGCCGACCGCGTCGAGTGGCAGGAGGAGCCCGACGCCGCCTCGATCGCCGGCCGGACGGCGGAGCTGCTGGCCGGGAAGAACGTCGTGGGCTGGTTCCAGGGCCGGACCGAGTTCGGGCCGCGGGCCCTGGGCAACCGCAGCATCCTGGCCAACCCGGCCTTCCCCGACATCAAGGACATCATCAACCTCCGGGTCAAACATCGGGAGCCCTTCCGGCCGTTCGCGCCCGTCATCCTCGAGTCGGAGGCCCCGCGCGTCTTCTCGATGGGCAAGAAGACCTCTTCCCCGTATATGACCTTCGTCTTCCCGGTGCGGAAGGAGTACCAGGAGCGGATCCCCGGCGCCTGCCACGTGGACGGCACCGCGCGGGTCCAGACGGTGAACGAGCGGCAGAACCCCGCGCTCGCCCGGCTGTTGCGCGCCTTCACGGCACGGACGGATGTGCCCTGCCTGCTCAACACGTCCTTCAACGTGGCCGGTGAGCCCATCGTCTGCTCGCCGCGGGACGCGTTGGAGTGCTTCCTGGCCACCGAGATCGACCATCTGGTCATCGACCGGTTCGTGATCACCAAGAAGGGGAGCTGAGCCGCCGGCCCGCGGGGCGTATGCCCCCGCGGGCCGGCAGTCCTCAATCCTTGGGAAGCCGAATGGGCTCGTTCGGCCCGTCCTTCGTCTCGATGGTCAGAAACGAGAGAACGTCATCGCCGATGTTCTTCAGGTCATGCAGGTGATATCGCCCCGCGGGGCAGCGGAAATGCTGAGACCGTCCGCGGGCATAAGAGATCTCGTGTGTGGTGCCATCGCTCGAGTGCTGGCGGGCCTGGCCGTTTGTGAGAGCTATCCAGAAGTAGTCCAGCACATGCCGATGGACGGGAATTCGCTCTCCCGGCTGAAGGTGGGTCTCCCAGATACGCAGTGAATCGGTCTCTTTCACCAGCGTCTGGCCGATCCACCCATGATGGGCGTTGGTGTCGAATTCCTTGTGCAGCTGCGGACTCCACCGGTCATAACCCTCGGCGACGACAATGCTGGACAGAGGGATATCGGAGCGCGAACCTTTACCCACGAGCGGGATCCTTTCGCTGAACGATACGGCTCACAGAGCGGCGGAGAGCGCTTCGAGCAGGGCGGTGTTCGCGCGCCGGTCGCCGATGGTGATACGGCAGGTATCCGGGATCACCCGCCCGGTGTCGGCGACGACGATGCCCGCGCCCCGAAGCTGGTCCATCACCCGCTCGTGCTTGTGCAGTCGGACGAAGAGGAAGTTGGTCTCCGAGGGGAACACCCGGGCCACCGCGGGATGTTCGGTCAGCACCGAGGCCATCCGGTCACGCTCGGCACGGATGCGCTGGATGCCCGCGACCACCCGCCGCACATCGGTCAGCCGGTCCCGCACGGCGTGCTGGGAGGCGTTGGTGAACCCGAAGGGCACCTGCACCCGGCGCAGCGCGTCGATGATGCCGGGCTGGGCCAGGGCGATTCCGCAGCGCGCGCCGGCGAGTCCCCATGCCTTGGAGAGTGTTCTGAGCACGATGAGGTTGTCGTGCCGGGCGATCAGCCGGGCGTACGAGGGCTTCTCGCTGAACTCGACGTAGGCTTCGTCGATCACCACCAGCCCGCGGCCGCGAACCACCAGCTCATGGACCTGCTCCGGGTCGAGCCTGGTCCCGACGGGGTTGTTGGGGTCGCACAGGATGGTCACCCGTGGATCGGCCGCCAGGACGCGCTCGGTGTCGAGCCGGGACAGGTCGTCGCCGAGCAGCGGCACCTCGACGACGGGCAGGCGCAGGAGGTGGGCGAAGTGGCCGTAGAGCGGGAAGGTGGGTGGCGTGACGCAGACGCGCTCGCCGGGTGATGCCAGCGCCGCCAGGAGCAGCATCACGCCGTCCACCGAGCCACTGCTGAACAGCAGGTGGTCCGCGCTCAGCTCGTCCACGCCCTCATGGCCGGGCAATGTCGCGATCGTGGCCAGGTAGGTGTCGGCGAGTTCCGTCGTGTCGAGGTGGGGGTATTCGCCCGCGGCGCCCAGGAACGGGTTGGTGTTGCTGGACAGGTCGATCGTGTCGAACCGGGGCACCTGGCGGAAGCGGGCCGGGCCCGGGACCGGCACCCCCGTGACGGGGGGAGCCGCGTACTCCGACAGCGGGTGTTCCGCTCCCGCTTCCTCCGGGGACGCGAGGCCGGGAGCGCGCAGCCAGTGGTCGAGGGGCACGAACAGATCGGCTCCGAGGCGGCGCATGCGGGGGATGTCTCCCCGGCCGAGGTGTACCCACTCCAGACCGGAGCGCCGGGCGTGGAGGTACAGCCGGTACACGGACGCGGCGAAGAGGTCGTCCCGTGCGGCGGGGTCGTCGTGGTCGATGGCCTGTGTGAGGGAGTAGATCCCCCGGCCGTTGTGGGATGTGGCGATGAGCCCGGCCTGGACCACGGCGTTCTGCTCGCGGCGTACGAGCATCTCGGTGCGTTTCGCCAACGGGCCGTGGGCCAGGGCGTCGAGGGCTTCGGCGTTGTACAGGTTGTCGTGGCCGCCGTGGCGTTCGGCCTGACGTCGGTGGAGCGTGACGAAGGCGTCTCGCGCCCAGGGGCTCCGGTCGAGCCCGCTCAGCCGGATCCGCTCCCAGGTCACCTCGAGGGAGCCCGCGCGGTCGCGGCGGCGGAGGTCGTTGAGGCGTTCGGCGCCGATGCGGGTCCGCAGGACCTCGTCCACCTCCCCGGTCAGCCGGACCACACATTCGCTCTCGGTGGCGATCGGAACGAGCCCTGCCGCCCGCAGTGCGCTGGTGTCGTCGCTGCGGCGCACATGGGGCACCAGGATCTGGGGCACGCCCAGTGCCTCGGCGCGGCGGACCAGTTCATCGAGGGCGTGGCGGGTCGGGGCGGGGCTGGTCGGGTGGTACGGGGACCCGCCGCCCACCAGGGTGGGGCGTTCGAGCACCGCGGGGTCGAGGGCGGCGAACGCGCCCATGCCCTGGTTCAGCCGGGCCAAGGGGCATACCGGGTCCGGGGACCCGAGGGCGGCGGACAGCACCTGCTGGAGCGCGTCGACATCTGCGGACCTGCGCATGTTCGTTCTCCACTCCTCGTGGTCACTGGGGTGTCCCGGCTCCGTGCGCGTCCCGGTACGCGCCGACGCTGTCGCGGTACTCCTCGAACAGGTCGGCCACGGTGCGGGCGATACCGGCCCGCCAGCCGATGGTGCAGTCGCCGATCAGGCCACGGCGGACGTCGTGGTCGAAGATGGCCGTTTCCCTGCTGTAGTCGCCGCGGTCCAGCCGCACCGGCACTCCGGTGAGCGCGGACAGGTACTCCAGCAGATCGGTGATGCCGACCTCCTCGTCCCCGCCCCAGTTCACGACCCGCGCGGGCGCCCGTGCCACGTCCCACAGCAGCGGCACCTGGCGCACGACGTCGTCGGTGTGCAGCAGATTGCAGTAGTTCTGGCCCTCGCGGGGCACCGCGCAGGGCTGCCCCGCGCGCATCTGGTTGAACAGGATCATGGGCACGCCGCCGTGACCGTACGGGCCGTAGGCGATGTTGAGGCGGGCGATCACCGTCGGCAGCCCGAGTGTCTCGGCCAGACCGCGTGCCACCCCTTCAGCGGTGATCTTGGCGACGGGGTACGTCGGCAGCCATGGCGCGGCCCCGCCCAGCGGATCGCTCTCCCGGTAGCGATGTGTCCGATCGGCGCGGTTGTAGACCACCCCGGACGAGACGTACAGGAACGACTCGGCGGCGGAGCAGTGGGTCATCAGCCGTGCGGTGCCGACCGCGTTGACGCGCGCGGTGTCCTCGAAGTCCTTGCCGTCGCCCCGGTGCACCGCGGAGTGCAGCACATGGGTGAAGTCGCGCGGCAGGCCCTCCAGGTCGTCGGTAGCCATGTCCCAGACGGCGGTGCGGGCGCCCGCTTCCTCCAGCGCCTTACGGGCGTGTGGGTCGCCGAACCGGCCCAGGCACCACACCTCGTTGTCGGCGGCGAGCGCTTCGGCGACGGGCCTCGCGACCTGCCCGGTCCCCCCGGTGATGAGAATCTTCCTGCCTTGCATGATCGGCGGCTCCTGGTGGTGTCAGCGGTTGCCTTCGCCGGTCCTCAGCCGAGCGCCCGGGCCAGTTCGTGCCGCAGGGTCGCCTGGAAGGTGTGCACATGCCGCGGGCTCATCAGGGTGTAGTGCTCACCGTCGACCTCGATATAGGTGTTGGGGTCGCGGGTGAACTCGTCCCAGTGGCTGAGCTGGTGGTCCAGCCACTCCTCCTTGGTGCCGCGCAGCGGAGTGCAGTAGAAGACCTTCACCCGCCCGACCGAACCCGACGGCTCGTAGGTACGGCCCAGGTGCACCATGCTCTGCGCGAGGTGCACCCAGTCGGCGAACCGCTCGAGGGTGAGGTCGAGTTCGGTCAGCCGCCGCTTCGGGGCGTGGTCGATCAGATGGGCCAGCTGATCGGCCTCGGGCAGTGGCCGGAGGGTGGCGGTCAGCCGCTCGATGTCGGTGGGGTCGATGAGTTCGAGGAACAGCGCCAGGTTGATCGCGCCGTCGCTGAAGGTGATCTCGTTCATGCGGTCGGAGATCCGCGGTGGCAGATTGAAGACGCCCACGAAGTCGACCTTGTCGCCGTCGGCTTCCAGCCGCTTGGCGATCTCGAATGCCACCGCCCCGCCGTAGGAGTACCCCGCGACGGCGTAGGGGCCGCTGGGCTGCGCCCGCCGGATGGCCTCGACATAGGTGGACACCATCTCGTCGAACGATCCGAAGTGGGTCTCCCCCTGCCCGAACCCACGGGCCCGCAGCGCGTAGAACGGCCGCTCGCCGGTGAAGTACTTGGCGAGATTGACGAACACCAGCACCTCCCCCAGACCGGGGTGGACGCAGAAGAGCGGCGTCCCGTCACCGGTGACCTGAAGCGGCACCAGCGGATCGTAGGTGGCGTCCCCGCCGGTGCCCTGCCCTGCGGTCAGGCGGCCGCCCAGGGCTCGTACGGTCGGGGCCTGAAGGAGCGTGGACATCGGCACGTCCTCGATGCCGAACGCGGCCTGGATCTCCAGCTTGAGCCGCAGCACGTCGAGCGAGGTACCGCCCAGGTCGAAGAAGCCGGCAGTGGCCGACACCGCCCTGGTGTCCAGGACGCGGGCGTAGATCTCGGCCAGTGCGGTCTCCACCTCGCCCTCCGGCGCCACATGGCCGCCGAGGAACCGGGTGCTGATCTCGTCCGACCGGCGGGCGGCCGCGTCCATGCCTCCGCTCTCGGCGGCCGCGCGCAGCCGCGACCGCTGGATCTTGCCGAGGTTGCCACGGGGGATCTCGTCCTCGGCGACGGGGAGGATCAGCTGAGGGCGGAAGCCCCAGTGCATCACCGTGGAGCTGCGGATCGCCACGATGGCCCGGTACACCGCGATCTCGTCGGCGGGGTCGCCCGCCGGGACGAACGCGATGGCGAGCTGTTCGGTGTCGGCGCCCTCGGGCCGTATCAAGAACGCGGCGACATGGCCGCGCCTCACCCCGTCCAGCTCGTCCAGGACCGCCTCCAGGTCGTGGCTGTGGTAGTTGACACCGCTGACGATGATGGAGTCCTTGGTGCGGCCGACCAGCGTCAACCGGCCGTCGGAGCCGAGGTGACCCAGGTCTCCGGTGCGGAACCAGCCGTCGGCGGTGAACGCCCGCGCGGTGGCCCGCTCATCGCCGAAGTAGCCGTCCGTGACCATCGGGCCGTGCAGCTGCACCTCTCCCGGCTCGGCCGCCACGGGCCGGTCGGTGGAGGCCAGTACCGTGCCGTCCTCGTCGGTGACGCGAATCCGCAGGCCACCCACCGGGCAGCCCAGCGGGGGGAACTCCGTACCCAGGTCGCGGGTGGCGAAGTCGCGGTTGAACACGCTGCCCGCGCAGGTCTCGGTCATCCCGAACGCGGGCACGATCACGTCCCCGCGCAACCCGTAGGGCGCGAGCGCGTCCAGGAAGGCCCGTACGGTGGCGGTCACGGTGGCCTCACCGCCGGAGATGATGTGCCGCACCCGTGACAGGTCCACCTCCTGCCGCGATACGGGCCGCCCGGTGAGTGCCTGGTTGATCTGCCCGAAGAGGAAGTTGGGGGTGAACGTCACTCTCACCCGATGGGCCGTGAGCAGCCTGAGGAACTCCACGGGGTCGGCCAGCACGGTGGCCGGTGTCGTCATGACCTGGGCGGCGCCGTTGAACATCGGCAGCAGATGCGCCTCTATCGCGGCGATGTGATCGACCGAGATCCAGTTCAACGAGGTGTCGTCGGGCCCGAGTTCCAGTGCCCCCGCCTTACCGGCCTGCGCCGCCAGCAGATTGGCGTGGGTGAGCCTGACCGCCTTGCTCGATCCGGTGGATCCGGAGGTGAGCATCAGCAGGGCGAGATCGTCCGGCGCGGGCACATGGAGCTGATCGGGCTCGGCCGCGGCATGGCTCAGCTCCTCGACCGTCACGGACCGCAGCCCGACCTCGGGCAGATCTCCATGAGCCGTCTTGGACACGATCACCAACGGGTCGCCCAGGAGCGTGCGCAGATGCTCCAGCTGGGCACGCCAGCGGGAGGGGTCGGCCGGCGGTGCGACCGGGCACGGCACGGCACCGGTGAGCACGCATCCCCAGAAGGCGCGGAAGAAGATCTCCGGATCACTGGCCGCGATGAGCACTCGGTCGCCCGGGGCGGTGCCGCGCTCCCGCAGCCCTTGCGCGATGCGGCAGGCGCACTCCCGCAACTCGGCGTAGGAGAGGAACGGGCCGCCGATGAACGCGATGCCTTGAGTCGTGTCGCGGGCAGCGCGCTCGAGCAGCCGCGGGAGTGTCGAAGCATGACGTTGATCCGGCATGGGGGAAGTCCTCCGATCAGAAGGGACGGAAAACCATGGCGAGCAGGGCTGGGGGGCGCGACGCCGCGCTCGGGTGAGGGCACCAGGGCCGGACGCTGACATCGCCATCGGCGGTGGTGCGGAATCGATGGGGGCGCGGCTGAACGCGGCTGGGGCGGGCGGAGTTCGGCGCCCGCGGTACGTGTGAAACGAGGTGACGCGACGGTGTCGGTGCCGGGGCGTCCCGGGCCGGTGGCCCGGTCGGACCGGCCGTCAGATCAGGTGGATCCGACCTCGTTGAATCGCACGATGTCCTCGATCGTCTTCCGCAGTGTCAGCTCATCCGGGTCGGAGACGATGGCCTGTCCCACGCGGCCGTACGGTCCGACCGGCGCATCGGGCGACGAGTCGTAGACGATCTCATCGAAACGGAAGTTCCGCTCGAAGTCGCTCTGGGTCAAAACGCACCCGTCGGGGCGACGCAGCAGAATATATCCGTGGAAGCGTTCCGGCGTGCGCTGGTCGCCCAGCGCCCGAGTCGCCCCCTCCCCCAGCGCCAGACTGATTTCGACGTCAAAGAGATCGACACCGTATGTCAGCTGATTGACCTGAGGGGACAGCGCCCCGGGGAGGCGGATGGCGCACTCGCCGAAGGTCAGCCCTTCTTCTGTCGTGAACGCTTCCATATGGAATACGCAATCAGGCGCGTTCAGACTGGTGAGCGCCTGCCCGGCGAGCGTCTCCATCTCATCGCACAGGACGGAATGCCGGCTGCGATCCAGGACATACGCCGACAGGACGCCGCCCTGTACGGCGCTGAGCGGTGAGGTGTGGTAACCGCTCATGGACGACCATTGAAGGTCTCCCTTTTCCCAGACGCCGTCGAGATAGACCTCCGGGGCGTCCACGAAGGACTCGGCGACGATCTCCACATCCGACTGGCCGGTGAAGGGAGTGAGGGCCTGTGCGTACTCCTCCGGGGAACGGACGACGTTCGTACGGAGAGCACCGGCCCCGGTCGCCGGCTTGACCACGAAGACCTCTCCCAGGTCGTCGGCGAGCTCCGTGAACGACGTGCCCACGGGCACATGGCGGCAGCGCGCTCGCCTGACCCGGGGCGGCAGCATGCTCTTCTGGAGGTACTTGTCCCGGAAGTGGAGAGCCGTCCTGGAATCGGCGTTCCCGGGCAGGTTCAGCTGCTGCCGTAAGTACGTTGCCCCGAATACGCCCATCTCATGGACGCTCAGCACCCCGGCCACCTCGTCAATGTCCGCGGACAGCACTGCTCGAAAGATTTCCTGGGCGTTCTCCATGTCGGCGACCCAGGTGAATCTCCGGCTCTTCGGCGGGCTCGCCGGCGCCTGGACAATATAGTGAGGATCAATACCGCGGCGGTGCAGTGCCTGATCGAGATCGCCTCTGTACCCGATAACAATCATCGTCGGCATTCTCGCCTCCCCGTTACGGCTAGCCAAAACTTGAAGAAGTCATTTGCCGTACTGCCACCCGATGCGGATTCGGGTGGACCGGTGGATCGGTGATGTCTCGCGATGAACTACTTCGAGGCCAGCACCGAGGCATCGTTTCACAGGGATACGAAAATGTGATCCATTGAGGATGCGCTTGTGACGCAAGTCACAAGCCAAGCAATGAGCACGAATGGAATTGCTCATTCCATTCGTGCTCATGGAATGTATTCGCCATTCCGGTCATGCCTCGTATAGCACTACATGGAGAAATGGCGCGGGTGCCCCGCTCAGACCGCGGTGAAACCGCCGTCCGCCGCGACCACCGCGCCCGTGATGAAGCCGGCGCGCGGCGAGGCGAGGAAGCAGAGTACTTCGGCGATCTCCTCGGGCTGGGCCACCCGGCCCAGCGGCTGGGCGTCGGCGAAGGACGCCAGGTACGCACGGCTGTCGGGGCGGAACGTATCGAGGAATTCCGTCTCGATGACACCCGCGGCCACGATGTTCGCCCGGATGCCCAGCGGCCCGCCTTCCACGGCGAGGACCTTCGTCAACTGGGCCAGGGCGCCCTTGGAGGCGCTGTACGCGGCGCCCTCCGGCAGTGCGACGGTGCACGTGTAGGAGCCCGTGCTCACGATGGCTCCACCGCCGCCTTCCTTCATGACGCGGAATGCCTCTCGGGCGAAGAGGAAGGAGCCCCGGGCATTGACCGCCAGCACGGTGTCCCAGTCCTCCGCGGTCGTCTCCGTGATCGGCTTGTTGAGGGTGCGCCCGGCGTTGTTGACCAGGATGTCCAGGCCGCCGAAGGCTTCGACCGCCTCCCGGACCGCGCGGTGGGCGGTGGCCTCATCCGTGATGTCGCCGACCAGGGGGCGTACGCCCGGGAAGTCCCCGGGCAGTTCCTGCACCTCGTGGCGCCGGTCGACGGCAACGATCCGTGCGCCGCGGCGGTGCAGCAGCCGGACGGTCTCCTTGCCGACGCCGCGCGCCGCCCCGGTGACCAGGGCGATCTTGCCCGTGAACTCCTCACGATCGGCGGAATGAGTGGTTGTCGTCATGGTGCCGTCCTTCTTCGGTGCCACTACGGAAAGCGGCGGGGGTCGTCCCGCGCCACCGAGTCTGGGTAGTGCCCCGTGGCCCGGCCAGGGTGCCCGCTGGCTGGGTGCGACACACCCAGGCAGCCGGTCGCGGCGTTTCGTAGCCTGGCCGCATGGGTGACAACAACCTGGGAGAATTCCTGCGGAGCCGCAGGTCAGGACTTCGGCCCGACGAGGTCGGGATGGCGAGCCACGGCACCCGCCGGGTCCCCGGGCTGCGCCGTGAGGAGGTGGCGGTGCTGGCCGGTGTCAACGCCGACTACTACACCCGCCTCGAGCAGGGCCGGGAACGCCACCCCTCCGCGCAGGTGCTCGACGCGCTCAGCCGCGCGCTGCGCCTCGACGGCGACGCCCGGGACCATCTCTTCCGGCTCGGCGGCACGGTGCCCGACGACCCCGCCTTCCCCGTGTCCGACCAGGTCAGCCCCGGGTTGCGACAGCTGATGGACGGCTATCCGCACACCCCCGCCTTCGTGCTCAACCGCACCCTGGACATCCTCGCCACCAACGCGCTGGCCGATGCCCTCTACTCACCGTTCCACCCGGCGGACAACCTGGCCCGCATGGCATTCGCGGACCCCGCGGGCCGCGCCTTCTACCAGGACTGGGACCGAGCGGCCCAGGCCACCGTCGCGCATCTCCGCCAAGCGGCCGGGTACGAGCCGGACAGTCCACGTCTGCGCGGGCTCGTGGCCACCCTCACCGAACACGGCGCGGACTTCGCCCGCCTGTGGAACAGCCACAGCGTGCGCGGCAAGGCCCAGGAGGGCAAGCGATTCCTCCACCCCGACGTCGGCCCCCTCACCCTGAGCTACCAGGCGTTCGACGTGCGGGAGGCCCCGGGCCAGCAACTCGTCATCTACCACGCGGAGCCCGGCAGCGGCAGCGCGGAGGCGCTCCATCTGCTCGGCTCGATCCACGCGACCCGCACCCGGCCCTCCCCGCGCGGCGCTGACCGCACCTGAGGACATGGCTGGGGCGCGACGCCTGACAGGGGTGAGGGGCCGGTCTCCGGCCCCTCACCGTCGGTCGGCCCGCGAGCTCAGCCGCGCGCGAGCAGTTCGAGCGTGTCGATGACGCGGTTCGAGAAGCCCCACTCGTTGTCGTACCAGGCCACCACCTTGATGTGCTTGCCGTCCACACGGGTGAGGGCGGCGTCGAAGATGGACGACGCCGGCCGGCGGGTGATGTCGCTGGAGACGAGCGGCTCGTCGGAGTAGTCGAGGATGCCCTTGAGCCCGCCGTCGGCGGCGGCGCGGTAGGCGGCGAGTACCTCGTCGCGGCTGACCTCCCGGGAGACCGCGGTGTTCAGCTCCACGATCGAGCCCACCGGCACCGGTACGCGGATCGAGTCGCCCGACAGCTTGCCGTCGAGGTTCGGCAGCACCAGGCCGATGGCCTTGGCGGCCCCGGTGGTGGTGGGCACGATGTTCACCCCGGCGGCGCGGGCGCGGCGCAGGTCGCGGTGGGGGCCGTCCTGGAGGTTCTGCTCCTGGGTGTAGGCGTGCACCGTGGTCATGAAGCCGTGCTCGATACCGGCCAGGTCGTCCAGTACGGCTGCCAGCGGGGCCAGCGCGTTGGTGGTGCACGAGGCGTTGGAGACGATCACATGCTCGGCGGGGTCGTAGGCGTCGGTGTTCACGCCGTAGGCCAGCGTCACATCGGCGCCGGCGGACGGGGCGCTCACCAGCACCCGCCGGGCACCGGCACGGATGTGCGCGCGGGCGGCGTCCGCCGCGGTGAAGCGGCCGGTGGACTCCAGCACGATGTCGACGCCGAGCTCGGCCCACGGCAGGTCGGCGGGCTCGCGCTCGGCGAGCACCTTGACGCGGCGGCCGTCGACGATCAGGTCCGTTCCGTCGACCTCGACGGAACGGCCGAGGGGGCCGAGCGCGCTGTCGTACTTGAGCAGATGGGCGAGGGATTCGGGGGCGGTGAGGTCGTTGACGGCAACCACCTCGAGGTCGCTGTCGCGCTCGAGCAGGGCGCGGAGGGTATTGCGTCCGATGCGGCCGAATCCATTGATGGCGATGCGCGTCATGGAGGTTCCTTTCGTTTCCGCCCCCATCGTTCGGCATCCGGATCCCCGGCCGACAGCGGCATGAACGCCACCACACGCAAGGATCTCGCCACGGCCATCGCCCCCTTCGCACCAACGGCGCTCGAGAGGGATCTCAGGCCGAGAAGGTGTGGCGGTACTCCGTCGGGGAGGTGCCGAGAATGCGGTGGAAGTGCAGCCGCAGATTCGCGCCGGTGCCGAGCCCGACCCGGTCGGCGATCTGCTCCACGCTCAGATCGCTGCGTTCGAGCAGCTCGCGCGCCAGGTCCACCCGCGCCCGGAGCACCCACTGCATCGGTGTGTAGCCGGTGTCCTCCACGAACCGCCGGGAGAAGGTGCGCGCGGACACCCGCGCGTTGCGGGCGAGCGCTTCGAGGGTCAGCGGCTCGGCGAGGTGGGCCAGGGCCCACTCCCGCGTGCTCGCGAACAGGTCGCCGAGGGGCTCGGGCACACTCCGGGGCACGTACTGCGCCTGTCCCCCGCTGCGATACGGCGCCGCCACCAGCCGTCTCGCCACATGGTTGGAGAGCCCGACGCCGTGGTCGCGCCGCACCAGGTGGAGACAGAGGTCGATACCGGATGCCGCGCCCGCCGAGGTGAGCACGTCGCCCTCGTCCACGAACAGCACGTTCTCATCCACCCGCACCAGCGGATGGCGCTCGGCGAGAGCCTTCGTGTAGTGCCAGTGGGTCGTCGCCCGCTTGCCGTCGAGCAGCCCCGTGGCCGCCAGCGCGAACGCCCCGGTGGAGATGGCCGCGAGCCGGGTGCCACGCTCGTGGGCGGCCATGAGCGCGCCGACGACGGCCGCCGGTGGTTCCGTGGTCGCCGGCTCCCGGTAGCCGGGGATGAAGATGGTGTCCGCGTGCTCGAGCGCCTCGAGCCCCTCGGCCACGTGGTACGAGAGTCCTTCGCCACCGGTGACCGGTCCGGGCGCGGCGCCGCACACCCGCAGCTCGTAGGGCATGCTCGGCCGGTTGGAGAACACCTGCGCGGGGATGCCGACGTCGAGCGGCTTCGCACCGTCGAGCACGAGCACGACGACATGGTGGTTCTTCCGGCTCATCGGGCTCCTTCGGCTTCCCGCGATCGAACGGGGCCCACGCGCACCCGTGACCTCGACGACGACTACCGCGAGCATCCTGCCACTGGCCGCCCGTCCGTCCCGCCACCCAGCACCCAGCTGAGGTCGTGTTCGGTGTGTTCCCGCGACCGGGCGCTGAGCTGGTCGCTGATCCACATCTTGGTGGGCCGCGGCACCCGCGGATGGGCGACAAGTGCTTCCAGGTCCTGGCGCGTTGTCGCGTACGAGCGGCGGGTCGCGCAGCTCACCAGCGCCAGGGCGTACCGCTCCGGAAAGACCACGCGAGCGGCGTCGTCCTCCGGGCCACGCTCCTTGAGGTGCTCCCACAGTCTCCGGTACACGGCCGGGGAACCGTGGTCGAAGACGCTGTCCATCGCGCCGCGGAGGGACTTCGCGAGGTGGTTCTCCGCGGCGCGGCCCTGTCGCGAGGCCACGGCCGCGCCGATGACACGGATCAGCAGCTCGGCGGCGGGTGCCGCGCCGTGTGCGGCGCTGAGGCGACGTACCAGCTGGCCGAGCCCGCTGATGAGTCCGGCGTCGGTCGGTGGGGCGAAGGCCAGGTCGAGGGCCGTGGTGAGAGCCGTGGGGGTGAGCGGGCCGGACTCGCAGGCGGCGTGGAGCAGGGCCTTGCGGGCGGCGTTCCGGGTGGCGGCCGACGCGTCGTCGAGAAGGGGGATGCCTCCCGCCGCGTCGAACACCAGCTCAGAAAGGAAGGTGTGTGCCGTGGTGTACTCGGCGGGCTCGCGCGCCGCGACGGTTCCCACCAGCCCGAGGAAGGCCGCCCGGGTCTTCTGGTCGGAGAAGGTGCCGTACCGGGGCAGGACTTCGGTCAGGCCGGGCGCCGGGAGGACACCGGCTGACACGCAGCATTCCCAGAGGGTGAGCGCCTGGCGCTGCCGCTTTCCGCTGTTGCCCTCGGCGATCTCGTCCGCGATCAGCCCGGTGAGGGCCGGTGCCGATGCCCGTAGCGCGGCCAGCACCCGCTCATGGGCGAGGGGCGGCAGCGGACCCGTGCCCTTCTTGGCCCGGCCGGTGGTGATGGCTTCCAGCAGCACGGTGTCGGCGTCCATGAGCGCCAGGTTCACCAGCAGACCGATGTGGCGCTCGGTGTGGAGCCCCGCGTCCGTGACCGCCCGGTGCAGGGACTGGCGGACGAGGCTACGGGCGGCGGCCGGGGCGGTCGTCGCCTTCTCTATCCTGCTCACCGCGGTGGGGTGGCCGCCGAGCGCGGCCGGCAGGAGGAGCGTGGCCAGGCCGTCCCGGGACAGCCACAGCTCGGAGTCGGCTTCCCAGCCCGAGTGTTCCAGGACCTGCCGGACGCGGTGCGGGGGTACGTCCCGGTGGGCGAGGATCCGACGGGCCACGAGCGCGAGCCGTTGCGCGGGCGTGACCGGCTGGTTTTCGGGGCAGGGCAGCGCCTTGAGCATGGCGGCGAGCCGGTGGACGAGGCGTTCCGCGGCGGCGCAGTCGACGCTGAGCAGCAGGGGGAAGACCATCCGGTGTTGCAGCGCGTGCGGCGCTCCCGGCCCGGTCATCGCCAGACAGCGGTCGAGGGTGGCCTCGATGGCCCAGTGGCCGTGCGGCAGAGTGGTCAGGACCGCTGTGGCGGCGATGAGTCCGGCGTTGCCCGCGGTGTCGTGGTCATCCGCTTCGAGGAGCGCCACTGCGGTGTCGAGGCGGCGCATCCAGGGGTGGGTCGCGGTGACGGGTCCGCCATCGAGGCCGTCGGCGGGGGCCGGGTCGTCACCCGGGAGTCCGTGGTCATGGGTCCACGAGGCGGCCAGCACCCTCGCCAGGGCGGTTTGGAAGAGCTCGAGGTCGTACGACTTCCGCGCGAGGCGCACACGCTGGAGACGCTCCTGGACGGCGGCGGCCCACTCCGCGGAGCCCAGGGTTTCCCAGTGCCGGGCCCATAGGGTCAGCACGCCGGACGCCAGCTCCGACAGTCCCCGGGTCAGGGCGAAGTCGAGCGTCTCCATGAGGCCCGTCCGCGCCGACGCCACATCGACGTGTGACGTCAGCACGAGCAGCCGCGGCAGGACGTCGAGGCCCGCACCGGCCGTACGGCGCCCGGTCAGCTCCCGTACGCAGCCCCAGTCGGCCAGGGCGGCGTGGACCGCGAACGAGTTCTGGGCGGCCAGCCGTTCCAGCGCCTCGAGCACGGCCTCCCGCAGGCTGGGTTCCCGCCTCTCCCACAGCCCGTGGAGCTGTGGCAGCAGGGCGTCCACGTCCGTGTCGCGCACGGTCGGGGCCAGCACCGCGTACCGTCGCGCGACACCGTGCGGCGCGGTCGCGAGCAGCGGCTCGACGGACAGACCCACGGCCGGGTTCCGTGCCGCGACGGCCACGGCCACGGTGTGCAGGATCATGGCGTCCTCGTGCGCCGCCATGCGGATCAGCGTGTCCCGCACCGGGCCGCGATACCGTTCGGACCCCGCGGCGAGCATGAGGAGCTGTTCGAGGATCGCCCCGACGAAGAAGTCACGGGGATGGGATCCGATCCACTCGCACAGCGACCGCAGCGCCCGCGCCCCGGTGAGACGCAGCAGGCCGCGCGCGGCCGCGTACTCGAACATGGTCTGGTGGAAGAAGTGGATGCCGTCCGAGGCCCCCCTGCCCAGCACGCCCCGGTCGAGCAGCAGGTCCAGGGCCGACCGGACGCGGGCGGGTTCGTGTGGCCAGGCGGGGCGGGGGCCGCCGTGCGGCGAGGTGAGCCGCTCGACCAGGTCCTCGCGTGACAGCTCGGTACGGCCGGCCGACATCAGCACGACGGCGATCGCGCCGGTGATCGACGAAAGGTCCTCCGGCACCGTGGCGGTCTGGTTGCCGTGCTGGCGCCGGTCGGTGACGACCCGGTGGTCCCAGTAGCGGCGGTAGAGGCCGGTGGCGTCGATCTCGGCGCTGGGGAACGCCCCGTCGTCCCGGGCGAGTTCGAACAGCAGCCGCAGCTGGAGGGGGCTTCTGCACACCTCGCGCACCGGCAGTCCGCGGGCCACGGGTTCCATCAGCCTCCGCACCCGTGCCCCGTCGTCCCGGGGGACGGCGTCGGGGCAGTAGAGCGCGGCGTGGCCACGGATGGCGTGCGGGATCTCGCCGTCGTCGTAGGGGCCCAGCGACATCCGGAGGAAGCCGGTGCGCAGTCGGTTCGCCTCCTCCGGCCGGGACGTCAGCACCAGGCGGACACCGGCGGCGGCGAGGTCCTCGCACAGGTCGAGCAGCGTCATCTCGTGGTGGTCGTCGTGCAGCAGCAGATCGGCGGTGTCGAGGAGCACGACGGGAGTACGCCCCAGCGTCCGGGCGTGGGTGGCCCCGGACACGACGGTCGCGGGAGCCAGCATGGGCGTCGCGGAGGCGCCGCCCAGGGGGCGCAGCAGCCAGGCGGCGTTCACCAGGAAGACCTCGGCGCCCTCCAGAACGGTCAGATCCCGGGCGAGGCCCCACAGCAGGCTGCTCTTGCCGTTTCCGGCGTCCCCGGTGACCAGGACCGCCTTCGGATCGTCGTCGTAGAGGGCCTCCACCACCCGGTCCTGGATGGCGCGCCGCACATACAGCCCGCCGCTGAGCTGCGGCGGGGAGCCGGTGCCCGGGTCCGGCCGCGGGGAGTCCACGAGGTCCAGGTCGTCGGAGAACCGCCCTGCCCAGCGGAGGAGTTGGCGGTGCGCGGCCGGTCCGGTGTCCGGTGGGGTTCCCGCATCTGGGGGCGGGGGCGTCGGATCTTCCGGAGGCCCTTCCGGAACCGGGCCCGTGGGCGCCACCGGCCCGGGTGTGGCGGCTGGACCGCCGCCGGGCGGCAGGTCGCGGAGGACGGAGAAGGCGAAGGCGGCAGCGTGGCGCGCCGCGCGGGACTGCCAGCCCTCGGCGTCCGCGTCGTACTTCTTCCCGTCGGCGCGGTCGCTGATGCCGCGGACGATCAGGGCGGGTAACGCGGCGTTGAGATGGGCGGCCTGCGCCACGCCCGCGCCCTCCATCTCGATGGCGGCGGCGTCCTGGTAGTTCCGGCGCAGTTGCCGTCGCAGGGGCGAGTCCGCCGAGTTGAGGACGACCTCACCGGCGGCCACGGGCTTGAGGTGGACGGCCGGGCGGGCGGCGCCGGGCGGGCGGTCCCGCAGCAGATCGATCCACCCACCGGACCTGCGGGCCATCCGGGCCAGCTGGTCCAGCTCCTGACGCACCGGCCAGCCCCTCGGGCGGGAGTGGAACTCGCCGTCCTCGTCCTTGCCGCCGTGGTAGGCGTACACATGCGTGGCCATGACGACGTCCCCGAGCTGGATGTCGCCCTTGAGCGCGCCCGCCACCCCGACGAATGCCACGGCGCGCGGGCCGAACATGGTGATCGCCCGCTCGGTCAGCACGGCCGCCCCCTGGTTGCCGTCACCGAGCTCGGCGAGCGCCACCCGCCACGGCGTGCCGTCGAGCCGGCCGACCTCGAACAGGGTGCCCGCCGGGTGGAGCCGCGGCCGCGGATCGACCAGGTGCGCCCGGACCGCCTCGTACTCCACGTCCAGCGCGGTCAGCACGACGAGTGAGTCGCTGTGATGCCCGGTGCTCTCCACATCTCCCCCCGGCCGCGGTCGACCCTGGTGCGGACCGCGGGCGAAATGTTACCGTCCGCGATCTCCCGCGGCTGGGAACCAGCGGGGGTACGGAACGCTCGACGGACGTACGAGCCGCCGTGACCATCGGTATCGCCGAGCGGCGCCGGATGCTTGGATGCGCGGTATGAACCTCCCCCACACAAGCGCTTCCGCCCCGAGGCCGATGGCGGTGCCTCCGTTCGACCCCGAGCTGAGCGTCGCGCTGGAGTCCTTGGGCAACGGGCCGAGAGAGCCGGTCACTCCGGGAAATCTCGTGGCCCGGCAGGAGCGGGACGCCGCGACCCGGCCCAGGCCGACGGCCGATGACCTACGGGCCGATGGCCGTGTCGAGGTGGCGGAGCTGTCCGTCCCGGGGCTGCGGGACGGCCCCGATGTCACGCTGGTGAGCGCGCGGCCCGCCGGACGCGAAGGGCCGCTGCCGCTGCTGTACTACATGCACGGCGGCGCGATGATCATGGGCAACGCGTGGTCGGTGCTGCCACGGATCCTCCGCGAGTGGGTCCTCCCGCTGGACATGGCCGTCATCTCGGTCGAGTACCGGCTGGCACCGCGGACGCGGTACCCCGGACCGCTTGAGGACTGCTACGCGGGGCTCCTCTGGGCCGCCGGGCACGCGGCCGAACTGGGCATCGACGCGGACCGCGTCATCGTCGGCGGGAAGAGCGCGGGCGGCGGCCTCGCCGCGGCCCTCGCCCTGCTGATCCGTGACCGCGGCGGCCCCGGCATCCTCGGGCAGCTCCTGCTGTGCCCGATGCTCGACGACCGCGGACACACCTTCTCCAGCCACCAGATGTCGGGCCTCGGCATGTGGGACCTCATCTCCAACGAGACCGCCTGGAAGGCACTGCTGGGTGACCGCTACGGCACGGCGGACGTGCCACCCTACGCGGCGCCTGCCCGCGACACGGACCTCTCGGGTCTTCCTCCGGCGTTCATAGACGTCGGCTCGGCGGAGATGTTCCGCGACGAGGACGTGGCGTACGCGAACGGGATCTGGCAGGCCGGCGGCCAGGCCGAACTGCACGTATGGCCCGGCGCGTACCACGGCTTCGACGGCATGGCACCGCAGGCGGCCATCAGCAAGGACGCCCGCAACGCCCGCACCCGCTGGCTCAGGCGCCTTCTCGCGCAGTCCAGGGACACCACCGGGACGACGCCCGCCGGATGAGCAGGGTGTCCGAACGCCCTGCCGAGCGCCCTGCCGACCGCCCCCAGCCACCGGCCTCAGGCGGCCTTCGACCGCTGGCTGGACGACGTGGCCGTCGGCCGGGAGTCCGATTCCCGCGCCCCGCCGGGGATCAAGCTGAGATGACGCCGCTCACCCGCGTGTCGTGGGTCCGGGGGCGCCCCGGACAGCCAGTCCTCGACACGGTCCATGACCAGCAGCATCAAAACCAGCGTGGGCAGCACTGAGACCGCTACAACGATCACGACGAAGGGCCCCTTCCTCAGCAGGCGACCCCAACCGGGTGCCCGCGGCAGCCCAGTGCGCCAACGGTGTTGTGTGGGAATGATGTGAAGGTAAAGCGCGGTGGTGGCCGCATGGACGGGCCCGGCCCCGGGCCCCGAGGGGCAAATCCAGTGGACATCGCGTGCCCCGGAGGTAAAAGGTGACGGGATGAACCAGGAGGAGATCTGGGACACCGACGCCGCGCAGCGCTATGACACGCCCGGCACGGGCATGTTCGCGCCCGAGATCCTGATGCCGACCGTGGATCGCCTCGCCGAGCTCGCGGGCGGCGGAGCGGCGCTCGAGTTCGCCATCGGCACCGGCCGGGTGGCCGTCCCGCTCGCCGAACGAGGGGTCCCCGTCACCGGTATCGAGCTGTCGCGTCCGATGGTGCGGCAACTGCGCACCAGGGCCGACGAAGCGACGATCCCGGTGATCGTGGGCGACATGGCGACGTCCATGGCTCCCGGCGAATTCACCCTCGTCTATCTCGTCTACAACACCATCTCCAACCTGCTCACCCAGGCCGAGCAGGTCGAGTGCTTCCGCAACGCCGCCCGCCACCTCGCGCCCGGCGGCAGGTTCGTGATCGAGCTCTGGGTGCCCGAGCTGCGCAAGCTCCCGCCGGGCCAGACGGCCACCGTCTGGCAAACCGAGCCCGGCTACATCGGGTTGGACACCTACGACGTACTGCGCCAGCACGTCGTGTCACACCACTTCCGGTTCGACGACACCCGGCAGGCCCGGCTGACCCGCAGCCCGCACCGTTACATCTGGCCCGCGGAACTCGATCTGATGGCCCAGTTGGCGGGATTCGAGTTGGAGAGCAGGCACGCGGACTGGTCCGGCGCCGAATTCACCGCCGAGTCGCGCTCCCACGTCTCCGTCTACCGAATCCCGCCGAACCGGTAGTCCGCGCCGGGCGGTTCTCGGCCGCCTCCGCTTCGCCGACACCGCGGGTACCGCGTCCCAGGTCGTCGGCCACCCGCTCCGCGAGCCATCGGTTCGGGGTCTCCTACCGCTCCGGATCAGCACCCGCGGCGGAGTCGTCGGCGGCCAGGGATTCCAAGGCGGGCAGCGCGGCGGCCAGCGTCCGCCGCTCCTCGATGCTCAGCTTGTCGATACGCGTGGCGAGCCGGGCGGCGGCCTCGTGGCGCACGGCGCTGAGGAGTTCACGGCCGGCGTCGGTGAGAGTGATCAGGCTGGCGCGGCGGTCCTCGGGGTCGGGGGTGCGCTCGATCCAGCCGGAGGCGTCGAGCAGTTCGACCATCCGGGAGGTGGTCGGCAGGGCGATGCGCAGTCGGGTCGCGAGGGTGCTGATGCGCATCGAGCCATGGGTGGCGAGCGCCGCCAGGGCCGCCTGGCGGCTGGGGGTGAGGTCGCCGTGTTCGCCCCGGGCGCCCCGCAGGGCGGGGAGCAGGTACTGGAGGGTGGTACGGAGCCGCTCGGCCAGCTCCACCGATTCCGGCGCGGCGGGCGTCGGGGTTACGGGCCCCGGAGTGGCGGAACCCGGAGTGGCGGAACCCGGAGTGGCCGGGTCTGGAGTAGCCGGGCCCGGGGTGGTGGGGTCGAGCGCGGTCATCTCGGCTCCTCGGTGGGTGGTCCCGGCCCTCGGCCGGGTGGCGATGGTGGCGATGGCCCGGAGGGCCCGCCCCCGTGCACATACCCGCAGCAACGACGCCACCGCGGCCACCAGACACGCCGCGATGGCGAAGTCGAACGCGGCGGACAGGCCCTGGGAGAACGGCGGGGAGATCAGCGCCGGGAAGAAGCCGCGCCCGGTGAGATAGGCGGCGTGGTGGGCGGGCAGATGGTCGAGCACCTGCGGCCCCAGCAGGGTCTTCACCGGGTTGTAGCCGAGCAGGGAGGCGAACAGCACCCCGACCGGTGGCAGGGCGGCGACCCTGGCCGCATCACCGGCCGGGACCCCTTCCGAGGTCAGGCCGTGGGTCAGGGCGCCGGGGAGCGAACCGGCGAGCCCGGCGATCATCAGGGAGAAGAAGATGCCGATGGACAGGACGGTGGCCGAGTTCTGGAACGTGGTGCTGATCCCGGCGCCCACCCCGCGCTGATCCGGCGGCAGGCTGTTCATGATGGCCGCCCGGTTCGGCGAACTGAACAGCCCCATGGCGATTCCGTTGACCAGCAGGATCGCGGCGAACACCGGATAGCCGAAGTCCACCGGCAGCTCCTCCAGGGCCACGAAGGTGGCGGCGGCCAGCAGCATCCCGCCGGTGGCGAACGTACGGGCGCCGAACCGGTCGGAGGCCCAGCCGGAGAAGGGGCCCGCGATCAGGAAGCCGATGGTCAGCGGCAGCATGTAGATGCCCGCCCAGAGCGGGGTCTCCTCGAAGCCGTAGCCGTGACGGGGCAGCCAGATGCCCTGCAACCAGATGATCAGGATGAACATCAGGCCACCGCGCCCCAGCGCCGCCAGCAGGCTGGCCACGTTCCCGGCGGTGAACGCGCGGATGCGGAACAGGCCCAGGTGGAACATGGGTTGCGCGACCCGGTTCTCGATCAGGCAGAACACGCCCAGCACCGCCACTCCCCCGGCAATCGCGGCGATCACCGCGGGGTTGCCCCAGCCCATGGTGTGGCCGCCGTAGGGCTGGATGCCGTAGGTGATGCCGGACAGCACGGCGATCAGGCCGATGGCGAAGGTGAGATTGCCCCACCAGTCCAGCCGGGCCGGGGTGCGCACACCGGTGTCCCGCAGCTTCAGATACGCCCAGACCGTGCCGAACAGCCCGATGGGGACGGAGACCAGGAACACCAGGTGCCAGTTGAGCGGGCCGAGCAGCCCGCCCAGGATCAGCCCGATGAAGGATCCGGCGATGCCCGCCACCTGGTTCAGCCCCAGGGCGAGACCGCGCTGGTCGGCGGGGAAGGCGTCGGTGAGGATGGCGTTGGAGTTGGCCATCAGCATGGCGCCGCCCACGCCCTGCAACACCCGCATCCCGATCAGCCACAGCGCGCCGGACGTGCCGTGCATCCAGGTCACGGAGAGCAGTACGGAGAACACGGTGAAGACCGCGAACCCCAGGTTGTACATCCGCACCCGGCCGAACATGTCCCCCAGCCGCCCGAAGCTCACCACGAGCACGGCGGTGACCACCATGTAGCTCATGATCAGCCACAGCAGCAGGCTGGTGTTCCCGGGGCGCAGCGGATCCACGCCGATGCCGCGGAAGATGTCCGGCAGCGCGATCAGCATGATCGAGATGTTGATCGTCGCGATCAGGACGCCCAGCGTGGTGTTGGACAGCGCGATCCACTTGTACCGCGGCCCCGGGCCACTGTCGTCACAGGGCGGTACGGCCCCTTCGGCTCCGGCCGTACGCCGCTCGGTCGTCCAACCCACCGAGCATCACTCCCGTCGGGAGTTGGTTGCTTGATATCAACCAAGCTAATCCCGAAATGTCCCGTCGCCAAGTGGCACCAGATGGCCTGGCACCACATGGCCTGGCACCACATGGCCACGAGGGCCCCGGGCCGCGTACCAATAGCGGGCTCAGAGGTTGACCACGATCTTTCCGTGGACGTGGCGTCCGGCTTGCAGTCGCACGGCCTCGCGGATCCGCTCGATGGGGAAGGTCGCGGCGATCGGCACGGTGATCTCACCGGCGACTATGGCGTCGGTGATCCGCTTCAGATCCTCGGGGCGCGCGTTCGTGCCGCCGGTCGGGCGCACACCTCCGGGCGGGTTGGGTCCGGCGGCGACCGTGGAGATCCTCTCCGCGGGGACGCCGAGCGCGAGCGCCGCCTCGGCCGTCTCCGTGCCGAACAGGTCGGTCGCCGCGCTGACGCCGTCGGGAGCCACCCCGCGCACTCGGCCCTCCAGGCCGGGGCCGTAGGTGACGGGTTCGGCGCCGAGCTGCCGCAGGAAGCCGAAGGTGCCTTCGGCGGCGGTTCCGATCACTCGGGCACCGGCGAGCTTGGCCAGCTGGACGGCGAACACGCCGACACCGCCGGCGGCGCCCCCGATCAGGACGGTGTCGCCGGCCTTCACGTCGGCCGCCGCGAGCCCCGCCGGGGCGGTCATTCCCGCCACCGCGAGCGTGCAGGCGACCTCGTCGCCGATCTCCGCCGGAGTGCGACGGAGCGTATCCGCACCGGAGGGGTCGACCACCACCAAGTCGGCGGCGGCCCGGCCCGTCGCGGCTCCGTAAACACGGTCGCCCACGGCGAAGCCGGAGACTTCCTCACCGACCTCGTCCACGGTGCCGGCGAAGTCGGTGCCGAAGCCGGACGGAAGCGTGATGCCGAACCGTTCCGCCACGTCCGGCACCGAGGTGAGGATCCAGTCCATGGGGTTGAGGCCGACGGCGCTCACACGCACGCGGACCTCACCCGCTCCCGCGTGCGGCTCCGGGACCTCGCGGAGCTCCAGTACTTCGGGGCCTCCGAAGGTCTGGTGCGATACGGCTCGGCTCATAACGTGCCTCCACGGCCAGTGATGGGACTTGGTCCTATCACCCTACCGGATGACGAGACCAAGTCCCGTAAGCTGTGTTCATGGCTCGCTGGGAACCCAACGCATCGCGACGGCTCGCCGAAGCCGCCCTCGAACTGTTCACGGAGCGCGGTTACGAGAGCACGACCGTGCTCGACATCGCGAAGCGCGCCGGACTCGCGAAGAGCACCTTCTTCCGGCACTTCCAGGACAAGCGGGAGGTACTTTTCGGCGAGGACCCACTGACCGAGCACCTCACCACCGCGATCGCGGCGGCGCCCGCCGGGGCCGACCCGCTCGAAGCGGTGGTGTCCGGCTTCGACGCGCTCGGGCGGAACGTCTTCACGCCCGCCCATCGCACATTCGCCGTCCGCAGACGAGCGGTGATCGACGCCCATCCCGACCTCCAGGAGCGTGAGGCCCTGAAGGGCATGAACCTCACCGCTTCGATCACCCGGGCCATAGCGCACCGTGGCGCACCCGCCCTCATGGCCCGAGTCACCGCGGAGCTGGGAACACTCGCCCTGAAGATCGCCTACGAGCGCTGGAGCGACCTGGACAACACCGATGAGTTCAGCGCTGTCGCCCGACAGGCCCTCAGCGAGGTACAGGCCGCCGTCCTGTCCACGCGAAAGACGACCTGACCGCTCGGGGTCATCGGGACCTTCGCCTACCGGTCCCGTGTCATCCGCCGTACCCACTTATTTGTGGGTACTTGGCACCGACGCTCGGCCGGGCGAATCTGGTGGTGGGCGGTCGGAGGGCCGCCGGATCGGATGACACGGAGGTGGCGTTGCGTCAGGGTGCCGACTGGGCCTCGGCCAGCTTCTCCAGGCGACGGTGTCCCCAATCGGACAGGGGGGCCAACGCCTGGGAGAGGTCGCGGCCGAACGGGGTGAGGGAGTACACGGTCTTCAGTGGCAGCACATCGTGGACTTCCCGGTGCACCAGCCCGTCCGTCTCCATCTCCCGGAGCGCCTGAGTCAGAACCTTCTCGCTGAGGCCCGGCAATCGCCGGCGTAGCTCACCGGGGCGATAAGGGCCGGACTCCAGCGCCCAGAGCAGGGCGGTCTTCCACTTGCCGTCGATCACGGAGATCGCGGCGGTCACTCCGCAGACATTGGTGTCCTGAGCACGGCTGCGTGTCATCTTCGCTCTTTTTTCCTTTGCGCTATGTACGCGTATATCCATATGGGGGTTGAGTCATGTCCGTCTACTCCGAACAGTCTGCCGTCACCGTGCTCGGTCTGGGGCCGATGGGCCGCGCCCTGGCCGATGCGTTCCTGGACGCCGGGCTGCGGATCACGGTCTGGAACCGGACGCCGGGCAAGGACCGGGAGCTGATCGAGCGGGGCGCGGTGGGCGCGTCCTCGGCGGAAGAGGCGGTCGCCGCAAGCGCGTTGACCGTGGTGTGTGTGGTGAATTACGACGCGTCGGACGCGATCCTTCGGCGGGACGCGGTCATCGATGCGCTCAAGGGGCGCACTGTGGTGAACCTGAGCGCGGACACTCCGGAACGGGCCCGGGACACCGCGGGCTGGGCGGCCGACCATGGCATCCGATACCTCGACGGTGCGATCATGACGCCGACCACCGACATCGGAACGCCTGCCGCGGTGTTCATCCACAGCGGCCCGGCGGAGCTCTACCAGGAGCACCGGCCCGTGCTGGAGGCGCTGCCCGGTACGCATACCCACCTCGGCGAGGACATCGGCCGGGCGGCGGCGTACGACATCGCGCTGCTCGACATCTTCTGGACGGCGATGGCGGGCTATGCGCACGCCCTGGCGGTGGCGCGGGCGGAGGGGATCAGCGCCCGGGAGCTGGCGCCCTTCGCCAAGGGCATCGGCGCGATCCTTCCGCCGCAATTCGAAGAGACCGCGGAGGAGATGGACCGCGGCACCTTCTCCGGTGAGGTCAACCCGATGACCTCGGGCGCATCGTCCATGGCCCATATCGTTCACACCTCCGAGGGGCACGGCATCGACGCGGGGGTGATGCGCGCGGCCGAGGGCATGACGCGCCGCGCCATCGGGCTGGGCCACGGGACGGACGGGTTCATCCGCGTGGCCGAGGTGCTTGGCCGCCACTGACGCTCGCCAGTCCGAGGTGCCACGCCGGCGGCTCGCCGTCTCAGGATCGCCTTGGCCATCGTCGCCAACCGTTGACCGCGTCATTCCGGCTTACGGGCCATGAAGCTGGCGACCGTCCGCTTCACGCCTTCGTGCGGTGCTTGTACCAGTCGTGCGGTGACGGCGAGCCCGGCCCGGTCCAGGAGTTCGGCGAGCCGGTCCGGTGGCAGCAGATGGGATGAGTACGACACGGGATGGCCGCCATACGCCCGCGTCGGACGCAGCAGCTCGTCGTCCCCCACGTAGCCGACCAGCAAGAGGTGTCCGCCGGGCGCCAGGGTGCGATGGAACTCGGCGAACACCACGGGCAGCAGCTCCGGCGGGGTGTGGTGGGTGGAGTAGAAGGCCAGAATGCCACCGAGCTCGTCGTTCCCGATCTCGAGCGCGGTCATCGACCCCACGGTGAACCGCAGGTCCGGATGAGCGTCTCGGGCCAGCTCGACCATCCTCGGCGACACGTCGATGCCGAATGCGGAGACCCCCAGCCCGGCCAGGTGTGCCGTCACCTTGCCGGGCCCACACCCCAGGTCCGCCACCGGGCCACGCCGGTCCGTCCGTACGAGCTCGGCGAACGCGGCCAGCATCCCGCGCGACAGCGGGTCCAGCTCGGTGGGGTTCTTGACGCGTTCGGCGTAGCTGGTGGCGACGGTGTCGTAGGACTCCCGGACGGCGGCGAGATAGGAGGGCTCAGTCATGTGGCGAATGTAGCCGGGAGCACCGACAGAGTCCGACGGCCGCTTCTACAGGTCGATCTCGATGTAGTCGATGTCGGTGAATTCCACCAGCAGGCCCTGGGCGCGGCGGCCGCGGTCCTTGAAGTAGATCTCCTGGAGGCCCTCGGCGGCGATGTCGCGGAGCCGCTGTTCGGCGGCGCCCTCTTCCCGTGCGTCGAAGAGGCGCGCGGCGTACCGCGGCGGCAGCGCCTGGGTGATGTGGCGCAGCCGGGCGTCGTCGGTGGTGCCGGGGGCGGCGGTGAAGCCGAAGCGGGCGCGGGTGTCGAGGACGATGCCGCCGGTGGTGGCGGCCTGCTTCTTGGCCCTGGTGCGCACCTGCGGCTGCCACCGCTTCCTCACCTCGCGCTCCATGCGGGTGGCGAGGGACTTACGGGGCCGCTTGAGCTGGTCCTTGACGTACCGCTCGACGGTGCGCTGGGAGATGCCGAGCAGGTCGGCCACCGGCCGGGTGCCCTTGAGCTGTTTGACGAGATACCGCATCCGCGCACCGGCCGACTTGGGGATGGGACGCGTGAAGGAGCCCTCCACCGCCTTGTCCAGGCTCTCCGCGAGCTTGCCCATCGTCGCCCCTACTCTCCGTTGTCCGGCGCGGTGACGTGGCCGTCCTTGATGTACCGGGCGAGGTTGAGGTCATCGCCGTGCTCCTCGCGTACGCCCTCGGCCCACAGGGTCGTCTGGGTGCCCTCGTGCTTGACCATTCCCGGACTCACCCCGATCCGGAAGCCGCCCGGCAGTGGTTTGCCGTCCTTGTGGGGCAGGAAGTCCAGCGGGCCGGGCCCGTCGGAGGGGTAGACGGCGCAGTCGGAGAGGACCGCCACCGGGTACTGGCCGGTGGCCGCCGCCGTCTTGAGCATCTTGCGGTGCATATTGATCCGCGCCTTGGAGATGACCGCCGCGCGGATGTCGGGCCGCCACGTCGGGCGCTGGAGCGCCGGCCAGGGCTGACCCGGGCGCCAGCCGCCGCCACGGGGGCGTTCGCGCAGCTTGCCGATGCCGCCCTTGACGGTCGCCTTGATGGCGGAGAGGACGATCGCCATCCGCGGGTCGGCCCGCCGGTGGTCCTCCATCGCGGTCAGGAACTCCCCCGGCTCCATCCCGGCGGTGACCCCCAGGTCGGCCATCGTGGCGATATAGGCGTCCCGCAGCCGGGTGTACCAGGCATCCAGATAGCGGCCGTTGTCCGGGCGGAGGTACGCCTCGACGGGGGCGACGCCGTAGCCGAGTTCAACGGCGTAGGCGACGGTCGGCGTGGCGTACCAGGCGGGTCCCGAGGGCCGCTCCCCGGTCGGGGTGAAGGGGCTCGGCAGGCGCGGATCCAGCTCGATGTGGGAGAGGTCCACCAGCCATGAGCCGGGGATCTTCGGATCGAACGGCGGTCGCTCGGCGTGCACGGGCGCGCCGAGGCCGAAGACGGTGCCGTTGGCGGCCGCGGCGAAGGCCATGTTGACGTCGATGCCCACCACGTAGCGCTTGGCGCACTCGTCGTCGGTCAGCGGCCGCGCCCAGTCGTACGCCTCCTCCACCAGGACCTCTTCGGGGGTGCGCTGGTGGAAGCGCGGCAGGTCGGCCAGGAGCGGGTGGCCGTCCGGGGCCTCGGGCGGGGCGCACCGCACCGGCTGGGTGCCCAGCGAGCCCGGGTTGTGCTCGCTGTGCCGTCGTCCGCCGCTGTCCGGCTCACCGGCGCGGGTGGGTGGGTGCAGGGCGGTCATCAGCTCCAGGCCGGTGACGGCGGTGGAGCCGCAGGGGGTCATGACGCGGTCGGCGTACGTGCCCAGCAGCTGCGCCAGATCGGCGGGCGGCAGCTGCGCGGCCTCGCCCCAGGAGCGGGTGTCGAGGGCGTCCCAGCCCAGGACGCACAGCTGGACGCAGGCGCGCCGCGAGCCCTCGGCGGGGCGGTAGATGCGCGCCCAGGGGCCGAGTCCACGCCGGGTGAGCCGCCAGTCGGCCTTCTCCAGCTGCTTGAGGACCTTGTGGCCCTCGGACAGCCGACCGGCCCGCCGCTCCTCGTCGGTCAGCCGGGCCGGGAGGCCGAAGCGCACGGCGGCGGCGTCAGTGAGCACCAGCACCGGGTCGGCGTCCCTGCCGTTGCGGTTCAGCCGTGGCGCGCCCAGCCGCGCCTCGGCCAGGGTCCACTCCACGAGGGCGGGGAGGGACTTGGCCGGGGGGTCCAGGATCAGACCGCCGGGGCAGTACGCCGCGAGCCGGCCCTCCGCGAAGTCCACGACCGCCAGCGGGCCGTTGGCGAAGCGTGGGTCCGCGGCGGGGGCGGTCTTGGTCCCCGCCGTGGTTGGCGCTGTCTCGGGTCGCCGCGCGGCCGGGCGCCGCGACGCGGCCGGGCGCGGTGAGCGGACCCGCTGCGGTGGCGGGGCCGCTGCGGTGGCGGGGCGCCGGGTGGCGTCCGGTGGGGCGGTCGCCCCGGGCGCTTCCACGACCCGGGCGTGGAGACCCGGCTCATCCGCAGCCCGGGCGTGGAGACCCGGCTCATCCGCAGCCCGGGCGGGGAGACCCGGCTCGTCCGCGGCCGGGGCGGGGAAGCGGGCGGCCAGGCCCTTCAGGAGCCGGGCGTAGGCGGCGCGCTTCGGCTGTCGCGGCTCGGTCTTGCCGGATTCCCAATTACCCACCGCTTCCCGGCGGATGTCCAGCGCCCTGGCGACCTCGCCCTGGCTCAGCCCCGCGGCCTCACGCAGCCTCTTGCGCTCAGCGGGTGTCGGCAGATCGTCCTGGACGACCTGCTCCAGCAGCGCGTCGACAGCGCTGAACAACTCGTCCTCAGCGGGCACAGGGCTCACCTCCGGGCCGACCCTATCCCAATCGCTCTGCGCGGCGCACGCTTCATCGCACGCTCAATCACTCCTATCGCAAACGGGTCGGCCGAAGGGGACGGCCGACCCGGCGATCGGTGGTGACGACGAGGTCGCCGGTGAAGAGAAATTGATTAATCGTCAACACACTTGGGGTACTTCGAGCCCCGATTGCAGTCGTGATAGTCGTACTTACTGACGCGGAACTTCTTCTCCTCGCCCCCCTTGGTCGGCTTGACGACCAAGTAGAACTTCTTCCCGTCCTTGACCTTGTCGGACACCTGCCCGTCAGGGCCCCGGTCGAAATCCTGCGCGCAGCCGGCGAGCGAGGCAAAAGCGGTCATTACCAAAAGGGCGGCGGCAAGGCGACGCATACGGTGCTCCGATCAACTTGGGGACCGGCACAGTCTATGAGAGACGCGTCATGGGCAGCACCGCCGGGGACGCCCACATCCAGCAACGACAGCGCATCCGGCGAAAGCGCCGAAGAAGGACCAGAGAACACCCCCATCCCCTCCACCGGAACACCACAACATTCGATATCTCTTCCACTGTTGGCTCGATGGGCGTCAGGATCTTTTCGGTTTGCGTTTCTTGCGCGAGCCCCCCGTTACACGCTGGTGACAGTGCGGACAGAGCCGTAACGGCCACGGGGACAACTCAAGGGCCGGGTGACGGGTCGTAATGACCGGGAAATCCACCCACGGCACTTCGACGGACAACACCGACACCACACGAACGGGGACCCACCCATGACGCACATCAAGCGCGCCCTGGCCGTCGCGGCAGTGACCGGCACCGGCGCCGCCGCCCTCATGGTGGCCGCGCCCACGGCCTCCGCAGCGCCCTCGCACGCGGCGTACAACGGCGCCTGCGGCTCCGGCTACACGGTCGTCAACTCCACCGAGGTCGGGGACAAGGGCACGGCGTATCTCACCTACAGCTCCGCCACGGGCAAGAACTGCCTGGTCGCGATCCGGAACGTCGCCGGTGAGCCGGTTCCGATGACCATCTACCTCTCGCGGAGCGACACGGAGATCCACAACATCTACGACAGCGGCGACTACCGCTCCTACGCGGGGCCCATCTACACCGACGCGCGGGGCACCTGCGTGGACTGGTGGGGCTGGATCGACGGTGTGCGCTTCGAGAAGGCCAACACCAACTGCGGCTGACGTCCGCGTCCCACTCGGTGCCCCGCACGCCGTGGCGTGCGGGGCACCGCCGTCGAACGGGCCGTGCCGGGCCCCCGGCGATACGAGCTACGCGGTCACCTTGGCGAGGAACGCGGCGACGTTCGCCACGGTCCGCTCGATCTTCTGTTCCAGGGTGAGCGACTCCTGCGGGCGCGATCCGGCGCCCGCGTCCTTCTTGCCCCGCACATACAGCGAACAGGCGAGGTCGCTGCATATGTAGGCGCCCACCGAGTTACCCTGCTTCCTGGCCTTCCCGGCCTTCGGCGCCACCATCAGGGACACGCCGCCCGTGTGGGCGGTCAGGCACATCGAGCACATGCTGCGCCGCGCCTGCCAGGAGGCGGGGCCCGGGCAGCGCAGCGCGAGGGCGGTGGGGCGGCCGTCCAGCACGGTGACCAGATAGGCCCGGTCGGGGGCCTGCGGATCTCGCCAGCCGAGGTAGTCCAGGTCGTCCCAGGGCCGGTCGGCCAGATCGCGCGGCACGGACAGGCGCTTGGTCTCGCCCTTGGTGCAGTTCACGAACGCGGCACGGATCTCTTGCTCAGTCATCGGCTTCATAAAGCGCACGCTAATTTGCCTAAAGGGTTTAGGCAAATGCATAATCGGCTCTGGCCGAGGAGAGGAGGGGCATGGCACGGGTAGGACTCACCACGGAACGCCTGACCCAGGCGGGGGCGGAGCTGGCCGACGAGGTCGGCTTCGACCAGGTGACGGTGTCGGCGCTGGCCAGACGGTTCGACGTCAAGGTCGCGAGTCTCTACTCGCACCTGAAGAACTCCCAGGACCTCAAGACCAGGATCGCCCTGCTCGCCCTGGAGGAGCTCGCCGACCGGGCCGCCGACGCCCTGGCGGGACGGGCCGGGAAGGACGCCCTGACCGCCTTCGCCAATGTCTACCGCGACTACGCCCGCGAGCACCCCGGCCGCTACACCGCCGCCCGGCTCAGGCTCGACCCGGAGACGGCGGCCGCCAGCGCCGGGGTCAGACACTCCCAGATGACCCGGGCGATTCTGCGCGGCTACGACCTGGCCGAACCGGACCAGACGCATGCGGTCCGGCTGCTGGGCAGCGTCTTCCACGGCTACGTCAGCCTCGAGATGGCGGGCGGATTCAGCCACAGCGCCCCCGACAGCCAGGAGAGCTGGTCGCGGGCCCTGGACGCCCTCGACGCCCTGCTGCGGAACTGGCCCGCGCCCTGACGCGGCGCGTATCCCTCATCGCGGGTCCGCGCCATCCATCCACACATCCCTGAACAACAGGCTGGGACGATGCACACCACCGAGCACCACTGGATCACCACGCCCATCACCGCCGACATCCTGCGGGGCGCCCTCGATCTGGAGCGCACCGCGCACGGGCTGCTGCCGCACCGGCTGCCCGCCTGGGCCCGCGCCCAGTGCGCCGATGGGCAGCTGGCCATGGTGGAGGCCCAGCCGTCCGGCGTACGGCTGGTCTTCCGGACCCGGGCCACCGCCGTCGAGCTGGACACGCTGCCCACCAAGCGGGTCTACGCGGGCGCCCCGCCCCGCCCGGACGGCGTCTACGACCTGCTGGTCGACGGCCGTCTGACCGCCCAGTCCACGGTGACCGGCGGCAACACCCTGGCCATCGACCTGGCTACCGGAACCGCCGAGAGCCACCCCGGCCCGGCCGGCACCCTCCGCTTCGCCGACCTGCCCGACGGCGTCAAGGACATCGAGATCTGGCTGCCGCACAACGAGACCACCGAGCTCGTCGCGCTGCGCACCGACGCCCCCGTCGAGCCCGTACCGGACCGGGGCCGCAAGGTCTGGCTGCACCACGGCAGTTCGATCAGCCATGGCTCCGACGCCGCGAGCCCCACCGCCATCTGGCCCGCGCTCGCCGCCTCCCTCGGCGGCGTGGAACTGATCAACCTCGGCCTGGGCGGCAGCGCCCTGCTCGACCCGTTCACCGCACGCACGATGCGCGACACCCCCGCCGATCTGATCAGCGTCAAGATCGGCATCAATGTGGTCAACGCCGACCTGATGCGGCTGCGCGCCTTCGGCCCGGCGGTGCACGGCTTCCTCGACACGATCCGGGAGGGGCATCCCACCACGCCCCTGCTGGTCGTCTCCTCCATCCTGTGCCCCATCCACGAGGACACGCCCGGCCCCGCGGCCTTCGACTTCCATGCGCTCGGCTCCGGAAGGCTGCGGTTCCTGGCCACCGGCGACCCCGCCGAGCGCGCCGCCGGGAAGCTGACGCTGGGTGTCATCCGGGATGAGCTGTCCCGGATCGTCGAGCAGCGGTCGGCCGACGACCCCCACCTCCACTACCTGGACGGCCGCGACCTCTACGGCGAGGCCGACGCCGCCGAACTGCCGCTGCCCGACGAGCTCCACCCGGACGCGGCCACCCACCGCCGTATCGGGGAACGCTTCGCCACGCTGGCCTTCGCCGCCGATGGCCCGTTCGCGGACCACAGCGCCTGACGCCGGGCCCCGTCCGCTACAAGCCGGGCCCCGTCCGGTACAACGGGAAGGAACGAGGCATCGGCACCCGTGCGAGGGAGGGCCGCGATGACGCCCGATGTGTGGGTACGCGTCAACAGCGCGACGTTCGGCGGCCGCATGGTGCGCGCCGACACCATCGAGCAGGTCAGATGGGACAGGAAGACACCCCAGCACCTGATCCTGACCCTCCACAGCGGTGAAGAGGTCCGCCAGGACGTACGGGCCGGTGCGCCGGTCGACGACATGGACGACGCCGAGGGCCCCGATCTCGCCGAGCGGTTGGTGGGCGCGATCGCGCGGGCCTCGGACCGGCCCGGTGGCCACATGCTGGAGCTGAGGCCCGATGAGGGCACCGGAGGTGTGGGGTGGCTCCGGACACCGCTGGTGGACAAGCCATGGGCGGAGTGATCCGGGGGCTTCCCCGGGCGGCCCGCCCGCTGCGCCACCGCGGCGCCAGGCCCTACCCTGGTGGCCGTGCACATCTGCTTCGTTTGCAGCGGGAACATCTGTAGGTCGCCGTCCGCCGCACTGGTCTTCGCCGAGCATCTGCGCCGGGCGGGGCTGGACAACGCGGTACGGGTCAGCAGCGCCGGTATCGGACCCTGGCACGCCGGTGAGCCCATCGACGAACGGGCCGGTGAGCTGCTGGCACGGCACGGCTACCCGGTCGAACACATCGCGGCCCAGATCGGTGCGGAGCACGCGGATGCCGAGCTGTTCCTGGCGATGGACCGCGGCCACGAGAAGGCGCTGCGCCGGCTGGTCGACGATCCGTCCAAGGTCAGGATGTTGCGGTCCTTCGACCCGGACGCCACCGGTGACCTGGACGTACCCGACCCGTACTACGGCGGCCCGGAGGGGTTCGACGAGGTGCTGGCCATGATCGAAGCCTCGGTGCCCGGCCTGCTGGCCCGGGTGCGCGAGCGCCTCGGTTCATGAGCGCCGGGGCCGAGGCCGGGACGGGCGAGGACCCCGGTGCCGCGGCGGCCCGCCTCACCGGCCGTCCGGCGACCCGGCGGCGGCCGCTGTCCGCCATGCTCACCGAGGTCACCCTCGACGGCGGGCAGACGGTGATGGTCAAACGGGGTGACGATCCGGGCGCGGTGGAGGCCGAGGCGGCGGGGCTGCGCTGGCTGGCCGACGCCGGTACGGTCCGCGTTCCGGCGGTGCACGGCCACGACCGGCACTGGCTGGTCACCGACCAGGTGCCGGTCGGGCGGCCGAGCGCCCGGGCGGCGGCCCGATTCGGCCGTGACCTCGCCGCCCTGCACGCCGTCGGCGCGCCCGCGTTCGGCGCCCCACCGCCCGACGGCCCCACGGACGCGTACATCGGCATGGCCCCGATGCGCAATGTCACGGGCACCGACTGGCCGCGCTGGTACACCGACCACCGGGTGCTGCCCTATCTGCGGCGCGCCGTCGACGACGGCACGGTGCGCCACGGCGAGGCCGAGGTGATCGAGCGTGCGTGTGAGCGGCTGCCCGAGCTGACCGGACCCGCCGAGCCACCCGCGCGGCTGCACGGCGACCTGTGGAACGGCAACGTGCTGTGGGGCGCCGACGGGCAGGCGTGGCTGATCGACCCGGCCGCCCACGGTGGCCATCGGGAGACCGATCTGGCGATGCTCCACCTGTTCGGCTGCCCGCATCTCGACCAGGTGCTGGACGGCTACCAGGAGGTGGCACCGCTCGCCGAGGGCTGGGCCGACCGCGTCGGACTGCACCAGCTCTTCCCGCTGCTGGTGCACACCGTGCTGTTCGGCCGCGGCTACGCCGGGCAGGCGGTCACCGTGGCCCGGGCCGCCCTGGCGCGGTGACCTGCCGCAATTCCTCGTGCAGCCCTTCCAGGGCGGTGCGGTCGTCGTCCGTGCCGGTGTGCGGGGCGGCGAACCAGCGCGCGTACTCGGCGATCTCGGAGAGACGCCAGTCGAGCGCGAACGGCTCGGCCATCGCCGGGTCGGGGCGCAGCCGGTCGCCCGCACCGGCCGCGAGCAGATCGGCGTAGTCCCGCTCGCGTGGCGCGAGGGCCAGCGACTCCCAGTCGACGAGCTTCAGCCCGAACGCGCCCACGACCTGGTTGTCGTTGTGCGGCTCGCCGTGGGTCGTCACCCATTGGTCCCGGCGGGAGTCGGCGAGGTCCGCGAGTTCGAGGTAGCGGTCCGTCCATCGGGTGATCGCGGCATCGTGTGCGGCGATGGCGGCCCGCGCCTCCTCCGCCAGCGGGCCGGATGTCCAGGGGCGCGCGGTCCGGACCCGCAGCTCGCCCGCGAACCCGGGGCCGACCTGGGGAGTCCAGTGCCGCAGACCGGGTGGCGGGGTGGCCCGGTGCAGCGTGGCAAGCGCGGCCTCGACCTCGCGGACATGCGGGGGCCGACTCGCCTCCTCCTCGGTGGGGCTGCGCCCGTCCAGCCACGGCGTCACGCTGAGCGCACCCGCCTCGAGGCCGACGGTGAACCGGCCGGAGGACCGGGTGGGCAACGGCGCGCACACCACGTCCACACCGGCCGCGGCCAGTGCCGCCGCGCCCGCGTAGGCGGCCTCCAGTGTCGCCTCGGTGTGCCGCGGCTCCAGCTGATCCAGCGTCACGAACAGGGTCGTGCCGCCACCGGCCACCCGCCAGTGGTGGGCGCCGAAACCCCAGGGCAGATACGTGGCCTCGGCGGCTTCCGGCAGCCAATGCGCGGCCACGGCCCGCGCGATCGCTTCGTCGCCGATGAAGGAGGGACGGGAGAGCACAGGGCCCGATCCTAGGGAGCGGGTGGCCCGCCGTCACCGGAATTTCCATCGACTCCGTGCCGCCACCCCGCGAACGGAAACCGATGCGCCTGGTGGCCCGTCTTGGGGTGCGGGATCACACGGATGGGAAGCCATGGTGGAGCAGGTGGACGGCGGTACGACGGCGCCGGTGCGGGCGGGAGCGGCCCGGCGGGCCAGGCGTCGGCTGATGCGGTGGGCCCGGTGGGGTGACGCGAGCGGGGACGTACGCGGCGGATCGCCCTGGACGCGGGGACGGGTGCTCGCCGTACTGGCGGTGCTGATGGCCGGGCTGCTGGCGTTCCACCGGGCGGTGCCCAACTCGGTGGGGCACATGGGCAGTTTGCTGGAGGCGTTCCTGCCGTGGCTCGGCGTGGTGGTCGTGGTGCTGCTCGGCCTGGCTCTGCTGCGCCGTTCGGCCCTCGCGCTGGTGGCGCTGGTGCTGCCGGTGGCGGCGTGGACGTGTCTCTTCGGCGAACTGTACCTGCCCGGGGCGGAGCCCGGACCGGGTGACCTGGTGGTGGTGCAGCACAACGTCAGCGATGAGAACGCCGATCCGGCGGGTACGGCCCGCGCCCTGGCCGAGGGCGAGCCGGATCTCATCGCGCTGGAGGAGCTGGTGCCCACGGCGCTGCCGGTCTATGAGAAGACCCTCGCCCCGGACTATCCGTACCACGCCGTGCGGGGCACGGTCGGACTCTGGTCGAGGCATCCGCTCACCGGCGCCCGGCCGTTGGACATCAAACCCCAGGGGATCGCGGAGGGGTGGAATCGCGGACTGCGGACCACCGTCCACACACCGCACGGCGAGATCGCGGCGTATGTCGCACATCTGCCGTCGGTGCGCATCCGGGCGAGTGGCCTCGCGTCCTCCTGGCGCGATGAGAGCGCCGGTCTGCTGGGTGCGGCCATCGCCGCCGAGAAGCGCGATCGGGTGGTCCTGCTGGGTGACCTCAACGGCACGGTCGACGACCGTGGGCTGGCCCCGCTGACCTCGCGGATGAACGTGGCGGAGCGGGGGTTCGCCTTCAGCTTCCCCGCGGGCTTCCCGCTGGCCCGGATCGACCAGGTCATGGCCCGCTCGGCAACCGTCGGCCATATCCGCGCCCTGCCCGCCACCGGCAGCGACCACCTGCCGGTCGCCGCTCGGATCGCATGGGGGTGACGACCGGAGCCCGGTCCGGCGCCCCCGCCATCACAGCGCGGGGCCTCCTCCATCGCGCCGTCTCCTCGGGAGCGGTCCCGGGCCCCGGGTCCCGGGGGTGAGAAATGCCGCGCACGCATTCCCCACCCAGGAGGTTCCACTGATGAGTACCGGTATGCGCTGGAGGACCGCGACGGCCGCGGTGACCACGACTCTGGCCGGCACGCTGGCGTTCGGCCTGATGTCGCCGGTGGCGCAGGCCGCCGCCCACGGGCCCTGCTACGACGGGCGGTGCAAGGTCACCGTGTCGAGGCCCACGAGCATCAAGGTCGACAGCCACCGGTTCGGGTTCGGGAAGCTGCGGATCACCCACATCAGCTCCCGGTCCGTGAAGATGGCGGCCACCACTACGGGCGGCGCGCACCTGAGCGGCAGCACCAGCCCGGGCGGCACCGTCAGGCTCAACAACCTGAGCACGGGGTGCGGTCGGTCAGCGGCCACAAGGCCAAGCTGGTCCTTTCGTCCTGATGTCCTGACTCCTCGTCAACTCCGCATGGAGTGGCACCCGGCGCATGCGTCTGCGCCGGGGTGCCATCCGTAGTACGGTTCCGTCGTCACGCGCCGCGAACCGGAATCCTGCTCGGACAGGACTCGCCTCGGCTGCCCATTCCGGCCCGATCATGACGAGGACTCAGAGCGATGCCACCACCATCCCTCAGCAACTTCAACATGGACCTCCTGGTCCCGCTGCACGCCCTGCTGATGGAACGGAGTGTGACCAAGGCCGCGGAGCGCGTCGAGGTCACCCAGCCCTCGATGAGCACCTCGCTCGCCAAGCTCCGCCGTCACTTCAATGAGCCGCTGCTGGTCAGGGACGGCCGCCGCATGGTGCTGACTCCCTTCGCGGAGTCGCTGGTCCAGCCGGTCACGGAGATGCTGGAGGCGATCAGGGAGGTGGTGGGCGCCAACGCGGCCTTCGACCCGACCACCGACCGCCGGGTGTTCACCGTGACCGCCAGCGACTATGTGGCCATCGTGCTGCTGCGGCCGCTGCTGCGGGAGATCGACACCGCCTACCCCCATGTGCAGATCAAGGTCGCCCCGCTGAACCACGGCATGGTCGACCAGCTCCGCAGAGGCCAGTGCGATCTGGTCATCTGGCCGCCCATGATCCAGGACAAGGAGCTGGAGACGTTCTCCAGCGCCACGTTGTTCACCGATGAGTTCGTGGCCGTGGTGGACCAGGACCACCCCGAGGTCGGTGATGTCCTGACCTCCGATCAGCTCTGCACCCTGCCGTACGTCCAGATCGGGGGGCCGCAGCCCACGATCGCCGACACGGTGCTCACCCAACTCGGCCTGCCCCTCCGGGCCGTCGCCGCCACCGACAACTTCACCAACGCGGCCTGTCTGCTCCCCGGCACCCGCATGGTCGCGGTGATACAGCGGCGCCTGTTCGACCAGCTCGGCCCGAGTATCGGCCTGCGGACCGTGGCGCTCGATGTGCCGCTGCCACGGCTCGTCGAGTCGATGTACTGGCATCCCAGGAACACCGTCGATCCCGCCCACCGATGGCTGCGGGAGCGGGTCCTGCGCCTGTGCGCCACCGACCTTCCGGACCGGCCGCACGACGGCCCCGGTCCTCCGCGGGGTGCGCGGCCCGGCGGGTGATCAGTTCGCGGGCGCGGCGAGGGCGGGGGCGGAGGCCCGGGTGCCGCTCCGGTCCGGCGTCCGTTCTGGTTCCCGTTCCCGTTCCCGTTCCCGTTCCACCGACATGTTCAGGCCGATGCCGTTCATCTCCTCGAGGAAGCGCGGGTAGGAGCCGCGGTAGGCGTTCGGGTAGGTGAGCCGGGTCTCACCGTCGGCCGCCGTGCCCGCGACGGCCAGCGACATCAGCACGCGGTGGTCGTTGAACGAGGACAACTCGGCCCCGGTCAGCCGCTCGACACCGTGGCAGAGCAGTCGCTGCCCGCGCTGCTCGATCCGGGCACCCATCCTGGTGAGCTGAAGCATCGCCTCCACCCGGTCCGACTCCTTGAGCCTGACATGGGCCACGTTGTCCAACACGGTGGTGCCGTCCGCCAGCGCCCCGAGCACGGACAGCGCGGGCAGTGTGTCGGGCACCGCCCGGCAGTCGATCCGGGCGGGGCGCAGCCTGATCCCGTCGTGGCGGACGCGCACCATGCCGGTCGCCGGGTCGGCCGTCATCGGCAGGCCCATCCCGGCGACGATGTCCAGCAGATCCGCCTCGGGATGGTCCAGCTGGTCCGCGGGGAGCGCGGGCAGCCCCCGGAACAGCACATCGGCCGGGTGCAGCGCCGTCGCGGCCAGGCCGAAGGCGGCGGCGCCGACGTCGGGGGGCAGCACCACCGTTGCGGGGGTGGGGCATTGGCCGGGCTCGATGTCGAACCGCCGCCCGTTCGCGGAGACATCGACCCGCAGCCCGAACCGCCGCATCATCCGGACCGTCAGATCCACATAGGCGCGTTCGTTGAACTCGCCCTCCACGGTGATGGCGCTCGGTCCGGTCGCGAACGGCGCCACCATGAGCAATCCGGAAATCCACTGCGAAAGAATGCCCTCGATACGCGCGTGGCCCCCTTTCGGGCGGCGCGGCCGTACGGAAATCGGCGGGCCGCCGGTGGGCGAATCGAGGTCGATACCGAGATCGGACAGGGCCTGTAGCTGCGGGCCTATCAGACGCCGGGGGAAGGACTTCTGCCCCACGACGGTCACCGGCGCGCTCGCGAGAGAGGCGAGCCCGGTGAGGAAATACAGCGCCGTGCCCGCGCCGCCCACCGAGACGTGTGATCGCAGCGGACGGTACGGACCCCCGTGCACGAGGAAGTCGTCCCCGTCCACCTCGATCCGCGTACCGAGGCCGCGCAGCGCGGTGATGGTGTGCCGGATGTGCTGCGCGTTCGACAGCCCTACGATGCGGCTGGTCCCGGGGGCGAGCGACGCCAGGATCAGGGCGCGATGCGCGTGGTATTTCGAGGTCGGAACGGCTATCTGCCCTTTGACCCGCTCGGATGACCGCTTCACGAGCAGTCGCATCCCACTCCTCCGATCCACCCGTTCACTCGAATCCACCATTCGCGGCGTCGAGGTTCACGCTAGCCACCGCACGGCGCGCTCGAAAATCCCGAATTGCTTATGCCAGGCATCTCCCTCCGGGATACAACCCATTGCCCCCAGAAGATGCCGAACCCCGGCACATCCCCCCCACGGTCACCTTTCGGCGATGCGGGCGGTCAGACGGGTCAGCAGGGGTACGCAGTCCCGCAGTTGCCGCTGCTCATCGGCGCTGAGCGTGTCGCGGATGGCGGCGCCCAGCCAGCCGGCGCGCTGGGCGCGCTCCCGCCGGAGACGGGCGCGGCCGGTATCGGTGATGTGCAGCAGCAGCTTGCGGCCGTCACTGGGGTGGGGCTCGGTGCGCACCAGACCGTCGCCGAGCAGTTCCTTGACGGATTTGGCGGCCGACTGATGGGTCACCCCGCGCCGATGCGCGAGGTCGGCCGTGGTCTGCGGGCCACCGCGGTCGAGGTGACCGAGGATGGCGGCCGCTCCGGAGGGCATGGTGTCGGCGGCCCGTACGGCGCGGACGAGTTCGCCGACCGCCTGCCGCAGGTCTTCAGCCAGTGCGTCGTCTTCCATGGCCCCACCCTATCCAGATCATAAAGGCAGGTTGTACAACCATGCTGTACAGTATATTTACACAACCCGGTTGTACAGTTTCGGTCATGGATCAAGGAGACCCACCATGCGGCTCACCAAGTTCGGCCATGCCTGCGTCCGCATCGACAAGGACGACCGCCGCCTGGTCGTGGACCCGGGCGGCCTCACCGAACCGCACGCGCTGGACGGCGCGGACGCGGTCCTGGTGACCCACGAACACTTCGACCACTTCTCCGAGGAGGCACTCCGCGAGGCCGCCGAGAACAACCCGGCCCTGCGCATCTGGACCAACACCTCCGTCGCCAGGCAGCTGGCCGGCCTCGGCACCCGGGTCACCACCGTCGGCGAGGGCGAGTCCTTCACCGCGGCCGGTTTCGAGGTGAGGGTCTACGGCACGTGGCACGCGCCCATCCACCCCGACGTCCCGCCCGTCGGCAACGTCGGCTTCCTCATCGACGACACCCTCTTCCACCCCGGAGACGCGCTCACCGTCCCGGATGCCGCCGTCGACACCCTGCTGCTGCCCGTGCACGGCCCCTGGTCCACCACCGGGCAGCTGATCGACTACGTGCGGGAGGTCGCCCCACGGGACGCCTACGCCATCCACGACGGCGCCCTCAACGACGTCGGCAACGCGATGGTCGGCGGGTTCCTTGGCGCCAACGGCCCCGGCACGGGCGCCCGCTACCACGGGCTGACCGCGGGCGCCTCAGTCGACATCGGCTGAGCTCCGGCCCGACGGTCCCGCTAGCCCGACAGTCCCGCGGGCGGCGCGCTGGTGAGTCGTACGCGAAGCTCCATCGGAATGAATTGAGGCTCGGACGACTCGAACTACGGCGAGGTCGCGCTGTACGGCGTCACGGTGAAGCACGCCTGACCACCATGCCGTACGGCCGGC
>NZ_BAAAIF010000002.1:0-127930 GCF_039525925.1 Streptomyces javensis | reverse complement strand
CCATCGGAATGAATTGAGGCTCGGACGACTCGAACTACGGCGAGGTCGCGCTGTACGGCGTCACGGTGAAGCACGCCTGACCACCATGCCGTACGGCCGTGACGTGAGCGGCGCGTGGACGGCGGCGCGGGCCTGGTCGCCACCAGCCCGCTCCGGCTGATGCTGACCGGCGGGATCGCCCGCCGGGACACCGCCGAAGAGGTTCTCGCCCGGGGCGTCGCGCTCATCGGCATGGGTACCGCCCTCGCGGTCACACCGGGTCCATCGCTGATCCGCACGACGGCTCCCGACGCCGGTGCGGACGACGATCGGCTGGTCGCGCGGCCGACACCTACGTCGTCGGCGCGTCCTCCTCGACGGCGGCGGTACGCAGCGCCTCGGCGACGCGTTCTGCCGCCTCGTCCCGCGGCCCCGGGAGCCGGGCGAGGACGAGGCGGCGCTGTTCCCGCGGGCCACCGCGCACGGGCAGGACGCACACCCCCTCGGGGGCGGCCGGGGCGAGCGAGGCCCCGATGGTGGTGAGGCCGCAGCCCGCGGCGACCAGGCTGAGCTTGGCCAGCCAGTCACGGGCGGTGTGGACGATCTCGGGCCGCTCGTCCAGCCCGGGCCACACCCCCATCAGCCGGTCCTCGCCGGAGGGCGGTCCCGCGATCCAGCGCTGCCCCCGCAGATCGGCGATGTCCACGTACTCCCGGCGCGCCAGGGGGTGGGAAGCGGGCACGGCGAGCCGGAGGCCGCGCTCGGTCAGGGTCTGCGCCACGAGCGGTGGTGATTCGGTGTCCAGCGGCCGGAACGGGGGCGCGGAGCTGAGCAGCGCGAGGTCGATCCCGCCACTGCGCAACGCGCGGACGAGCGCGGCCGTGGTGCCCTCACGGCTGGTGACGGTGATCGCGGGGTGGGTGGCGCGGAGCTCGGTGATGGCCCGCGGCAGCAGCGCGGCGCCCACGCTGGGGACCCAGCCCACGCGCACGGTCCCGCCCGGGTCCGGGAGGCCGGACAGCTCCCGGGCCGCCGTGTCGATCTGGTCGAGTGCGGCACTGGCGCGCCGCAGGACGAGATGGCCGACGGCGGTCAGACGCACTCCCTCGCGCCGCCGCTCCAGCAGTTTCACCCCGGCGGCCCGCTCGATGGAGGCGATCTGGCGGGAGACGGCCGACTGCGTATAGCCGAGGGACACCGCCGCGGCGGTGAAGGTGCCCTGCTCGGCGACCGCCCGGAAGACCCGCAGCGCGGTGACTGAGACATCCCCGAAATCCATGACGTCAACGCATACCACGTGTGCCAAAGTTTCGCTGGTCTCATACTTGCCGGACTCCTACGGTGAAGTGGCGGACGCCCCGCGCGCCACGACCCCGGCCCCATGCGCCACGGTCCCCGCGCCCCATGGATGGGCCCAGCCGACGTACCACGAGGAGTTCCACATGAGCACCCTCACGACCCCTTTCGGGTTCTCCAGCACCGCCGCCGAAGTGGCGGCGGACATCGATCTCACGGGACGGCGCGCCATCGTCACCGGTGCCTCCTCGGGCATCGGGGCGGAGACGGCCCGCACGCTCGCCGACCGCGGTGCGGAGGTCGTCCTGGCGGTCCGCGACATGGCCGCGGGCGAACGTGTCGCCAAGGAGATCACCGCGGCGACCGGGAACCGGGCGGTGCGCATCGCGCCCCTGGATCTGACGGACCCGGCCTCGGTGACCTCCTTCGTGGCCGCGTGGCAGGGCCCGCTGCACATCCTGGTGAACAACGCGGGGGTGATGGCGTGCCCCGAGCGGCACACTCCCCAGGGCTGGGAGTGGCAGTTCGCCACCAACCACATGGGCCACTTCGCGCTGGCCACCGGACTGCACGGCGCGCTCGCCGCCGGCGCCGCGCGCATAGTCGCGCTGAGCTCCACCGGACACCAGCGGTCGCCGGTGGTCTTCGACGACATCCACTTCGCCTTCCGCCCCTACGACCCGTGGCTGGCCTACGCACAGTCCAAGACGGCCAATGTGCTGTTCGCGGTGGAGGCCACGCGCCGGTGGGCCGCCGACGGCATCACGGCCAACGCCCTGATGCCGGGCGCCATCAGGACCAACCTCCAGCGCCACGTCGGCGGCAGCAGCGGCCAGGTCGCGCCCGACCAGCTCAAGTCGGTGGAGCAGGGCGCGGCGACCTCGGTACTGCTCGCCACCTCATCGCTGCTCGACGGGGTCGGCGGCCGCTACTTCGACGACTGCAACGAGGCCGAGGTGGTAGACCGCCGCACGGGCACCCTGCACGGAGTCGCCCGTTACGCCGTCGACCCCGAGAACGCACGACGCCTGTGGACGGTGTCCGAGGCCCTGCTCGCCGATGCCCGCTGACGCCCCGTCGACGCGGGAGCGGGTGCCGGGACGAAGAAGGAGGAGAACGATGACGGACGGACCGCGCGTCGCACTGGTCACCGGCGCGACTCAGGGACTGGGCCTGGCCCTGGTCAAGGCCCTGGCACAACGGCTGAACACCGAGGACGTGGTGTACGCGACGGGCCGGGACCGCGCGCGACTCGACGAGATCCGCGCCGAACTCACCGGCACCGGCGCGCGGGTGCGGACCGAGCTGTTCGACGTGGCGGACCCGGACCGCGCCGAGGAGCTGGCGGCGGCCCTGGCCGAGCGGCACGGCGGTATCGACATCGTGTTCAACAACGCCGTCATGCGGGTCACCCCGGACGATGACCCCCGTGCCATCGTCGGCCCGTACGCGGAGGTCAACAACTTCGCCACCACACGGGTGCTGCGGGCGTTCGCCCCGCGGCTGCGGGACGGCGGCCGGCTGATCGTCGTGGCCAGTGCGCTGGGCTCGCTGTCCTATCTCGCCCCGGTGCTGCACAGCCGGTTCGACGACCTGGCGACACTGGACGAGGTGGACCGCGCGGTGGCCGACTGGCGGGACGCGGTGCGGGACGGCAGCGCCTTCAGCGGCCCCTGGCCCGCCTTCGTCAACATCCTCTCGAAGATCGGCCAAGTTGCGGCCGTACGCACCCTGGCGAAGCGGCGCCGCGAGGACGACCTGGCGCGCGACGTACTCATCGCCTCGGTGTGCCCGGGGATGATGAACACCCCCACCTCGCAGGCGTGGTGGGAGGTGAGCGACGCGCCGACTCCCGACGAGGCCGCCGGGCCACTGCTGGAACTGGCGCTCAAGCCGGTGCACCCCGAGCAGTACGGCGAGCTGGTGCGCGAGGGGCGGATCGTGCCCTGGCACCCGGCCGGTGTCTGACCCCCGACGCCACCCCCGGGCGACCACCTGACACCGAAGCCCGGACACACACGCCCGGCGCACCTCGTCCCACCCGACGCCACCCTCCTCATTCCCTGTGACGGACGTCACAGTATGCGAGAGCCTTGTCTTCAGGTCATCATATGACCCGATCGCCGCAGGTGGCCGGGGCCGATCGCGTCCCGGCCACCACAGCAAGCGGCGGCGCTCCCCCATGAGCACAAGCCAAGGACGAGGAGGGGCATGAGCGACCAGGACAGGCCGACGCTGCCGCGCGTGGGCGTGGTGGGCCTCGGGGCCATGGGACTCGGCATGGCGCGCAGCCTGCGCACGGCGGGCTACGACATCGGGGTCCACGATCTGCGGCCGGAGGTCGCCGAGGACTTCGCCCGCGACGGCGGAACGGCGTACGCCTCCCCCGGCGACCTGGCAGCCGCGGTGGACGTCGTGGTCAGTGTCGTGGTCAGCGCGGCGCAGGTGGAGTCGGTGCTGTTCGGCGCCGACGGGGCCGCCGACCGGCTCCGCCCGGGGGCCGTCTTCGTGATGTGCTCCACGGTCGACCCGGGCTGGTCGGCGGAGCTCGGGGGACGTCTCGCCGAGCGGGGCGCGCTCTACCTGGACGCCCCCATCTCCGGTGGCGCCGCTCGTGCGGCGGCCGGTGAGCTGACCATGATGACGTCGGGCCCCGCCGCGGCGTACGCGGTCGCCGACCCGGTGCTGGAGGCCATGAGCGGCACGGTCTACCGCCTGGGCGAGCAGCCCGGCCTCGGCTCGAAGGTCAAGATCGTGAACCAGTTGCTCGCGGGCGTGCACATCGCCGCGGCGGCCGAGGCGATGGCCCTGGGCCTGAAGGCCGGTGTTCCGGCCGAGGCGCTGTACGAGGTCATCACGCACAGCGCGGGCAACTCATGGATGTTCGAGAACCGGATGGCGCATGTGCTCGCCGGTGATTACACACCGCTCTCCGCGGTCGACATCTTCGTCAAGGACCTGGGGCTCGTCCTCGATTCGGCACGGCCGGAGAGGTTCCCGCTCCCCCTGGCCGCCACCGCTCACCAGATGTTCCTCCAGGCCTCGGCGTCCGGGCTGGGCGCCGAGGACGACAGCGCGGTCATCAAGATCTTCCCCGGGATCGAACTGCCCCAGCCGGCGGGGGCCTGATATGGGCATCCGACTCGGCTGCGTCGCCGACGACTTCACCGGCGCCACCGACCTGGCCAACAACCTGGTGCGGGCGGGCATGCGCGTGGTCCAGCTGATCGACGTACCGCCGCCCGGTGCCGAGCGGCCGGTGGACGCGGACGCCGTGGTCATCGCGCTCAAGTCGCGGACCATTCCGGCCGCCGACGCCGTCGACGCGTCGCTGCGGGCCCTCGCCTGGCTGCGGTCCGCGGGCGCCGAGCAGATCTACTTCAAGTACTGCTCGACCTTCGACTCGACACCGGCCGGCAATATCGGCCCGGTCACCGAGGCCCTGATGGACGCGCTCGGCACCGACTTCACCATCGCCACGCCCGCGTTCCCCGACAACGGGCGCACGGTCTTCAAGGGCCATCTCTTCGTCGGCGATGTGCTGCTCAGCGAGAGCGGTATGCGCCATCACCCGCTCACCCCGATGACCGACCCCAACCTGGTCTCGGTCCTGCGCGCGCAGACCACCCGAGCGGTCGGCCTGATCGACCACACGGTGGTCGGCCGCGACGCCACGGCGGTCCGGGCCCGGATCGACGAACTGCGCGAGCAGGGTGCCGGAATCGCCATCGTCGACGCCGTCTCCAACGACGACCTGGTGCGCCTCGGCGCGGCGGTCCGGGGGATGCCGCTGGTGACCGCCGGTTCGGGCCTGGCCATCGGGCTGCCCGCGAACTGGGGGTTCACACCGTCCCACGCCGCCGCCGCGCTGCCGGCGCCCGGCGGCCACCGGGCCGTCATCTCCGGATCGGTCTCCGCCGCCACCAACGAGCAGGTCCAGGAGTTCCTGCGCACCGGCCGACCGGCGTTCAGCGTGGATCCGCTGCGGGTCGCGGCCGGTGCGGACGTGTCCGGCGAGGCGATCGCCTTCGCCGAGTCCCATCTGGCCGACGGGCCCGTCCTCTTCTACTCCACCGAGGCGCCCGAGGCGGTCCGCACCGTCCAGACCCGGCTCGGCGCCGCCGAGGCCGGCGAGCTGGTGGAGCGGACCCTGGCCAGGGTGGCCGGGGGCCTGGTGGAGCGCGGTGTGCGGCAACTCGTCGTCGCGGGCGGCGAGACCTCGGGAGCGGTCGTCCGGGCGCTCGGCATCACCGGACTGCGCATCGGACCGCAGATCGACCCCGGTGTGCCCTGGTGCGCGGCCGCGCTGCCCGGCGGGGACACGCTCCACATCACGCTGAAGTCCGGCAACTTCGGTGGCCCCGCGTTCTTCACCGACTCCTTCGCCCTGCTCGACCGGGAGGCCTCATGACCGAGCTCCTCGACACCGCCGTGGACGAGGCACGCGACGAGATCGTCCGGGTGGGCACCAGCCTGTTCGACCGGGGCTATGTGCACGCCAGCGCCGGGAACATCAGTGCCCGGATCGGCGACGGCCATCTGATCACACCCACCGACGCCGCCCTGGGCTTCCTCGAGCGCGACCGCCTCGCGCTGGTCGACGCCCAGGGTGAGCAGCGCGCGGGCGACCGCGCGAGCAAGACCCTGACGCTCCATCGGCGCATCTACGCGGCCGACCCCACGGCCCGGTTCATCATCCACACCCACTCCACCCACCTGGTCGCGCTCACCCTGGCCGGGGTGTGGAGCCAGGACGACGTACTCCCGCCCATCACGCCGTACTTCGTGATGAAGGTGGGACACGTTCCGCTCATCCCCTACCACCGGCCCGGCGATCCCCGCGTGGCCGACCTGGTGACCGCCCGGATCGCCGACCACCTGGCGAGCCACACGCCGATCAGGGCCGTCCTGCTCGACCGGCTCGGCCCCGTGGTCTGGGGTCCGGACGCGGCCGCCGCCCTCGCCGTCCTCGAAGAACTCGAGGAGACGGCCCGTCTCTGGCTCCTGACCGACCGTCGACCGGGGCCGCTCACCACCGACGCGATCGACGAACTGAGGGCCACGTTCGGCGCCGCTTGGTGACCTGCCGCTCCCCCGTCCCCGCTGCCTCCCCCGACCCCGTCCCGTCCCCATCCCCGTCCCCGTCGCAGAATCCCTGAGCCGCAAAAGGATTCCGTCATGCCCATGCCCGCAGTGGCGGCCCAGACGCCCGCGCTTGCCCGCGAGAACACCGTCTACCGCAAGGTCGTACGCCGCATCGTCCCCTTTCTCATCCTGTGTTACGTGGCCTCCTACCTGGACCGGGTCAACGTCGGCTTCGCGAAGCTCCAGATGTCCGATGACCTCGGGTTCAGCGAGGCGGCGTACGGCCTGGGGGCGGGCCTGTTCTTCATCGGCTACTTCATCCTGGAAGTGCCCTCGAACCTGATGCTGCAACGTGTCGGGGCCCGCACCTGGATCGCCCGCATCATGATCAGCTGGGGCCTGGTCTCGGCGGCGTTCATGTTCGTCACCAACGAGGTGACGTTCTATGTGCTGAGGTTTCTGCTCGGTGCCGCGGAGGCGGGGTTCTACCCCGGGGTGATCCTCTACTGCACCTACTGGTTCCCCTCGCACCGCCGCGCCCGGGTGATTGCGATGTTCATGTCGGCCATCCCGGTGGCGGGCATCTTCGGCAATCCGCTCTCCGGCTGGATCATGGACAGTTTCCAGGGGGTGAACGGCTGGCAGGGCTGGCAGTGGATGTTCCTGCTGGAGGCGGTCCCCGCGCTCCTCGTCGGTGTCGTCACGCTCTTCTACCTGGACGACGGCGTACGGGACGCGAAGTGGCTGACCGATGAGGAGAAGGCCGTCGTCGAGCGGGCGGTCGCCGACGACAGCGCGCACCGGACCGTGCACGGCCGGGTCCTGGACGCCTTCCGTGAGCCCAGGGTGTGGCTGATGTGCCTCATCTACTTCTGCTTCGTGATGGGCCAGTACGCCCTGACCTTCTGGATGCCCACGTTCGTCGAGTCCACCGGCATCGACGGCAACCTCGCGATCGGCGTGCTCAGCGCCGTGCCGTTCCTTGCCGCCCTCGTCGCGATGAACCTGTTCGGCCGCTCGGCGGACAAGCGCCGCGAGCGGCGCTGGCACCTGGTCGTCCCGAGCCTGATGGGCGCCGTCGGGTTCTCGCTGTCCGCCGTGTGGAACGGGTCGACCGCGCTGTCCCTGACCGCGCTGTCCGTGGCCGCGGCCGGGGTGCTGACCTGCGCTCCGCTCTTCTGGTCGCTCCCCACTGCGTTCCTGGGCGGCACCGCGGCGGCGGCGGGCCTCGCCATCATCAACTCGGTGGGCAACCTGGCCGGTTTCGTCAGCCCCTACATGATCGGCGCGCTCAAGGACGCCACCGGCTCGGCGTCGATCCCGATGTACGTCCTGGCCCTCACTCTGGTCGTGGGCGCCGCCGCGGTGCTCACCACCAAGAAGCAGGTCGTCAACCGCTGACCGGGACGTCCCGGCCCGAACGCAGGAGCCAGCATGCCGAGGTTCGCCGCGAACCTGTCCATGATGTACACCGAACACGACTTCCTCGACCGCTTCGCCGCCGCGGCGGCGGACGGCTTCGAGGCCGTCGAGTACCTCTTCCCCTACCCGTACGACGCCACCGAGCTGCGCCGCAGGCTCGACGACCACGGCCTGCGGCAGGTGCTCTTCAACGCGCCTCCCGGCGCCTGGGAGTCCGGGGAGCGCGGGATCGCGGCGCTGCCCGGACGCGAGGCGGAGGTGCGCTCCGGGATCGGCCGGGCCCTGGAGTACGCGGCGGAGCTCGGCTGCCCACGGGTGCATGTGATGGCCGGGCTGGTGGGGCCGGACGGTTCGGCCGAGCACCGCGACACCTATCTGGCCAATCTCGCCTGGGCCGCGGAACGGGCCGCCGCGGCGGGCGTCGACATCCTGATCGAGCCGATCAACGGCCGTGACATGCCCGGCTACTTCCTGAACCGGCAGTCCGAAGCGCACACCGTGGTACGGGAGGTGGGGGCCCCGAACCTCAAGGTGCAGCTCGACCTCTACCACTGCCAGATCGTCGAGGGCGACCTCACCACGACCCTGCGCCGTGACCTGCCGACCGGCCGGGTCGGCCATCTGCAAATCGCGGGCGTGCCCGATCGCCATGAGCCCGACCGGGGCGAACTCGACATCCGCCATCTGTTCGGCGTCATCGACGGCCTGGGCTTCGACGGGTGGATCGGCTGTGAGTACATCCCCCGCGCCGGTACGAGCGAGGGGCTCGGCTGGCGCCACGACTACCGAGGAGACAACGCATGAGGATCGTCATCACGGGTGGCTTCGGCTTCCTGGGCCGGCGGGTCGCCGCCGCACTGCTCACGTCACGGACGTTCCGCGGTGCGCCGATCGACCGGCTGGTGCTCGCCGACCGCGTGGTGCCGCCCGGTTCGGCGACGGACGACCCTCTCGTGGACATCGTCCAGGGCGACCTGGCCGACCGTCTTGACGCGGTGTTCGCGGAGCCGGTGGATGTGCTGATCCATCTCGCCTCCGCGGTCTCGGCCGAGTGCGAGGCCGACTTCGACCTCGGTATGAGCGCCAATCTGGACACCACACGCGCGGTGCTGGAGGCCGCGCGGGCCCAGACGGCGGCCGGCGGGCCGGTGCCGCGGGTGGTGTTCTCCAGCAGCGTCGCCGTCTACGGTTCCGATCCCGCGCTGCCGCTGCCGCCGGTCGTCAGCGAGGCCACCCTGCCCACACCGCGGTCGAGCTACGGGATCCAGAAGCTCGTCTGCGAGCAGCTGATCGCGGACTACACCCGCCGCGGTTTCCTGGACGGGCGCGTCGCCCGGCTGATGACCGTGTCGGTACGGCCGGGCAAGCCGAACGCGGCGGCCTCCGGCTTTCTGTCCGGCATCGTCCGCGAGCCGCTGGCGGGCCTCCCGGCCGGCTGCCCGGTCCACCCCGAGCTGAAGGTGGCCCTGGCCTCGCCCCGGCGCACGGTCGAGGGCATCCTCCGGGTCGCGGAGGCCGAGCGCGGCGCCGGGCCGGGCCGGATCGACGGCGGGGTGCCGGTCAACCTTCCGGCGCTCACGGTCTCGGTCGCCGACATGCTGAGCACGCTGCGGCAGGTGGCCGGTGACGCCGTCGCCGACCTGGTGACGATCGCGCCCGACCCCGGTGTCGAGGCCATCGTGGGCTCGTGGCCCGCCGTGTTCGACAACGCGCGCGCCGCCGCGCTCGGGCTGACCCCCGACCCGGATTTCGCCTCGGTGGTGCGCGCCTACCTCGAAGACCACGCCGACGCGGTCGTGGACGGTGCGCGCTCTTAGGGGTGACCGACGGATCTCGATGCCTGCGGTGGGCTGTTCCCCTCCCCGCCCCTCGCCACAACTGGGGCTCCGCCCCAGACCCCGGGTCCAGGGGCGAAGACCCTGGACCCGGGGCGGAACCGCATGATCCGCCGGACACCCCGTAGCGGCCGGGGCGACCGGGGCGGTGCCGATAAACTGAAGACCATGTTCTCCAAGGTGAGCGGTCCCGTGCGGCTCGCGGATCGGGTCGCGGCGATACTCTCGGAAGAGATCGAGTCCGGACGGCTGGCCGAGGGCGACAAGCTCCCGACCGAGGTGGAGCTGGTCAAGCAGCTGGGCGTCAGCCGGACCGTGGTACGCGAGGCCGTGTCCCGGCTGCGCAACGCGGGCCTGGTCGAACCCCGTCAGGGACTCGGTGTGTTCGTGATGCCGCGCCGCACCCGGCCGCTGGATCTGGAGGCCGAGACCGCCGAGGACACCAAGTCCAAGGTGCGGCAGATCGTGGAGGTGCGCCGTCCCATCGAGGGCGAGGCGGCGTACCTCGCGGCCACCCGGGCCACCCCGGCCGACCTCGCCCGGATGCGTCAGGCCCTGGAGGCCATCGACACGGCGGTGGCGGCAGGTGGCGACGGCGTGGACGAGGATCTCGCCTTCCACCGCTCCGTCGCCGAATCGACCGGTAACGCGGTGATGCTCTCCACGCTGCGCTACCTCGGCGAGGTGCTGCGCGGCGGGATCCGCGTCACGCGTGCGAACGAGGCGCGCCGCGGCGACTTCCTCGAAGCGGTCCGGCAGGAGCACCACGCCATCCTGGCCGCCATCGAGGCCCGAGACGCCGAGGCGGCCCGCGACGCCGCGCTGCTCCACCTGAGGCACGCGGCGTCCCGGCTACAGGACGCGGACGAGGGGTTCTGGACCGAGGCCGAGAACCTCGAGGTGGATCTCGGCGCCGCCCCCTGAGGAGCGATGGGCGGCACGCGGCGTTCAGCGGATGGGCGGCGCGTGCCGCTCGGCGGCTCGGGGGTGGCGCGTGCCGCTCAGCGGCTACGGGGGTGGCGCGGTGTCCCCGGTGGATGCCTCGGCCGCGGCACCGGCGAAGCGGCGGGCCAGGTGCGCGAAGGCATCCCTCAGCTCGGGCGGCCCGATGACCTCGATGTCGGCGTCGAACCTGCCGATGGTGGCGGCCAGTCCGGGCCATGACCACGCGCCCTGGACGAGTCGGCAGCGGTCCGGGCCGAGTTCCTCGACGACCCCGTCCCGGGTGTAGGTGGACACGACGGACGCGGGCAGATCGAGGATGACCTCGCCCCGGCACGGCCAGCCGCCCGAGCCGTCGGAGCCCTGGAACCTGCTCGCGACGAAGGCGGCCACATCGCCTCCGGGCACCTCGCGCGGGGTGAAGCGCGGCCCCGTGGGGGTGCGCGGGTTGATCCGGTCCACGCGGAAGGTGCGCCAGTCGTCGCGGTCGGGGTCCCAGGCGACGAGATACCACCGCCCGCCCCGGGTGACGAGGTGGTGTGGCTCCACCCGCCGCGGCGGCGTGACGGCGGGGTCGGGGTCGGAGGCATCCGGTGCGGATACGGGGGCGTAGTCGAAGCGCAGCACCTCGCGGTCGCGGACGGCCGCGCTGAGGGTCATCAGCACCTGCGGGCCGACCTGCGGATCGGGCCGGGTTCCCGCGCCTTCCACGGCGGTGACCTGGAGGGCGTCGACGCGATGGCGCAGCCGCGCGGGCATCACCTGCCGGACGGTGCTCAGCGCACGCGCGGCCGCTTCCTCGATCCCCGCCCCGGTGACGGTGGCGGTCTGGAGCGCCACGGCGAGGGCCACGGCCTGGTCGTCGTCGAACAGCATCGGCGGCAGATCCGAACCGGCGCCGAGCCGATAGCCCCCGTCGGGGCCCTTGGCGGCCACGATGGGGTAGCCGAGCTCGCGCAGGCGGTCGACATCGCGGCGCACGGTGCGCGGGCTGACGTCCAGCCGCTCGGCCAGCAGCTGCCCCGGCCAGTCCCGGCGCGCCTGGAGCAGGGAGAGCAGTGACAGCAGTCGCGCTGATGTCTTCGGCATGACATCGATTCTGCCCGGAGAAGCGGCCACACCCTGTCCGCTACCCCTGCGACGGTAGTCCCCGTCAGACGACGAGAACGACCGAAGGACCCGATCACTGTGACCGCCACCACCACTCCCGCCACCACTCTCGACGGCGAGCGGGCCGACCTGCTCGCCGAACTCGCCGCCGCGCGATCCGCCCTGACCAGGACGGTGCGCGAGCTCGGCGACGAGCAGGCCGGCGAACGCCCGACGGTCAGCGCGCTGTGCCTGGGCGGGCTGATCAAGCACGTCGCGGCCATCGAGGAGGGCTGGCTGCGCTTCGTCCTCGAAGGCCCGTCGGCGCTGCGTTACGACCTGCCCGACGGTGTCACCTGGGCCGACCTCGCGGCCGGTACCGCACGGGAGATCCCGCAGTGGGCGATCGACAACCAGAACAACTTCCAGATGCTGCCCGGTGAGACGCTGGCCGGTGTCCTCCGGCGCTACGAGGAGGTCGCCGCCCGGAGCGAGGAGATCATCACCGCCGTCCCCGACCTGTCGGCGACGCATCCGCTGCCCGAGGCGCCCTGGAACGAGCCGGGCGCGGCGCACAGCGTGCGCCGGGTGCTGACGCACGTCATCGCCGAGACCGCCCAGCACGCCGGGCACGCGGACATCATCCGTGAGTCGCTGGACGGGCAGAAGTCCGGCTGACCGCCGACCGGATCTCCTCGGGGCCGTGCCGGTGGCGGCCGTCACCGGCACGGCTCCGGAACCCAACAGCCAAGGAACCGAAGGGAACGGCGCGGCTGTGAGGACGCGTGAGCTGGGGCGGACCGGTATCCGGGTCAGCCCCTACTGCCTGGGCACGATGATGTTCGGCCGGGCGGGCAACCCCGATCACGACGACTGTGTCCGGATCATCCACCGGGCGCTGGACTCGGGGATCAACTTCATCGACACCGCCGACGTGTACGGACCCCACGGGGAGTCGGAGGACATCGTGGGCAAGGCGCTGAAGGGGCGGCGCGACGACATCGTGCTGGCCACCAAGGTCAACGGCAGGATGGGTGAGGACCCCAACCGCGGCGGCAGCTCCCGGCGCTGGATCATCACCGAGGTCGAGCAGTCGCTGCGGCGTCTGGGGACCGACCACATCGACCTCTATCAGGTACACCATCCCGACCCGCACACCGATATCGAGGAGACGCTCTCCGCCCTGACCGATCTGGTGCGCAGCGGCAAGGTGCGGGCCATCGGGTCCTCCAACCTCCCGGCCTCGGAGATCGTCGAGGCGCAGTGGGTCGCCGACCGGCGCGGACTGCACCGCTTCCGCACCGAGCAGCCCCCGTACTCCATCCTCAACCGCGCCATCGAGCGGGAGGTCCTGCCGGTCTGCCGGCGCTACGGCATGGGCGTGCTGGTGTGGAGTCCGCTGGCGATGGGCCTGCTCACCGGCCGCTACCGCAAGGGCGGGCCCACGGTGCGGAACGCGCGGATGAGGTGGGTGCCCCGGCATCTGACCGACGAGCGCAAACTCGACGCCGTGGAGCGGCTCATCCCGCTGGCCGAGGAGGCCGGTCTGTCGCTGACCCACCTGGCGATGGGCTTCGCCATCGCCCACCCCGGCGTCACCTCGGCCATCATCGGGCCACGCACCATGGAGCAACTGGAGGATCTCCTGGCCGGGGCCGCGGTCAGCCTCGATGACGAGGTCCTCGACCGGATCGACCGGATCGTGGCGCCCGGAACCGACATCGGCCCGCTCGATGTGTCCTACACCCCGCCATCCGTCCAACTCCCGTCGCTCCGGCGGCGATCGGCGGACGAGCGCGCCGCGGTGGCACGATGACCGTTCTCGGCAACCGGGCGCTGGGCCGGGCGACGCTCGCCCGGCAGTTGCTGCTCGACCGGGCGGATTTGCCGGTCCACGACGCCGTCGCGCATCTGTGTGGCATGCAGGCGCAGGAACCGCAGGAGCCGTTCACCGGGCTCTGGTCACGGCTGCGCGCGTTCGACCCGGCGGCCCTGTCGGACCTGCTGACCGGGCGGAGCGTGGTGCGGACCCACCTCATGCGCCGCACCGTCCACCTCGTCACCGCCGATGACATCGTGGCCTGGCGAGCGCGCCACGACGCCATGCTGCGCCAGCGGGTGCTCGGGACCTACCGTCGCGAGCTGGAGGGGATGGACCTCGACGAACTCGCCGCCGCGGGCCGGGCGGTGATGGCCGACGGCGAGCCGCGCTCGATGGCCGAGCTGGTGCGGGCGCTGGCCGACCGCTATCCCGCCCCGGCACCGCGGGCACTGGGCGAGATGCTGCTCGCCGCCCTCGTCCCGGTGGCGCAGACGCCGCCGCGCGGGCTGTGGCGCTCCCGGGGAGGGGTGCGCAACGTCCTGCTCTCCTCCTGGCTGGGCCGACCGGTGGACCCGCCCGCCCCCGACGGCGCCGATCCGGTCGGGCAGGCGCTGGTACGGCGCTATCTGGCCGCCTTCGGCCCCGCGGCCTCGGCCGATCTGCGCGGCTGGTGCGGTCTCGCCGGGCTCCCGGCCGCGGTGGCCGCGATACGGGAGGAGCTGGTCACCTTCCGCGATGAACGCGGCCGGGAGCTGTTCGACCTCCCCGAGGCGCCACGCCCCGACCCCGACACCCCCGCGCCGGTGCGGTTCCTGCCCGCGTTCGACAACGCCATCCTCGGTTACCACGACCGCGGCCGGATCATCGACGATGTCCACCGCGGCCTGTCGGTCGCCGGGGAGCGCGTGGTGCTGGTGGACGGCCGTGTCGCCGCGACCTGGAGGGTCGACGCCGCCACCGTGGTCGTCACCCCGCTGGGCCGCCTCTCCTCTGCCGACCGCACGGCCGTCGGAGAGGAGGGCCGGGAACTGGCGTCGTTCCTCTCCGGCGGCGAAAGCCACCGCGTACGCGTCGCCACCTCGCCGGACTGAGCGATGCGAATGGGCCGCCTGCGTCAAGGAGCGGGGTCCTGCTGGCGCAGGGGCGCGGTACGGTCGCCGGGCACGGGCTCGGCAGCCGGTGCGGAACGGCCACGGGGGCGGGCGAAGTGACGCATCATCGGCACCTCGACACCGCGCCACAGCAGCAGCGACACCGCCACGCAGAACGCCGACACCACCACGGACAACAGCGCGGCGGACACCGTGTCGAACGTCCGCCGGCCCAGCAGCACCCGGATCTCGTACAGCAGCGGGAAGTGCACCATGTACAGCGCGAACGACGCCTCGCCCAGCAGCACCAGGCCACGGCGTCCGAGGGGGCTCTCCCGCCCTTCGACATCGCGGGTGGCGAGGGCCGGGATGAGGGCGGCCATCGGCAGACAGGTGGCGGCTCCCCACAGGTACTCCTCCGGCAGCTCCGTCCGCGCCGCGAAGACCCCCGCCAGGACGAGCAGCGGCCACCACGGACGCAGCGTCGGCCAGCGGTCGAGCTGGACCGCCCGGGCGACCAGCAGTCCGAGGACGAATTCCAGCAGCCGCACCGGCGGGAAGAAGTAGATCAGCCACCAGCGCTCCGTCGAGAGCGGCGACCAACTCCCGGGGGCCGCCTCGTCGGTGACGGCCATCGCCACCAGCGGCATCGTCACCACCAGCACCGCCACCAGGGCGATCACCGGCCAGAGCAGCCGTGCCGGGAGGGCGCGCACCGGCCGGATCAGCAGGGGGAAGAGGAGGTAGAAGAACGCCTCGCAGGAGATGGACCAGGTCACCGGGTTGACGCTGCTGAAGTCGGCCATGTCGGGGACCCAGGCGTGCACCAGCAGCAGATTCCGGACCGCCTCCCCCAGCCCCGGATCCGGCACCGGAAGCAACGCGGCGGTGCCCGTCGCCATGAGCAGGCCCAGCATCAGTGACCAGGTCACCACGTGGTTGGGGAAGATCTTCACCAGCCGGCGGCGCCAGAACCGCACGGCGGTGTCGGCCGGGGAGGCGTTCCACGCCAGGACGAATCCGCTGAGCAGGAAGAACGAGGAGACCGCCGCCGCGCTCGCCATGGACGAGGCGTCGGCGGCCTCATAGACCCCCTGGTCCTCGAAGAATCTGCCCAGCGTCAGCACATGGCCCGCCAACACCACACCGGCCAGCAGAAAGCGAAGCCCGGTCAACGACGGCAGCCGATCGCCACGCGGCAACACACCGGCCAAAGGAGACCCCTCTCCATACGAAGCAGGCACAGCACCCACGAGCCTGCCCGTCGCACCGCCCCGGCCCCAATACCGCCCCTACGGGAACATCCAGGCGAACACCACCACCCGCGGAGGGGCGCGTCAGCGCGCGCCCGGGAGCACGGGCGAGAGCCGGTAGGCGTTCTCGTGGGTGATCACACGACCGGCGGTGGGCGGCGGGAAGTGGGTGCCGAGCAGGAGGGTGTCCGTGTCGGCGAGGGCGCCGAAGAGCTTGTGGCGGGTGGCCTCGGACTGCTCCGGGGCGATGTCGACGCACGATCCGATGGCGGGGTGGGCGAGCTGGACGGGGTGGTGGACGCAGTCGCCGGTGATCAGCGCCCGCTCGTCGCGGCTGTCGAGCTGAAGGGCGATATGGCCGGGGGTGTGCCCGGGCGTGGGGATCAGCCGGAGTCCGGGGATGACCTCGGTGCCCTCTTCGGGGACGTCGACCAGGTCGAGCCGCCCCGCGTCCTCGACCGGAATCACGGAGTCGAGGAACATCTGGGCGCGCGGCTCGTCCATGTCGTAGGCCGCCCAGAACTCCCGTTCGGCGCGGGAGGTGAGGTAGCGCGCGTGCGGAAAGGTGGGCACCCATGCGCCGTCCACCTCATGGGTGTTCCAGCCGACGTGGTCGGTGTGCAGATGGGTGAGGATCACCAGGTCGATGGATTCCCGGGGGAACCCGGCGGCTGCCAGGCGCTCCAGGTAGTCGGTCCGCAGATCGTGCCAGGCCGGGTTGGCCCGCGTCTTGCCGTTGCCGATGCCGGTGTCGACCAGGACCCGCGCCCCGCCCACCTCGAAGGCGAAGCTGTGGCTGGCGATGCGCAGGGTGCCGTCCTGGTCGGCGAAGTCGGGGCGCAGCCAGTCCTGCCGCGAGACCACGTCGGTGGTGGCGTCGGGCAGCAGCCATGGCCCGGTCTGGGGCGGCAGGAGCACCTCGTCGACGCGGTGGACGGCGATGTCGCCCACGGTCCAGAAGGGGATGTCGATGGCTTGGGGTGTACGCATGACCCACTCTCCCTAAAAGCAATCCGTTTGCCTTAAGTCACCGTAGGCCTTACAGTCGGCTAACGCAAACGGTTAGCTTTTGCCTCGATGAGACCTCACTGAGGGAGACACCTTGTCCGCCGCTGAACTCACCCCACCGGAGGCGGCCCGCTGGGCCGCCCGCGCCGGCCTTCCGCTGCCGGCCGAGCGCCACGCCGCCGCGGCGGCCACCGCCAACCACATCCACGCCGTCGTCGCCGTCCTGCGCGAGCTGGACTTCGGCGACACCCCGCCCGCCCCCGCCTACCGCGCGGGAGAGGAGCAGCACGATGCGGCCGTATGAGCTGTCCCTCACCGCGGCCGCCGAGGCGATCCGGACCCGGCGGCTGTCCCCCGTCGAGCTGGTGGACTCCGTCCTGGACCGCGTCGAGCGACTGGAACCGCGGCTGAACGCCTACGCCACGGTGACGGCCGAGCGGGCGCGCCGGGCCGCGCGCGAGGCCGCGGACGAAGCCGCGGCCGGCCGCCTCCGCGGCCCGCTGCACGGCATCCCGATGGGCCTGAAGGACCTGATCGACGTCGCGGGCGTGGCCACCACCGCGAGCTCCCGGGTCCGCGCCGACCACCGCGCCCAGGCGGACAGCACGGTCGCCGCCCGGTTGAGTGCGTCCGGCGCGGTCCTGGTCGGCAAGACCCACACCCATGAGTTCGCCTATGGGCTCACCACCCCGCAGACCCACAACGCCTGGGACACCGGCCGGGTCGCGGGCGGCTCCAGCGGCGGATCCGCCGTGGCCGTCGCCGCGGGCACCGCGGCCTTCGCCCTGGGCACCGACACCGGCGGATCCATCCGCGTCCCCGCCGCGCTCAACGGGGTCGTCGGCCTCAAGCCGACGTACGGCCTCGTCCCCCGCCACGGCGTCACCTCCCTGTCGTGGTCGCTGGACCACGTCGGCCCGCTCACCCGTACCGTCGAGGACCAGGCCCTGGTCCTGGCGGTCCTGGCCGGGCACGACCCCCGCGACCCCGCCTCCCTGGACGTGCCCGCGCGGGACTGCCGGCCGGGCGCGGCCGAGGACCTGACGGGACTGCGCGTCGGCGTGCCGCGCAACTACTACTTCGAGCACGTCGACGCGGAGGTGGAGGCCGCGGTCCGGCGGGCCGTCGACCGGCTCGAGGCCCTGGGCGCCCGCCTCGTCGAGGTCGAGATCCCCATGACCCGCTACATCCAGGCCACGCAGTGGGGCCTGATGGTGCCGGAGGCCACCGCGTACCACGAGCGCACCCTGCGCACGGCGCCGGAGCTGTACCAGGCGGACGTGCGCATCCTGCTGGAGGCGGGCGAGCTGATGCCCGCCGGGGACTATCTGCGCGCCCAGCGCTCCCGGACCCTGATGCGGCGGGAGTGGGCGCGCGTACTGGAGGGCGTCGATGTGATCGCCGCCCCCACGGTCCCGGCCACCGCGGTGGCGGCCGGCCAGGAGACGATCACCTGGCCGGACGGCACCGTCGAAGCCGTCTCCGACGCCTATGTGCGCCTCTCGGCCCCCGCCAACCTCACCGGGCTGCCGTCGCTCTCCGTCCCGGTGGGCCACGACACGGCCGGCCTGCCGATCGGCATGCAGCTGCTCGGGCGGCCGCTCGGGGAGAGCGTGCTGCTGCGGGTCGGCCACGCCTACGAGCGGACCCGGCCCGCCCGCGAGCTGGCATCGGCGGCCTGACGCGGCCACCGGGTGAGCGCGGGGCGCACCGCTTCCCCAGAAGCAACAGATTTGCTTTAAGGTGGGATGAATGAGCAGGCAGATGGTGCGCCCCGGGGGGCGCAGCGCCCGGGTCCAGGCATCGGTGCACACCGCCGTGCGCGAACTGGAGGCGGAGGTGGGCCGCGACGGTCTCACGGTGCCGCTGATCGCCCAGCGTGCGGGGGTCACCCCCTCCACGATCTACCGCCGCTGGGGAGACCTCAGCCAACTGCTGTCGGATGTGGCGGTCGAGCGTCTGCGGCCCGACACCACGCCCCAGGACCACGGCGGTCTGGAGTCCGATCTGACGGCCTGGGCCGAGCAGTTCCTGGACGAGATGGCCTCCCCTGCCGGCCGTGCCTACATCCGCGACGCCCTGCTCGGCGACCCGGACGGCAGCAACGCCGGCCAGTGCTCGGCCTACGCCGCCGACCAGGTCGATGTGATACTGACCCGCGCGGCCGAGCGCGGGGAGGACACCCCCGGCGTCGAGACGGTCGTCGACCACATCGTGGCGCCGCTGATGTACCGCATCCTCTTCCGCCCCGCCGGGCTCGACGCCGCGCATGCCCGCGGACTCGTGGCGGGGCTCCTCGAGGGGAACGCCGCCGCCGGGACATGAGACCGGCCGGTGAGCGCCGGATGAGTCAGCCGCGCGGGACCGGAGCGCGCAGGAAGTCCGAGAGCGCCTCCAGCAGCCGGTCCACGTCCTCGTTGCTGGTGTAGGGGGCCAGACCGATACGCAGCCCACCGGTGTCACCCAGGCCCAGCCTGCGGGATGCCTCCACCGCGTAGAACGAACCGGAGGGGGCGTCGACACCACGGCCGGCGAGGTAGCGGTAGGCGTCGGTGGTGTCGTGGCCGTCGATGGTCAGCAACACGGTCGGGGTGCGGTCCACGGCCCGCGAGTGGATGGTCAGCGGCTCGAGAGCGGCCAGCCCCTCGTCGATGCGCCCGCGCAGCATCGCCTCGTGCTCCTCGAGGGCCGCGAACGACGACGCCAGCCGCTTCCTGCGGCTGCCTTCCGCGCCGGGGTCCAGGGTGGCGAGGAAGTCGACGGCGGCGCGGGTCCCGGCGAGGAATTCATAGGGCAGGGTGCCGAATTCGAAGCGCTCGGGAACGGCGTTCGTCGACGGGAGCAGCTTGTCCGGGGCCAGGGTCTCCAGGAGCTCGGGACCGGCTGCCAGCACACCGAGGTGGGGGCCGAGGAACTTGTAGGGGGAGCAGACGAAGAAGTCCGCTCCGAGCCGCCGGATGTCGACATGGGCGTGGGCGGCGTAGTGCACGCCGTCGACGTGGAGGAGCGCCCCGGCCGCGTGCACCCGCCGGGAGATCTCCGGGATGTCCGGGCGGGTGCCGATCAGGTTCGAGGCTGCGGTGACCGCGACCAGCCGGGTGCGGTCGCCGAGCTGGGCGCTGATGTCATCGGGGGTCAGCTCGCCGGTGGCGGGGTCGAAGTCGGCCCAGCGCACGGTGGCCCCGGCGGCCTCGGCGGCCTGGACCCAGGGGCGGATGTTGGAGTCGTGGTCCAGCCGGGACACCACCACCTCGTCGCCCGGCGACCAGGTCTTGGCGAGGGTGCGGGAGAAGTCGTAGATGAGGGCGGTGGCGCTGCGCCCGAAGACGATCCCGGCAGGGTCGGCGCCGAGCAGATCGGCCATGGCCTGCCGGGCCGACCGGACCAGGGCCTCGGCGTTGCGCTCCCCCGCGGTGAGGTGGCCGCGGTTGGCCAGGGGGTTGGCCAGCGCTTCGGAGACGGCCTCGATGACGGGGAGCGGGGTCTGGGTGCCTCCCGGGCCGTCGAAGTGGGCCGACCCGGCCTTCAGCGCGGGGAACTGTGCGCGGATGGCGGTGATGTCGTATGTCACGAACGGCTCCTTGCAGAGTGCCTTGGCGAGCGGGTGACCAGGGCGATCTTAGGCAGGCCCGGGTGGGGAACGGCAGGGGGCGAGGACGGCGGCCGCGCCGGGGCAGGACGGGCCGCCGCGCCGGGGACAGGACGGCCGCCGCGCCGGGAAGAGGACGGGCCGCCGCGCCGGGAAGAAGTGTCCGGCGCCCGGACGGCCACCCTGATTGAATCTGTACGTAGCGGGATGATTCACCATCCTCTTCCGCCGCGCAGGACCGGACGCAGAAGGCGGTGGCGCCGACGTGAGCAGCGACTCTCCTCCCCCGCCCGAGCGAGCGGGAGGCCGGGGCGTTAGCCCTCGGCGTGGTGTGGCCGGCGGACCGGCGGGGCGGGCCTCGCGGGCGGTGGCGCGGGCCCGCCGCTCCGGCTCCGCGGCCCTGACGGCGGCGGTGCGCCGGGCGGGGGACGAGGACGGACGGGTCCATCCCGGGCTGTGGCTGGCCGCCGCGTACGCATGGCGTCTGGTGGTCATCGGGGTGGCCGTCTATCTGGCGTTCAGGGTGCTGGGGCGGTTCGAGCTCGTCGCGATCGCGGTGTTCCTCGCGCTGGTGGCCACCGCCTTGCTGCGCCCGCTGGCCGATCTGCTGGCGCGGGTGTGTCCCAGGCCGCTGGCGGTGGCGCTGGCGGTGTTCGGCACGCTGTTCGCGGTGTTGGGGCTGCTGGCGCTGGTGGGGAACGCGGCGGCCGCGGAGGCGGGCCGGCTGGTGGGTGAGCTGCGCGGCGGGATCGGCCGGATCGAGCGGTGGCTGGAGGGGCCGCCGTTCCATGTGCGGCACGGGGTGCTGTCGGGAGCGCACGACAAGATCACCGCCTTTGTGTCACGGCATCGCGCGACGCTGATCAGCAGGGCGCTCAGCAGCGCCGGGCGAGTCGTGGAGGCGGGCACGGCGGTGTTCCTGGCCCTGTTCTGTTCGATCTTCTTCATCCATTCCGGCGACCGGATGTGGCAGTGGTTCCGGGGCCAGCTCCCCGAGCGCGCCCGGCCCCCGTGGGACCGTGCGGCACGGGCGGCGTGGACCACCTTCGCCGGATACACCCGGGGCATCATCGTCGTGGCGGCCTCCAACGCGACCCTGGTCGGCATCGCCCTGTTCCTGCTGCGGGTGCCACTGGCCCTGCCGCTGACGCTGCTCGTCTTCTTCGCGACGTTCGTCCCGCTGATCGGTTCGCCGATCGCGCTGGCGGTGGCCACGGTGGTTGCTCTGGCCGGGCGGGGTCCGGCCATCGCGGCCGTGGTGCTGTTGCTGATCGTGGCGGTCGGTCAGTTCGAGGGCCATGTGCTGCATCCGCTGGTGATGAGCTGGGCGGTGCGGCTCCATCCGGTGGTGGTGGCGATTTCGGTCATCGCCGGCAGCATCGTGGCGGGGGTGGTCGGGGCGGTGGTGGCCGTGCCCATGGTGTCCGTCGCCTGGTCGGTGACGCGGGCGCTGCGCGGGCGGCCGCCCGGCGAGGCCTGACCGGCGCCGCGACCGGAGCAGCCGTACGCCGGAGACCGGAATACATCTCTATAAATTGCATCTAAGATTCGCATTATCGTAATCTGCCGCCATGCGGCTGACGAAGTCAACGGACCTGGCGCTCCGCACGATCATGCGGCTGGCGGTCACCGGAACCGAGCCCTGCACCGCCCGGCAGATCGCCGGGGAGATGCAGGTGCCGTACAGCCACCTGGCCAAGGTGGCGGCCCGGCTACAGCACCTGGGGCTGATCGAGACACGGCGCGGACGGGGCGGCGGGCTGACGCTCACCACGACCGGGCGGACCGCCTCGGTCGGCCAGCTGGTCCGGGAGCTCGAGGGGGTCGGCGATGTCGTCGACTGCGAGGGGGATGTGCCGTGTCCGCTGCGGCAGGGCTGCCGGCTGCGGATGGCGCTGCGCCGGGCGCAGGAGGCGTTCCTCACCTCGCTCGACCCCCTCACGGTCGACGATCTGGTGGCGTCCCCGACCGGCCCGGTGCTGCTGGGGCTGGTCGGACGAGCGCCCGGGCTGTCCCCATGAGGCCGCCGTCCGGGTTACGCACCCCGGATCCCGTTCCGCCGAGCCGTGCTGACACGGAGGTCACCATGCCCGGTTCACCCATGCCGTTGAATACGAATCTGAGATACCATTTAGGCCCGCCCATGCTCTCCCAGAAGTCCGCCGAGACCGTCCGCGCCACGCTTCCCGCCGTCGGTGAGGCCATCGGCACCATCACCGAGCTGTTCTACCGGAAGCTCTTCACGGCCCACCCCGAACTGCTGAGCAACATGTTCAACCGGGCCAACCAGGCCGCGGGCACCCAACGGCAGGCCCTCGCGGGCGCGATCGCCGCGTTCGCCACCGCCCTGGTGGAGCGGCCGGGCACCCGCCCCGACGCCCTGCTGAGCCGGATCGCCCACAAGCACGCCTCGCTCGGGGTGAGCGCCGCGCAGTATCCGGTGGTGCACCGTCATCTGTCCGCGGCCATCGCGGAGGTGCTCGGCGACGCGGCCACCGACGAGGTGACCGCGGCCTGGGACGAGGTGTACTGGCTGATGGCCAACGCCCTGATCGAGATCGAGCGGCGGCTGTATGCCGAGCAGGGCGTGCTGGTCGGCGGGACCTGGCGGCAGTGGGAGGTGGTCGAGCGGGTCCGGGAGACCGCGGATGTGGCCACCTTCCGGATCCGTCCGGCGGACGGCCGTCCCGCCCCGGCGTTCAAGGCGGGCCAGTATGTCTCGGTGCAGGTGGAACTGGCCGACGGGGCACGGCAGATCCGCCAGTACAGCCTGACCAACGCCCCCGGTGCCACGGTGCGCTCCATCTCCGTCAAGCGCGAGCGCGCGGGCGAGGGCCCGGCAGGTGAGGTCTCCGGCCATCTCCACGACCACGTCCACGAGGGCGACGAGCTCACCGTCTCCGCGCCCTACGGCGATGTCGTGCTCGACGGCACGGACACACCGCTGCTGCTCGCCTCCGCCGGGATCGGCTGCACTCCGATGGTGGCCATGCTGGAGGAGCTGACGGCCGGTGGACACCAGGCCCCGGTCATCGCCGTCCACGCCGACCGCTCCCCCGCCGACCACGCCCTGCGCGCCGACCAGGAGCGGCTGGTCACCAAGCTGGCACGGGGCACCGCCCATACGTGGTACGAGCGGCCCGAGGGCGACTGGCCGGCCGAGCGCACCGGCCGTGTCGACCTGTCCGGCATCGAGATCCCGGACGGGGTGCAGGCGTATCTGTGCGGGCCGATGCCCTTCATGCGGTCGGTGCGGACCCAGCTGCTGGAGCGCGGGGTGCACCCCTCCGCGATCCACTACGAGGTCTTCGGACCCGACCTGTGGCTGACGCGGGACGACGGCGAGGGCGACTGACGCGCACCGGCGCCCGTCCGCCCGATGTTGGCCGGAAGAACTCGAATGGCCCAGGGGCCGGTCGCTTTTGCCGGGGGGAACGTGGGACCGTACGGACACGGGTTCTGCCCGTTCCGTACGCAACCGTACGGAATGGTCCGTCCGGGTACCCCCACATCGACGAGGAACCATGGATCGCGAAAAGATCACTCTCAGCGGCGCTCAGGAGACCTTGCTCGCCACTCTGTACGGCAGGGCGGTGGACAGCCGTTCACCCGACTCCATCCTGCACGACCACGCGGCCCGGGAGGCCGTGGAGCGCGTGGCCTACGACTTCGACAAAACGGGGATGACGGACACGACGGCGGTCGGCATCGCCCTGCGGGCGAAACAGCTCGACGACTGGGCCATGGAGTTCCTGGCCGAGCACCAGAAGGCGACCGTGCTCCATCTCGCGTGCGGTCTCGACACCCGGGCGCAGCGCCTCGACCCGCCGCCGTCGGTGCGCTGGCTCGACGTCGACTACCCCGAGGTGATCGATCTGCGCCGGCGGCTGCTTCCCCAGCCGTCGGGGAACTACGAGATGGTCGGCGCCTCGGTGACCGATGAGGCATGGCTGCGCGAGGTGCCGGACGACCGGCCCACCGTGGTCGTCGCCGAGGGGCTGACGATGTATCTGCGCAAGGAGGAGGGCAAGCGGCTGATCCAGCGGATCACCGAGCGGTTCCCCAGTGGCCAGCTGCTCTTCGATGTCTACGGGCCGCTCGGCATCCGGCTCCAGAAGATGGTCCCCGCGGTGCGCAACGCGGGCGCCACCCTCCACTGGGGCCTGGACGACCCCCATGAGGTCGAGACCTGGCACCCGGGGCTGACCTGCCTCGACGCGGTGCGCAGCGTGGACATGCCGGGGGTGGAGAAGATGCCGGCCTCCGGCCGGATGAGCATGCGGGTGATGGCGCGTCTGCCCGGTTTCCGGGATGTGGGCCGGATCCTGCGCTACCGCTTCTAGTGGCTCCGGCCCGGCGCCGGTTTGGTCCCGGCGCCGGGCCGAGCTGCCGGATGACCGCTATTTGATGCCCACCAGCATGGAGTAGCCGTCCGTCAGCGGCTCGATCCGGCTGCCGCTGAAGCCCGTGTCCGCCAGCCAGGCGCGGCCGTCGGCGGCCGTGTACTCGAAGCCGGAGCGGGTCTCGATGAGCATGTTCAGGCTGGCCAGCAGGCCGAAGGTGTTCTCCTTGCGGTCGTCGTCGATGATGGCCTCGTAGACGAGGACCGCTCCCCCGTCGGGCAGCGCGTCATACGCCTTCTTCAGCAGCAGCCGCTTCTCCTCCAGGCCCCAGCCGTGCAGGATCTGGCCCAGCACGATGACATCGGCGCGGGGTAGGTCATCGGTGAAGAAGTCGCCACCGTGGAAGGTGAGCCGGTCCTCCAGGCCGAAGGACGCCACGTACTTCTCGAAGACGGGCCGCACCCGGGGCAGCTCGAAGACACCGCCGCTCATATGGGGGTGGCGCTGGGCCACCGCCACCGGAACGCAGCCCACCGCTCCGCCGACGTCCAGCACGGTCCGGTAGTCGGCCCAGGGGAACCGCTCGGCTATCACCATCGCCTTGCCCATGCTGAGCCCGGTCATGCCGTGCAGGAATCGCTCGAGGCCCTCCTGGTCGTGGTAGATGGCGTCGAAGACGTCGCCGCCGTGCTTGTGCTCGTTCTGCGGTTTCCCGGTGTGCAGCGCCTCGGTGAGCGACCCCCAGAAGGGATACAGCCGGCTGTTGGCCATCTCCAGGATGCCGCCCGCGTAGGTGGCCTTCCCACGGTCGAGAAAGGTGTCGGCGGACGGGCTGTTGCGGTACACGCCCTCGGAGCGCTCCAGGAATCCGAGGGCCACCAGCGCGTCGAGGAAGTCGGCGGCGCCGCGCGGATGCAGTCCGAGCGCCTCGGCCAGGTCGCCACCGGTGCGGGGACCTTCGGCGAGCCGGGAGAAGAGATCCAGTTCCACCGCGGTGAGCAGCGCCTTCGACGCCATGAAGCCGAGCCCGACCTCAAGAATGGGCTCGGGGCTGATCTCGTGCCGCATAGGGCTCCCTCACTGTTCCCGGATCTGCGCTCTCACCGCGTCTGACCGTATGTGGACCTCCTTACGCTACCGTCCCGTTGCCCCCTACACGGGTCGCCGCCGGACGGTCGCGACGGGAGCGACGGACTCTTGACACCCCGTGTGACAGCGCTTTCTATTCGACGAATGACATCCGGACGACGATCCGTCAGACGCGGCCGACGGCCGCTCGGCCTTCTCATGGCCGCCGCCCTCGGCGCGGCCACGCTGGTCGCGCACCCCGCCGCCGCACACACCGCGCACACCATGCGGACCGCCGCGGCGGCCAAGGGCACCACCTACTACGTCGACTCCCGCTCGGGCCACGACGGGGCCCCGGGCACCAGCGCCGCCCGGGCCTGGCGCAGCCTCGACCGCGTCGGCCGGACCACCTTCCGGGCCGGGGACCGGATCCTGCTGAAGGCCGGTGGCTCCTGGAAGGGCCAACTGTGGCCGAAGGGCTCGGGCGAGCCGAACCGTCCGATCGTCATCGGCGGCTATGGCACGGGGCCCAAGCCGCGCATCCGCGGGGAGGGCGCCGTCGATGACGCGGTACGGCTGTTCAACCAGGAGTACTGGGAGATCCGCGACCTAGATGTCAGCAACGAGGCGCCCGCGACCGGGACTCCGGGCGCGAACCTGCGGGATCTGCGCGGTATCCATGTCTCGGGCGACAACGCGCGGCGGCTGGACCACTTCCTCGTCGACGGCGTCGACGTCCATGACGTGACCGGCGAGGTCAACTGGATCGGCGGCGATGTCTCCGGCAACGCCCCGGGGGTGCGCTTCAAGACCGGATGGGACCGCTCGAAGCGCACCGGGGGCATCGTGTTCGACACGACCGTCCCCGACATCACCGCACCGCCGTCCGCCGCCACCGTGCTCCACGACATCCAGGTGCGGAACTCCACGGTGCGCGACACCTCGTTCGCGGGCATCGTCGTCAAGCAGTACACCGGCGACGCGAAGGACACGAACGGCGCCCCCGTCGCGGTACCGACCGGCTGGGGCACCCGGACCTCGCCCGATGACACCGCCTTCACCCCGCATACGGACATCACGATCCGGGACAACTTCATCTCCCAGGGCGGGACGCGCTACGGCTGCAACGCGATGTATCTGACCAATGTGCGCGGCGCGGTGGTGGACCACAATGTGGTGGACCAGGCGGGGACGTCCGGCATCGAGGCGTACTACGCGGACGATGTGGTGATCCAGCGCAATGAGGTGTACCGGACGGAGCAGAAGGCCGGGGGCGCCGACTCCAACGGCATCGACGCCGACAAGGGCACCACGCGGGTGCGGATCCAGTACAACTTCGTGCACAACAACGGCGATGGCATCCTGCTGTGCCAGTTCTCCTTCGGCGATGTCGTGGTGCGCTACAACGTCCTCAGCGGGAATTCCCGGTATCCGCTGTATCTGCACTCCGACCGGGCCGCTTCGGCCGAGGTCTACAACAACACGGTGCACAACCGGGCGAGCCGGTACGTGGTCTACGGCTACGGCTCGTCCCTGAACGCGCGCTACGACCTGCACGACAACGCCTTCTCCTCGGCGGTCGCCGACGCGAGCCTGACCACCAGCCCGACCATCGCTTACACCAACAACTTCTACGGCGGTGCCCCGCTGCCCGTACCCGCCACCGACCCCACCGCGCGCACGGGCGACCCGCTGCTGGTGAACCCGGAGGTGTCCGGGCCGTACGGCACGGCCGACAGCGGACCGCGGCTGGACACCGCACTGGGCTTCGCTCCCCGGCCGGGCTCACCGCTGATCGGCAACGGCACCGTCGTCCCGGACAACGGCGGCCGTGACTACCGTGGCGCCCCGCTCTACCTCGGCCGTCCCGACATCGGCGCCGTCGAGGGGCCGCCGGGCGGCCGCGCTTGACCTTGTCGCAACGGCAGGGTTTCTACTGGCCATATGCGCATCGGAGAAATCGCCGCGCTCGTCGGAGTCACCTCCCGGACCGTGCGGCACTACCACCACATCGGTCTGCTGCCCGAGCCCCGGCGGCGCGCCAACGGATACCGGGTCTACACCCTCCGGGACGCCGTTCTGCTGGCCCGGATCCGGCGGCTGACGGAGCTCGGGCTCTCCCTGGACGAGGTGCGGGACGTCCTCGCGGACGACGCCGGGCGTGAGCTGGCCGAGGTGCTGGGCGAGCTGGACGCCGATCTCGCCCGTCAGGAACACGAGATCCAGCAGCGCCGCAAGGTGCTGGCGGCGCTGCTGGACGGCCCGCTCACACCGGACGCGCCGCTCTCCCCCGCGCTCGTCGAGCTCCTGAAGGTGGCGCCCGCCACCTCCTCGCCGACCGCCGCCAAGGACCGCGAGCACCTGATGCTGCTGGAGGGGATGATCGGCGGGGACACGGTGTACACGGCGCTGCGGCCGCTGGCCGAGGACCCCGCCGTGCTCCCGCTGTACGAGCGGCTGGACGAACTGGAGGGGCCGCGGCGGACGACCCACGGATCGCGCCGCTGGCCGAGCAACTGTCCGCCGCCGTACCGGACGAGGTGCTGGCGGCCATCCCGGACGGCGGCCCGACGGCGACCGGCTTCGGGCAGGCGCTGCTCGACGACTACTCACCCGCCCAGGCCGAGGTGGTGCGCCGGGTGATGGAGAAGCTGACCGGCCGACTGGGCAGGAGGGCGTCATGAGCCGGCCGTTCGCACGGGCCGCGGTGTGGGCGAAAGGCGTGGCGGAGACCCTGATCCCGCCGGTCGCGCGCCGCCTCCTCAGCCACGAGGCCCGCGCCCTGCACAGCCTCGGGCTGTGGGTGCTGCGCCGCCGCCACCAGGTCCCGGAGGGGGCGCTGGCCGTGGCCTACACCGGGCCCCAGACGGCCATGATGTACGGGATGATCTTCGTGTCGGTCATCGAGACGGTGGGGCTGGCCCTGGTGGTCCCCTGGCCGGTGGTGCACGCGATCCTGCTCGTCATCGATGTGTACGGGGTGGTGCTGGTCCTCGCCCTGCACGCGGCCTGTGTGGTCCGCCCGCATGTCGTGGGGTCCGACGGCTCGCTGCGCATCCGCTACGGCGCACTGTTCGACCTGCGGGTTCCGGCCGCCACCATCGCCACCGCCCGGGTCGACCGGCGCTATCCGGACGCACGGCTGGTGCGGCTGGGCCCGGACGGGGTGCTCGACCTCGCGGTGGGCAGCCAGACCACGGTGACGGTGGCGCTGACGGAGCCGGTGACCTTCGTACGCCCCCTCGGGCGCCGAGGCGTCGCCCGTACGCTCCGGTTCCACGCGGACGACCCCCGGGAAGCGGTCGCCGCGCTCACCCGCGCCCGGGCAGCGGCGGCGCCGGACCCGTCAGCGGCGCCGCAGTGACGGGTCGAGCAGCGCGGTCGGAGTGTCGTGCTTCTCGTGCGCGGCGAGGTCGGTGCCGGGGGCCACGATCGAGTCGATCGCGTCCAGCACATCGGCGGAGAGCACGGTGTCGGCGGCGGTGAGCTGCGTATGCAGATGGTCCAGTGGGCGGGGGCCGATGAGCGCACTGGTCACGGCGGGGTGAGCGGTCACGAATCCGAGCGCGAGGGAGCTGACCTGCACACCGGTGCGGCCCAAGGTGCGGTACCGCATGACCGTGTTCCCCATGCGGGGATGCGTGCCGGCATTGCGCGACGGCGAGCGCGGTTTGGTTGCCCGGCCCCTGCTCTGGCATCATAAGCAAACGGAACCTGGCTCCGGTAAATATACGGGACGTCGTTCCGTTTGGCCAGCTCGGCAGTGGAGGGAGCGGCGCGGTGAACGGCGGCGACAAGGGCACGGGGCCCTCGGCCCGGTCCAGGCGGGCGGACGCCCGGCGCAATCAGGAGACCCTGCTCGACGCGGCCGCCTCGGTCTTCGTCGCCTCGGGCGTGGAGGCGCCGGTGCGCGACATCGCGGCCGAGGCCGGTGTCGGGGTGGGCACCATCTACCGCCACTTCCCGACGCGGGCGGACCTGATCATCGCCGTCTACCGGCACCAGGTCGAGGCCTGCGCCGAGGCCGGTCCGGCCCTGCTGGCGAGCAGCGAGACGCCGCATGCCGCGCTGGGCCAGTGGATCAATCTCTTTGTCGACTTCCTGGTCACCAAGCACGGGCTCGCCGCCGTGCTGCGGTCCGACAACACGAGCTTCGACACGCTGCACTCGTACTTCATCGACCGCCTCCTCCCCGTGTGCACCGAGCTGCTCGACGCGGCGGCCGACGCCGGTGAGATCCGGCCCGACCTCAAGGCGTACGAGCTCATGCGCGGCGTCGGGAACCTCTGCATCGGCGCCGAGCACGACCCCGGCTATGACGCACGCCGGCTGGTCGCGCTCCTCATCGCGGGACTGCGCCAACCGCGCTGACGGCGCCGATTTCCCGTAGGTATTTCTGAGTACGCACCTGAGTATCCGGACGGATGCGGAGCCGACCGCATCCGCCCATTCTTGTCCGCATGAGTGAGACACCGGTCAAGCAGCAGAGCACGGCCGCGTTCTACGGTCAGGCGATCGCCTCCTTCGCCGTCGCCATGGCCGCCACCGCGATCGGCATCTTCCAGCTGAGCGCCAACGCCTGGGTGCGCGGCTTCCTCGCCATCTCCGTGCTCTACCTGGTGACCTCCGCCTTCACCCTGGCCAAGGTGATCCGGGACCGGCAGGAGGCCGGGCAGATCGTGAGCCGGGTCGACCAGGCGCGGGTGGAGAAGCTGCTCGCGAACCACGATCCCTTCGAGAAGCTGTAGCCCGCACGATCCGTTCGAGCAGGGACGCTGTACGAGAACATCCGGGAAGCCCAGCCTCCGGAGCTCCTGTGTGTCGCGGACACCGATGTCGGTGACGAGGCAGCCGAGGCCCTTGGCCACACACGCGTGTTGTCCCGTGGGGCGCAGCGCACCGTGAAGGCGGGCCCGCAGGCCGACATGGCGGGATCGATCGGCTTGATGGTGGAGTCCAGTGCCCCGAGGCGGCCCTGGGCCTCGTGGACGGTGGCGGCGGAGCACCCGCTCAGCTGGTCGACGAGGGCCGGGTCGGGCCGGTCGAACCGGGTGGTGACGCGCAGCATATGGCTCCTTCAGGAGTTCAGGAAAGGTCCGCACAGGCGCGGGCGATGCCTTCGCAGGCCGCGGTGAGGATGTCGTGGGAGGTCGCGAAGGAGATACGGAAGTACCCCGGTGCGCCGTACGCGGCGCCGTGGATCACCGCCACCCGCCGTGACTCCAGCAGATGGGCGGCGAAGTCCTCGTCGTCGCGGATCTCGTCGCCGGACGGGGTGCGCCTGCCGATGACTCCGGCGCAGTTGACGAAGGCGTAGAAGCCACCGCTGGGCGGGGTGCAGGAGAGGCCGGGGGTGTCATTGATCCGTTTGACCACCTCGTCGCGGCGCCCGCGGTAGACGGACACGCAGTCGCGGACAAAGCTCTGGTCGCCGGTGAGCGCGGCGGTGGCGGCGGTCATCACGTAGGTCTTGGAGACGCCGTTGGTGAGGAAGACCCGGTCGGTCAGGCGCGGTTCGACGCCCGCCATGCTGGGGACGTGGCCCGGCCGGTACCAGATCTCGTCGTAGATCTCGTCGGTGAGCACCTGGACGTGGGGGTGGTCGAGCAGTACCTCGGCGAGCGCGCGATCACCGCCGACCTGGAATGCTTCGCCTGGGAGGAGCGGGCGCGGGAGTCCTCCGCCTTCATGCTGAACCGCATCCGCAAGGAGCTCGCGGCGTGCGAGTCGGCGGCCTGGCCCCGGTGGATCGCCACCCGGGCCCGGCCGCCGCCACCTCGAGGCGAGTACGTAGCGGTACGGCGCGGAGCAGACGGGCGGGTCAGCCGCGCAGCGCCCGCAGATGTGCGCTGCGGACGTCCGCGGTCTGGCCCTGCACCACCAGGAACAGGCCCTCGCGGGCCAGCCGCTGGGCGGGGCTGCCCAGGCCGAAGGCCCGGCCGCCGCCCGCCACGATCGCCGCGGTGGTGGCGGCGCGCAGCACGTCGTAGGCCCGGGTCTTCACCGCGAGCCGGTCCGCCAGGCGCTCACCCGGGGGAACCTCGTCCACCAGCGTGTACGCCTCCCGGCGCACCTCGCGCAACCGCTCGCCCAGCACCCGCGCCGTCTCCTTCGCCTCCGCGTCCCCGGCGGCCTCCAGCAGGTCCAGGGCGGCGCCGGCCACGCCGAACACGGCCGGGTTGGGGTTGGTGTTCTTCGGACGGTCCGTGACCGCCCACTCCTCGTAGGGACGGCTCCGGACCACCGCCTCCTCGGGCACCACCAGGCCGTCCAGCTCCAGGCCGACCGTACGGGTGCCGGTCAGCGCCGCGAGCTCGAGCGGCGGCGTGGGCCGCAGACCGGGCTGCTCACGGGCGTCCGCGAAGGCGAACAGCGCCTCGCCGTCGTCGGTGACCCCGGCGAGCAGCATCACATCGTTCAGGCCCCAGCCGGTGTACCACGGCACCCGGCCGTCGAAGCGCCTGCCACCCGGGACCCGGGTGACCCGCACCGGTGTGCGGGGGAAGGCCCGCAGATGGGAGAAGGCGATGCCGGACAGCAGCGTGCCGTCGCACAGCGGCCGCAGCAGCCGCTCGCGCGCCGGGGAGTCGGCGGTGGCGAGCATCCTGACCGGGCTGTGGTGCTGGGCCTGGACGAAGTAGGTGGAGCAGCACGCCCCGGCGAGGATCTCGGCGATCTCACGGGCCACCGCGTCCGGCTCCTGCGCCCCGCCGTACGCCACCGGGCCACCCACCCCGAGCACCCCGGACCTCTTCACCTCGCCGATCGCGGCCGGAGAGACACCCTCGCGGTCGGCGATCTCGGCGCCGGGCGCCAGCACCTCATGGGCGAGGCGCCGGGCCGCCTCGACCAGCGTGGGGGCCGGGGCGGTCATGACCGCTCCCGAGCGTCGGGGGACGCCAGACCGGCCAGCAGCAGGCGCATGCCGCGGTGGAAGTGGGAGTCCCAGTCGTCCTCCTCCAGCAGCGGGAAGTGGCCGGCGAGGGTGGGGTATTCGTCGATGTGGGCACGGATGTGGGCGTCCACGGCCGAGCGGGTCGCCGCCTCGTCGGAGCGCTGTTGCCATACCGCTTCGGAGGAAACGGAGCCGATCACATAGTGGGTGATGGTGGCCGCGGCGGACGACAGGTGGACCCCTTCGAAGCCGCCGGTGGTGAGCGCGGTGTAGGCGAACTCCGAGCAGCGCAGGGCGTTGGGCCCCATGAGGGGGCGGGAGTTGGCCAGGGGCGCGGCCCATGGGTGGCGCAGCAGGACCGAGCGCAGGCCGGTCATGAACGCCTCGACGTCCTCCTGCCATGCGGCGCTGTGCCGCTCGGGGAGGTCGAGTTCGGCGAAGACCGCGTCGAGAGCGAGGTCCAGGACATCGTCCTTGGTGGCCACGTGCCAGTACAGGCTGGTCGCGTGGGCGCCGAGCCGCTCGGCGAGCCTGCGCATGCTCAGCTTCTGCACACCGTCGCGGTCCAGCAGCTCGACAGCGGTGGCGATGATTCGCTCATGTGACAGCTGAGGCCGTGGGCGGGAGGTCTTCCCGGCGCGGAACCACACCGCTCCCGGTGCGTTGTCCAGCGCCTTCTTCCCCTGGTCCGCGTCCGTTCCCGTGTTCCCGTCCGGCTTCGCGCTCACGAGCCCGCAGCCTACCTCGTTGCGGTCACCGCTCCACCACTCCTACAGTGTTGGATGGAACCCAACACTGTAGGAGAGCGAGGAGAGCCATGAGCGACGGAGAAGGCCATCCACGCCGGTGGGCGATCCTGGTGGCGCTGTGTGCCGCCCTGCTCGTGATCGTCATCGACAACACCGTCCTCCACGTCGCGGTGCCGGCCATCGGCGATACCTTCGACGCCTCGACGGACCAGCTCCAGGCGGTGATCGACGCCTATGTCGTGGTCTTCGCCGGGCTCCTCATCACCGCGGGGGTGCTCTCCGACCGCTACGGCAGGCGGCGCGCCCTCGTCGTGGGGCTGCTGGTCTTCGGGGCGGCGTCGGCGCTGGCAGCGGCGGCCCCGTCGGTGTGGTGGCTGATCGCGACGCGGGCGCTCATGGGGGTGGGCGCGGCGCTGGTGATGCCCGCGACGCTCGCGGTGCTCGTCGTGGTCTTCCCCGAGCGGGAGCGCCCGCGGGCCTTCGCGGTGTGGAGCGCGGTCGCCTCCGTCGGCATGGCTGCGGGGCCCCTGCTCGGCGGCGCCCTGGTGGACGCGTGGAGTTGGGCGGGGGTCTTCCTGATCAACGTCCCCGTGGTGGCGGTGGCCCTGTTCGGGGTCGTACGGCTGGTGCCCGAGACCCGGGCGGCCGACGCCCGTGGACTGGATCCGTACGGCACCGTCCTGGTCACCGCGGGCATGACCGGTCTGGTGTGGGCCCTGATCGAGGCCCCGGCGTACGGGTGCACCGCGCCCGCGGTGGTGGCCGGAGCGGCGGTGGCGGTGTTGGCACTGGTCGGCTTCGGCGTACGGCAGCGCCGCTCCGCGACGCCGATGGTCGATCTGCGGCTCTACCGCGACCGGAGGTTCTCCGGGGCGGGCTTCGCGGTGGCGGTGATGACGCTCGCCACCGGCAGCACCCTCTTCGTACTGAGCCAGTATCTGCAACTGGTGCTCGGCTACAGCGCGTTCGAGACCGGGCTCGCCGCGGTGCCGCTGGCGGCGGGGGTCGTCGCGGGCTCGGTGGTGGGCGGCCGGGCTCCGGCCGGATTCGGGGCGCGGGCCTGCATCGTCGCCGGATTCACCGTTACCGCGGCCGGGTTCGCGGTGCTGGCCTCGCTCTCCGAGAGCGGCGGCTCCGCCGCGGTGTCCATCGGGTTGGGGCTGGCGGGCCTCGGATCCGGTATCGCGGGGCCCTCGGCGACCAGCACGGTGCTGGGGGCGGTGCCGCCGGAACGGGCCGGTATGGGCTCCGCGCTCAACGACACCCACCAGCAACTCGGCATCGCGCTGGGTGTGGCCGGGCTGGGCAGCCTGCTCGCCACCGTCTACCGGAGCGGGCTGCCGGACGGTCTGCCCGAGGACGCGATGTCCTCGCTCGGCGCCACACTGGACCACGCCCGGGACCGAGCGGACGGCGGGGACGGCGGGGACGGCGGGGCACTGGCCGAGGCGGCCCGCTCGGCCTTCACCGACGCCCAGTCCGTCACGATGAGCGTCGGCGTGGCGGCCGCCCTGATCGGCGCGGCCGTGGCACTGCTCGTTCTGCCGGGGCGCACCGCCCGGACGGTGGCATCACCCGGGCCGGAGTCCGTGGAGGTGGCGCAGCCGGGGTCACAACGGGGCGCGGAGTGAGGAGCGGCCCTTCCGCCAGGTGTCCAGAACCTCGTCGGCGAAGCGGTCTTCCAGGAACACGGTGGCATCGACGCCGAACGCCACATCCGCGGCGAGCGCGGGTTCGCGCTTCAGGAGGTCGTCGATCACGCCATGGCGTACGACCTGCTCGTGTACGGCGTCGGCCTCCACGTGCTCGGTGTAGAAGAACACCGCCGCCTCGCCCGCGCCCAGCCGGCGCAGTGCCTGGGCCAGCCGGTCGGAGGCGGGTGAGGAGGTGATCTCGACGGTGGCGAAGTGGCCCACCAGGGCGCCGCGGAGCGCTCTGTGCAGGCCCAGCAGCGACATCATGTTGACCACCGCCAGCATCCGCGCCGACGTGGCGTCCAGATAGTGGTTGTACGCCGGGTCCAGACCCAGGTCGGCCATCAGGGCGGCGAACAGCTCCGCGTGCACCCGGTCCCCGTGTCCGGCCCCGAACTCGTCGTACTCCACGGCCGCCATCGCCGCCTTGGCCCGGCCCCGCAGCCGTGGCAGGACCCACACATGCGGGTCGGCCTCCTTGAGCTGGTAGAGCGACCGATGCGCGATGTACTCACGCATCTGCCACAGCTCACCCTCGTCCCGGAGAAAGTGCGACACGCCCGTCCCATCGGCGGGCTCCACCAGCAGCGCGGACACGGCGGCGTCCGGGTCGTCGTGCGTGGTGGCGTCGGAGCGCAGCGCGTCCAGGAAGCGCCGCTCCAGCGCCTGCCGCATCCGGAGCAGCCCGGGGTCCCACTCCCATGCGTCGTCCACACCGGAGAAGCCCTGGTAGTGGAGTTCGTAGCACACATAGAGCGCGAGCTGTGAATCGTCGCCGTACGGATCGGCCTCCCGGAGCGACCTGTCGCCGGGCAGTGTCGCCCCGCCGGGCTCGCGTACGAGGGCGTCGAGGAGCGCGGCGGACACCTCGCCCCGTGCCGTGGGCAGGGGCATCGGCAGGGTCGTCGCCGCGGGATGCGTTTCGCTCACCGTTCGTTCCGCTCCGTCCGCCGCTGTCGTGGTGGGCCTCGGTTTCGCCTTCGGGGGCCGGGTTCCCCCTACCACCTGCCGCAATCGCGGCGTGTACGACGTCACCGGACCATGCCGCCCGCTCGGTCCGCGCCTCGCCTCGACGGGTGTTCCGTGGTCGTGGATCCGGTTGCCATGGGATTTCACGGGTACTCCGCTACTCCGCACTGATCCATTGACGTCGCCGGCCCCCGGGGGAAGGTGTCCGGTGAGCGTGCGCCCACTATGCGGAGGCCGTCGCTGATGAAGATCCTCGCAGTGCTGTACCCGGGAGAACGGGCGGAGGAGGAACACCCGGAGGTGCTCGCCACGGCGGAGAACGTCCTGGGCCTGCGCCCCTTCCTGGCGGAACGGGGGCACGAGATCGTCGGTACCTCCGACACCGGCGAGGAGGCGGACGCCCAGCTCGCCGACGCCGAGGTGCTCATCACCACACCCTTCTGGCCGCTCTACCTCGATGAGAAGCGCATGGAGCGGGCCAGGAAGCTCAAGCTGGTCATCACCGCCGGTGTCGGTTCCGACCACATCGACATGGAGGCGGCCGGGCGGCGCGGCATCCGGGTCACCGAGGTGACCGACAGCAACGTGGTCAGCGTCGCCGAGCACAACGTGATGCAGATCCTCGCGCTGGTGCGCAATCTGATCCCCGGGTACCAGCAGGCCGTGGCGGGCCGCTGGGACGTGGCGGAGGTCTCCCGGGACGCACACGACCTGGAGGGCAAGACCGTCGGGCTGGTCGGGCTCGGCGCGATCGGCGCGCGTACCGCGCTGCGCCTCAAGGGGTTCGACGTACGGATGCTGTACTACGCCAACCACCGGCGCTCCCCGGCCGAGGAGACCACACTGGGCGTCAAGTACGCGCGGCTGGACGATCTCGTCGCCGAGTCCGATGTGATCTGCCTGGCGCTGCCGCTGATGGCGGGCAGCAAGGCGCTCTTCGACCGGGAGCGGCTGAACGCCATGAAACCCGGCAGCTGGCTGGTGAACACCGCCCGAGGCGCCATCGTGGACACCGACGCCCTGGTGGCGGCGCTCGAGAGCGGCCATCTGGCCGGGTACGCGGGCGACACGTGGTATCCCGAGCCCGCTCCGGCCGACCACCCGTGGCGGACCATGCCCCGGCATGCGATGACCATCCACTGCTCGGGCATGACGATCGAGGCGCAGCGGCGCATCGCCGCCGGTGTCGAGGAGATCCTCCGCGCCCACCTGGAGGACCAGCCACTCCCCTCCGACTACGTCCTGGTCGACCCCGCCTCGAGCTGACCCGTGCCTTTACAGCCGTTACATCGGTTGCCGTTACATCGGTCCGCTACGTCGGTCGGCGCCCGGGCGTCAGTCGGCCCCGGTCCCCTCGACCAGGACCCGTACGGTGTCCAGCCCGGGGTCGGCCGGGTCGGGGAGGTTCATCCCTGCCCTCAGCCCTGAGCGCAGATAGTCCAGGACCGGCGGCTTCAGCACCTCGCCGGGCAGCACGGCCGGGATGCCCGGCGGGTAGGGGGTGATCATCTCGGCCGCCACCCGTCCGGACGCACGGGCCACGGGCACGTCCTCCACCGCGCCGAAGTAGGCGTCCCGCGGCAGGCAGGACTGCTCCATCCGCAACTCGTCCGGCGTCGGTACGGCCACCTCGGTGGCGGACCGCAGATCCTCCGCGTGGTGGGCCAGCCCGCGCAGCGCCGTCAGCAGCGCACCGGTCGTCGAGGGGCCGTCGGCGTGGGTGAGCTGGGTGCTGATCCGCCGGTGGTCGGCCAGATGGGCGTTGACGTCGTGCTGGTCCCGGAGCCAGTCGGCCGCCCGGTAGCCACTCACCCCGAGGCCGGTGAGGTCGATGACGACCGGAAACGGATCGAAGTCACTGCCCAGGCCGGGGCCCACGTAGTCCGCGGGCCCGTCCACATGCAGTCCGTCGATGGCCGCGATCTCGTCGCGCACCGCATGCGCCCGGCGCAGCGCCGCGCCGAGCAGCTTCTCGCCGTGCAGCGTCATCTGCCGACGCCACCCGTCCATCCCCGCGTAGAGGAGTACGGACGGACTCGTGGTGCCGAGCAGATCGGCCCGGGACTTCAGGACGGCCGGCTCGATCAGGTCGCCCTGGAGATGGAACACCGAGCCCTGCTCCAGGCCGCTGCCCATCTTGTGGATGCTGGTCACGCAGACATCGGCACCCGCGTCCATGGCCCAGCTCGGCAGCTGGGAGCAGAACGGCAGATGCGCTCCCCACGCCTCGTCGACGATCAGCGGGCGGCCACGGCGATGGCAGACCTCGGCGATCCCCGCCAGGTCGGCGCAGGATCCGTACGGAGTGGGGCTGGTCACCAGGGCGCCCCTGGCCTCCGGGTGCTCATCGAATGCCCGCTCGAAGGACGCGGCCGACGGCGGATGCGCTATATGGCGGGCACCGTCCCATTCGGGGTCCACCCAGACCGGCCGGACACCGGAGATGATCAGGCCGGACACCACCGATTTATGCGCGTCCCGGCCCACCAGCAGCGTCTCGTGCGGGCCGGCCACCGCCAGCATCGCCGCCTTGACGGAGAGCGAGCTGCCGCAGGTCGAGAAGAAGGTGTGCTCGGCGCGCACCGCGTCCGCCATCAGCTCCTCCGCGCGCTCCAGCACACGGCCCGACCCCAGCCGGTCGTCGAGGCCGCCGAAGGCCAGGAGGTCGGCGCGGAACACCTCGTCCCCCAGGACCTTGTCGACCTCCGGGTCGGCGCCCCTGCCCTGCTTGTGAACGGGAGGGCTTCACGTTCGTGGTAGCGGGCCAGGGCCTCCAGAACCGGAGCCTGCGTGTGATCCATGGCGGACGAGTCCCCCTCCACCTGCGGAGAAAACCCGTTGCTCAGCGCTCCCTGCGCGAGCGGTGGAAAAGCCACGCCGCGGGTACGAACCAGCAGATCACGAACCAGAGCAGGGCCGCGGCGGCCAGCCAGAACGCGGTGACATCGGCCACGACGACACGCAGGATCAGCAGCAGCGCCGACGCCACCGTGCACAGCAACAGCACCAACCCGGCCACGGTGAAGCGGGCGGCCCAGTCCACCGTTTCCGGCTTCAGCCGGCGTCCGGTCACGATCCGGTGCAAGGAGACGGGTGCGATCAACGCGCCGGTGGCCGCCGCCCCCAGAAGGACGGTCACGACGTAGATGGCCCGGTCCACCTGGCCCAGGTCGTGGAAGCGCGGGGTGAAGGCGACCGTGAGCAGGAACGCGAACAGAATCTGCACGCCCGTCTGCGTCACCCTCACCTCTTGGAGCAGCTCGGCCCACTTGCGGTCGGCCCGCTCCTCGCGGGTCTCCACACGGCCGGACCGGGCCTCGGGACCGCCGTTTCTCCGCGCTTCGTGGTCGTCGTGCATCAGCGTGGCCTCCTTCGTGTCCACCCCCGTGTTCCCAGCCACTCCGACAAGCGAACATCACCCGCGATCAGCGGCGCGAGCGCGGCCGATCCATGCATCACCCAGGCCGTCTAGGGCACTCGGCCCCCAGTCAGTGGAAAGGAGAGAGACACCATGACCCACACCGCCGAGACCGGCGAGGCCACCGGCACGAAGGACAAGGACTACAACCTCGTCTGGTACGTCGAGGCATGCCTGAGCAACGCGCTGCGCATGGAGACCTACATCCAGGACGCGGAGCGGGACAAGGACACCGAGGTCGCGGAGCTGTTCCGCAAGGCCCAGGCGGACAGCCGCAAGGGAGCCGAGCTGGGCAAGCAGCTCCTGAAGGCACGCTTCGGCAGCTGATCCGCTGATGGAAAGATCTACGACGGCCCCCGAGGGCTTGACCCTCGGGGGCCGTGGCATGCCCGTGACGGGGGCGGCCGGTGGCGTTCGCCCCGGCTCGCCTCAGGTCACCCCAGCCAGCCTCACGTCACCCCAGCACTGCGATCGCGAACGCGACGCAGAAGGTCACGAACAACGCCACAAAGAGCCAAATGACGATCGTGGGGCCCTTCGACCAGCCCTTCGTGGGGTTGTACGTCTCGCGGGGGCCCGCTTCCGAGAGGCCGCCCTCGGCCGGTGGGGTCTCGCCCGGGGGCACGCCCACGCTCGGCCGAAGTCCGGGAGATCCGGGAGATCCGGGGGCCGCAGAAGTTCCGGGAGTCACAGGACTTCCGGTAGGCCCGGGAGTGCGGTCCGGGTGTGGGTTCTGCTGGTCCATGTCCGATGCGCTCCTTTCCGCCTGCGGCGCGCCGGCTCCCCCGGTCCGCCACCCCGTTCGAGGCGCCGTCCCCGGTGGACTCTTCCCACCATACGGCGGAAGAGCGACCGGGCACGGCCCGGCGTTCGCGGCACACCGTGAGCGTCACCGTCGCCCGGCGTTCGAGGCGGTGTCGGTGTGGAACACCAGCCGTCCGTCCGCGACCTCGACCCGGGCCCGTTCGCCGGATGAGATCTCGCCGTCCAGCAGCAGTCGCGACAGACGGTTGTCCACCTCCCGCTGGATGGTGCGGCGCAGCGGCCGGGCGCCGTAAGCCGGTTCATGGCCGCGCCGCGCGATCCACTCGACGGCCTCCGGGGCGAACTCCACGGTGACGTCCTGGGCGTGCAGCCGACGGCGGGTCTCCTCCAGCAGCAGCTCGGTGATCTGGCGCAGATGCTCGTCCGTGAGCTGCCGGAAGACCACGATCTCGTCGACGCGGTTGAGGAACTCGGGCCGGAAGTGCTCGCGCAGCGGTCGCAGGACGCGCTCGCGCCGGGCCTGCTCGTCCGACTCGGCGTCCGCGGTCCCGAAGCCGAGGGCGCCACGCCCGCCGATGGCCTCGGAGCCGAGGTTGCTGGTCATCACGACGACCGTGTTGCGGAAGTCCACCGTACGGCCGTGGGCGTCGGTGAGCCGGCCGTCGTCGAGCACCTGGAGCAGGGTGTTGAACACGTCCGGATGCGCCTTCTCGATCTCGTCGAACAGCAGCAGCGCGTAGGGGCGGCGGCGCACCGCCTCGGTGAGCTGACCGGCCTCCTCATGGCCGACGTACCCGGGCGGGGCGCCGACCAGCCGGCTGACGGTGTGCCGCTCCTGGTACTCGCTCATGTCCAGCCGGACCATCAGGTCCTCGCTGCCGAACAGCGCCTCGGCCAGCGCCCGCGCGAGTTCGGTCTTGCCGACGCCGGTCGGGCCGAGGAAGAGGAAGCTGCCGATGGGACGGCCGGGGTCGGCCAGACCGGCCCGGGAGCGCAGCACCGCCTCGGCGACGGCGCCCACGGCCTCGTCCTGCCCGATGACCCGCTCGGACAGGTGTTCCTCCAGGCCGAGCAGGCGGGCCTTCTCCTCCTGGGTGAGGCTGCTGACCGGGATCCCGGTCTGGCGGGAGACCACCTCGGCGATGTTCTCGGCGGTGACCTCCAGGCCCTGCCCGTCGTCGGGCTCGGTGCCGCCGTCGGCCTCGATCCGGCGGTTCAACTCGCCGATGCGGTCGCGCAGTTCGGTGGCCCGCTCGTACTCCTCCGCGGCCACCGCCTGGTCCTTGTCCCGGGTCAGCTGCTCGACCTCGCGCTCCAGGGCGCGGGTGTCGGTGCCCTTGGTACGCGAGCGCAACCGCACCCGGGCGCCGGCCTGGTCCACCAGGTCGATGGCCTTGTCGGGCAGGAACCGGTCGGTGAGGTAGCGGTCGGAGAGCTCCACGGCGGCGAGCAGCGCCTCATCGGTGAAGCGGACCTGGTGATGGGCCTCGTAGCGGTCGCGCAGGCCGCGCAGGATCTCCACCGCGTCGGCGGCGGACGGCTCCGGGACCAGGACGGGCTGGAAGCGCCGGGCCAGCGCCGCGTCCTTCTCGATGTGGCGGCGGTACTCCTCCAGTGTGGTGGCGCCGATGACGTGGAGTTCGCCACGGGCCAGGGCGGGCTTGAGCATGTTGCCCGCGTCCATGGACCCACCCTCGGTGCCGCTCGACCCCGCGCCGACCACGGTGTGCAACTCGTCGATGAAGACGATCAGCTCCTCGGAGTGGGCGCGGACCTCGTCGATGATGCCGCTCAGCCGCTCCTCGAAGTCGCCGCGGTAGCGGGTACCGGCGACGACCGCGGACATGTCCAGGGCGACCACCCGGCGGCCCAGGAGGATGTCGGGGACGTCTCCCTCGGCCACGCGCTGGGCGAGCCCTTCGACGATGGCGGTCTTGCCGACACCGGCGTCGCCGATCAGTACGGGGTTGTTCTTGCCCCGGCGGGACAGCACCTCGACGGTCTGCTCGATCTCCTGCTCACGGCCGATGACCGGGTCGATCCGCCCAGCGTGGGCGAGGTCGGTCAGATCGCGGCTGAACTTGTCGAGGGTGGGCGTGTTCTGCCGTCGGCCCGGCTGCTGACCGGCCGCCCTGCCGACCGACGGCTGGCCCGGTGCGCTCTGTGGTCCGCCCCGGCCCGCGGCGGCGTCGAAGGGCAGGGAGTTGAGGATGCGGCCGGCCGTGGAGTCGTGGTTGGCGGCCAGCGCCCCGAGCACATGCTCGGGGCCGATGTAGGAGGCGCCGTTCGTACGGGCCAGTTCATGTGCGTCCAGCAGGGCGCGCTTGACCGCGGGGGTGACGGACAGCTGGGTGCGCCGCGGCCCCTCGCCGCTCATCCGGTCGATCTCCGCGGCCAGCGCGTCGGTGTCGGCGCCCGCCCCCGCCAGCAGCCCCCGGGTCGGCTCGGTGGCCAGCGCCGCACGCAGCAGATGCTTGGTGTCCAGGTCGGCACTGCCGTGCTCGGCGGCGTAGGTGGCCGCGTCGGCGACGAGTTGCCGGGCGGGGTCGCTCATCAGGCGGCCGATGTCGATATGGCGGAGGCCGGGGCGCGGTCCGCCGCCGAGGAATCGCGCCATGAATTCCTCGAACGGGTCTGGACCGAAGTCCCCCGGACCCATGAAACCGCTGCTCATGGCCTTCCGTTCCGCGGTCCCGGCCAGGTGTCCGGACCGGGCCCGCTCTCTTGAGAGGCTTGATCCTTTCCGGGCGCGGGTGCCCGAGAGGCACCCGTCTTACACCTGCGGTCGCGGGGACGCGGGTGCCGCGGTCCCGGAGACGCGGGTGCCACGGTCCCGGAGACGCGGGTGCCACGGTCCCGGAGACGCGGGTGCCGCGGTCGCCGGGACGCGGTTGGCCACGGCACCCGACGCCACCGACATACAGCCGGTCATCGATGGGCAACACTCCGTCACCGGCAATCTCGCGGTGCGGCGCCCGCCTTCTTGGGAGAGCCTGTAGGCGGGGAGCGTGCCCGGCAGTCGCGCCGCACATCCGGACATCCGGGGTGACACCTGCACCTAGCGAGGAAGGCGGGCCGTGATGAGCGCTTCGGATACGCACGCCATGAGGCGGGGCCAGGTCGAACCGGCCCCACCCACGGCGATCAAGCTGAACATCAACGACCAGGAGCGGCAGCTCGAGGTGGATCCGCGGACCTCGCTGCTCGACGCGCTGCGTGAACATCTGCGCCTGAGCGGAACCAAGAAGGGATGTGATCACGGGCAGTGCGGCGCCTGTACGGTGCTGATCAACGGTCGGCGCGTCCTCTCCTGCCTGACACTCGCCGTGATGCACGAGGACGACGAGATCATGACGATCGAGGGCCTGGGCGATCCCGACCATCTGCACCCCGTGCAACGGGCCTTCGTCGAGTGCGACGGCTTCCAGTGCGGCTACTGCACCCCCGGCCAGATCTGTTCGGCCGTCGGCATGCTCGCCGAGGCGAAGGCGGGCTGGCCCAGCCATGTCACCACCGATGTGTCCTCGCCCCGGGTCGCGTTGACCGATGACGAGATCCGCGAGCGGATGAGCGGCAACATCTGCCGGTGCGCCGCCTATCCGAACATCGTCGCGGCCATCCGCGACAGCGCGGAGGGAGGCGCCACATGAAGTCCTTCACCTACGAGCGGGCGACGGACACCCGGGCCGCCGTCGCCGCGGCGGCCCGGCCGGGCGCGAAGTTCATCAGCGGCGGCACCAATCTGCTCGACCTGATGAAGCTCGACATCGAATACCCCAGCCACCTGGTGGACATCAGCCGGCTTCCGCTGCGGGACATCGAGGAGCTGCCGGACGGTGGACTGCGTATCGGCGCCCAGGCGCGGAACTCCGATGTGGCGGCCGATCCCCACGTGCGCACCCGCTATCCGGTGCTGTCCGAGGCGCTGGTGTCGGGCGCCTCGGGCCAGCTGCGCAACAAGGCGTCCACCGGGGGAAACCTGGTGCAGCGCACCCGCTGTCCCTACTTCTACGACACGGCCGCGGACTGCAACAAGCGCGACCCCGGATCGGGGTGCGCGGCGATCGGCGGATTCAACCGGATCCACGCGATCCTCGGTGCGAGCGAGTCCTGCATCGCCACCCACCCCTCGGACATGGCCGTCGCGATGACCGCGCTCGACGCCGAGATCGAGCTGCTCCGGGCCGATGGATCGGTGCGCGGTGTCGCCATCACGGACTTCTACCGGCTGCCGGGCGATACGCCGCACATCGAGAACGTACTGGGTGAAGACGAGATGATCACGGCTGTGCTGCTGCCGCCGCCCCTGCCGGGCCGGCAGGTCTACCGCAAGGTGCGGGACCGGGCGTCGTACGAGTTCGCGCTGGTCTCGGTGGCCGCCGTCGTCTCGGTCGACCGGGGAACGATCCGCGAGGCCCGGGTGGCGTTCGGTGGTGTGGCGCACAAGCCGTGGCGGTCCGTCGAGGCGGAGGACACGCTGACCGACCGTCCGGCCACGATGGACACCTATCGCGCCGCCGCCGAGGCGGCGCTGCGCGGCGCGGTCGGGCGGGGTGACAACGACTTCAAGATCGAGCTGGCCAAGCGCACGCTCTGCCGCACGCTGGCGCAAGCGGCCGGGGCGAGCTGAGGAGGCGAGATGATCGGGCAAGCTGTGGACCGCGTCGACGGCCCGCTGAAGGCGACCGGCCGGGCCACCTACGCCTACGAACACTGGGAGGCCGGTCAACCGCTCTACGGCTTCATCGTCGGCGCGACGATCGGCAAGGGCCGCATCACCCGCATCGACACCGAGGACGCGCAGGGCGCGCCCGGTGTCCAGCTGGTGATGACCTACCTCAACGCCCCGGCGCAGGGCCCCCGCGACGAGTCCATCCCCTTCGAATACTGGCGCGCCCAGCCGGTGCTGACCGGTCCGGACGTCCACTTCTACGGCGAGCCGGTGGCACTGGTCGTCGCCGAGACCTTCGAACAGGCCCGGGACGCGGCCGACCTGGTCGAGGTCGAATACCGAGCCGGGCGGGGCCGGTTCGACTTCGGCGAGTTCGAGGACGACACCTACATCCCGAAGACGGTCAACGCCGGTCTCCCCACCGACACCGCGGTCGGAGATTTCGACGCCGGTTTCGCCGGTGCGGAGGTCAAGGTCGACGAGCAGTACACGACGCCGTACGAGTTCTCGCTGCCGATCGAACCGAACGCCTCCATGGTGGCGCCGCGCGGCGAGGACCTGGTCGTCTACGTCAGCTGCCAGATCACCGACGCGGCGCGGGACTCGGTCGCGAGCACACTGATGATGGACCCGGAGCGGGTGCACATCGTCACCCCCTTCGTCGGCGGCGGCTTCGGTTCCAAGCTGGGCATCCACTCCGAGACGATCCTGGCGGCGCTCGCCGCCCGCACGCTGGGCCGGCCGGTCAAGCTCACGCTGACCCGGCAGCAGGTCTTCCAGCTCGTGGGCATGCGCCCCACATCGAACCAGCGGGTCCGGCTGGGCGCGGGGCGCGACGGACAGCTGGCCGCGATCGCCCACGACGTCACCATGCACACCAACCCCGACGTCGAGTACGCCGAGCAGACCGCCGCCACCGTCCGCAGCCTCTACGCCGCGCCCCACCGGCTGACCAGCCACCGGCTGACGGCGCTCGACCTGCCGCGTGGGACGGACGTCCGCGCGCCGGGCGAGGCGCCGGGCATGCTCTCGGTCGAGTCGGCGATGGACGAGCTGGCCGATGCGCTCGGGATGGACCCGGTCGAGCTGCGGATCCGCAACGAACCCACCGTCGATCCCGAACGGAACGTGCCGTACAGCGACCGGCACCTGGTGGAGTGCCTGCGCGAGGGCGCGCGCCGGTTCGGCTGGGAGAACCGCCCGGCCACGCCCGCGAGTGTGCGCGAGGGACGGTGGCTGATCGGCTACGGCATGTCGGCCGCCATCCGGGGACACTTCCAGGGGCCGACGACGGTGCGGGTGCGGTTGGAGCCGGACGGCACCGCCGTCATCCAGACGGACATGACCGACATCGGCACGGGCACCTACACCATCCTCACCCAGGTCGGGGCCGAGGGACTCGGACTCCCGCTGGAACGGGTGCGGATCGACCTCGGACGCTCGGATCATCCCTCCAGCTGGGGGTCCGGCGGCTCGTGGGGCGCCACCAATTCGTCCACTGCGGTGCACCGGGCGTGCGCGGCCCTGCGTACGAAGCTGCTGGAGGCGGCGTGCGGCGACACACGCTCCCCGCTGCACGGCCAGGATCCGGCGGATGCCGTGTTCTCCGACGGCAACGTGGCCATCGGCGGAGCGTCCGAGGCGCTGCGCGAGATCGTCGCGCGCCACCATCCCGGCGGTGTGGAGGCGGAGGGCAAGACCCGCTTCATGGGCGACGATCCGAACTACTCCGACTACTCGATCAACACCTACGGGGCCCATTTCGCCGAAGTGGGCGTCGACGCGGACACCGCCGAGATCCGTCTGCGGCGGATGCTCAGCGTGTTCTCGGTGGGGCGTGTGTTCAACCCGAAGACGGCCCGCTCGCAGCTGATCGGCGGCATGATCTGGGGCGTCGGCGCGGCCCTCGAGGAAGAGGCCGTCGTCGATCCGCGCTCCGGCGCCTTCGTCAACCGGGACTTCGCGGGGTATCTGGTGCCGGTCCACGGCGACATCCCCGCCGACATCGACGCCGTCGTCCTCGAGGGGTACGACGACAAGGCCAATGACCTCGGTGCGAAGGGCCTCGGTGAAGTGGGCATCTGCGGATCCGGCGCGGCGGTGGCCAACGCGGTGTTCAATGCCACGGGGGTGCGGGTGCGGGACTTCCCCATCACGATCGAGAAGCTGTTGCCCGGACTGCCGGCCATGGTCTGACTCTCTGGGCACAGCCCGTTCACCGCGCGGTGGGGGCGTAGCGTCGTCCCGTGACGATCACCGACGAGACGCTCATACGGCTGCGGAGCACGGCTGCCGCGGGCGATGCCCGAGCCGCGCTGCGGCTGGGGCGGTTGCTGAGCCTGACGGCAGCGGACCCGGCCGAGCCCGGGGACGGCGAACCGACCTGGCCCGAAGAGCCCTGGCTGCGCGCCGCCGTGGCGGCACACCCCGGTGATGTCGCGGCTCTGACCCTGCTGACCGGGCGCCTTGCCCAGCAGATCTCCTACTGGGAGGCGTGTCTGGACATGAACCCCGACGTGATGAAGTGGTACGGGGAGGACGAGAGCACCGTCGAGCGGCGGCACATCGAGGCGGCGAAGCTGTACGCCCGGATACGCGCGGCCGGCCCCGACCGCCACACGGACGCCGGGCTGGACGAGTTGGCCGTGCTCCTCGGGATCGGTGACAAGCCCGCGGCGGAGGACACGTACAGCTTCTATGTCATGGAGGACGAGGCATGGAGCGGCTCCGTGCGGCACGGCGCGACCATCGTCGCGTCCGACGCCGCCGAGATCCGCTGGGCGAGCGACAAGTGGTTCACGCTGGCCGAGGGTGGCATCGGTGGCGAGCCCACCCTGACCGCCTATGTGGACGGCGCGGAGGTGGGCTCGGTCGACCTCGGCCCGCACCTCGCGGACGGTGGCGTGGACTGGAACGCCGTCGCCGTGCCCGAACTCTCCGGTCTCCGGCTGCCCGCGGGGCTGCCGGTCCCGGGCCGCGGGCTTCATTATGGCTTCGCCGGGGGAGCCGAGTAGTGAGTCGAGTAGTGAGCCGGTGAGGCGGGGGGAGAGAGACCTTACCGTGACGGCCTACGGTGGCCGCCTCGGTCAGCCCGTGTGGGCCTCCGCATCAGGCGCCTCGTGCCGCCGGGACTTGGGCGGTACGCAGAACCACGCGAGACCCGCGGCGGTCAGATAGGCGAGGGCGCCGATGGCCATGCTGGTGCGCAGCCCCTCGCCGTAGTCGGTGGCCGTGGCGAGCAGGGTGCCGCCGAGCGCCACGCCGGTGGCGCTGCCGAGCTGGCGGGTGGTGTTGAACAGGGCGGAGGCGGTTCCCGAGTACGCCGGGGGCGCGGCGCCCATGACGGTGGAGGCGGAGCCGGTGAGTGCGAAGGAGGTGCCGAATCCCGCTGCCATCATCGGGACCACCAGCAGCGGATAGGCGGGCTCGGCTCCCGCCGCGACCCAGCCCGCCAGCCCCAGGGCCGCCAGCAGCATGCCGGTGCACACCAGCGGACGGTCGCCGGTCGTGCGGGCCAGCCGCCCGGAGAGGATGGACGCGAACATGGTCATCGCGACCGCGGGGAAGAGCGCGAGGCCGGTGACGAGGGCGCTGTAGCCGCGCTGGTGCTGGAAGTCCAGGCTGGCGGTGAACACCATGCCGTAGAAGCCGAAATTGAACAGCAGGCCGATGACGGCTCCGCCGCCCAGCGCACGGGAGCGCAGCAGGCTCGTCGGCAGGGCGGGGAAGCGGGCCAGTCGCTCGCGTAACACGAACGCCGTGGCGGCCAGTACGGACAGGCCCACACCGGCGAGGACGGCCGGATCGGACCATCCGCGCCGCCCCGCCTCGTTGAGCGCGGCGGTCAGCAGGGCCACCGCCGCCATGACCGCGCACTGCGCCGGCCAGTCGAGCGGCCGGGTGGTGAGCCGGTCGGAGGGGGCCACGCGACGGAGCGTCAGGACCAGACAGACGACGCCGACGGGCAGATTGATGAGGAACACCCACCGCCAGCCCACGGTGGACACCAGCAGCCCGCCCAGCAGCGGTCCCGCCGAAGCCGCGATCCCCGCGACGGAGCCCCACACCCCGAAGGCCCGCGAGCGGGCGGCCGTAGCCGGATACGCCTGCTGGAGCAGGGCCAGCGAGCCGGGCACGATCAGCGCCGCGCCGAGGCCCTCCACCACCCGCGCGGCGACGAGGAAGGGGGCACTCGGCGCGAAGGCGCACGCGGCCGAGGACACGGTGAACACCACCACGCCGGTGCAGAAGATCCGGCGGTTTCCCAGCCTGTCCCCCAGCGCACCGCCGCTCAGCAGGAACCCGGCGAAGACCAGGGTGTATCCGTCGGTGATCCACTGGATGCCGGTGAGCGAGGCCGACAGCTCCCGCCCGATCACGGGCACGGCCACGTTGATGACCGTGACGTCCAGGATGACCATGAAGTACCCGGCACACACGGCCAGCAGCGGCACCAGGGACCCCATGCCGGACACGAAGGCCACGTCCCGACTCCATCCCGCTCACGAAGGGCTACAACAAAAGGCACAATAAGGGATGAATGATCCACGGGACGGCAAGGAATACTGGGCACATGGCCCACGCGCGCGAGGATCCGCGGTCCGTCCCCACCGAACTGCGGCCCTATCTGGAAGAACTCGTCCGTCGCACCCGCACGGTGTGCGGGCCCCATCTGGTGAGTGTCCTCGCGGTCGGTTCCCTCGCGCTCGGGGACTACCGACATGGGCGCAGCGACGTCGATGTGACGGTGGTCGTCGAGCCGTCGCTGCCCGGATCGGCCCCGCACGACCTGGCCGGGACCCTCGCCCACCCGCGTCTGCCCTGCCCGGCGGCGGGGCTGGAACTGGTGGTCTACGGAACGGATTTCGTCGGCCGTCCCTCCGGTGCGGCCGGGTACCTCCTGGACCTCAACACCGGCCCGCTGCTGCCGGACCGGGCCGACTTCGACGCGGCGCGGTCCCCGGCGTTCTGGTACGTCATCGACCGCTCCGTCGCCCACCAGACCGGGCTGACGCTCTTCGGCCGCCCGGCCCGGGAGGTGATCGCCGCACCGGACCGCCCGGATCTGCTCACCGCGATCCGGGCTTCCGTCCGTGAGCACAGCGACGGCGAAGGTCACCTCGCGGACAACCGGGTGCTCAACGGCTGCCGCTCGGTGGTGTTCTGCCGTACCGGCCGCTGGATGGCCAAGCGCGTGGCGGCGCGGGAAGTCGCCCTGGCCGAGGGGGAGTTCCGGCCGCTCATCGAGGCCGCGGTGCGCAGCTTCGAGCGTCCTCGCTCCTCCGCGCTCCCGCTGCCCACCGCGGAGGTGCGGGCCTTCCTGGCCTGGGTACGCGAACGGGTCGATCAGACCGCCCGGGCGGCCGGGGCCTGAGCGGAGTCCGCGGCCTTCGGCCACCGCGGAGCCCGGCCATGGGCCCGCGCCCCGCGCTCAGGGTCGCAGCAGGATGCGGATCGGATTGCCCTCCCGCTCACGCAGCCGGCGGATGCCCTCGTCGACCTGCTCCAGGGGCAGGACCGCGCTGACCGACCCGGAGATGTCCAGACGGCCCCGGGCGGTGAGCTCGACCAGGTCCTCCAGATGCTCCATGCGGTACCCGGTGTGTCCGATCACCGTATGGCGGTTGCGGACGAAGTGGAGCTCCGGGCCCACGGCCAGCGGATCGGGCGAGATCCCGACGAGCACCAGGCGGCCCCGGTGGCCGAGGGCACGCTCCGCCTGGGTGAAGGAGGGCGTACGGCCGACGCAGTCGAAGGCGACGTCCAGGCCCTTGCCGCCCGTGATCTCCTTCAGCCTGGCCTTGGTGTCACCGTCCGTCGGGTCGAGCGCGAAGTCGGCGCCGAGGGCGAGGGCGCGCTCGCGCGCGGCGGGGAGGGGGTCGAGGGCGACGATCGGGGAGGCTCCGCAGACGCGGGTGAGCTGCACGAGGTGGGTGCCCAGACCGCCCAGCCCCCAGATGCCCACGGATTCGGCCGACCGGAGCTGGGCGGTGTCGATGGCGCCGTACGGGGTGGAGACGGCGTCGGCGAGCACGGCGGCGTGTTCCAGGGGTACGGAGTCGGGCACGGCGATGAGCGTGGTGGCATCGGTCAGGACGTACTCGGCCCAGGCCCCGTCGTAGTGGAAGGCCATCACCTGGAGGTTCTCGCAGGTGTTCGTGCCACCGCCGAACCGGCAGGCGGGACACGTACCGCACGCCTTCCCCGCGCCCAGGACCACCCGGTCCCCCGCCTTCCAGTGCCCGACGCCGTCGCCGACCGCCGCCACCACGCCCGATGCCTCGTGCCCGGGGGTGACCACCGGCAGCCGGGGCGGGATATGGCCGTCGAGCTGGCTCAGGTCCGACTGGCAGATGCCGCACGCGGCCACCTTGACCACGACCTCGCCCGCTCCTGGCCGGGGCACGGGCACATCCTCGACCTTCAACGTGCCCGCTGCCGTGTCGAACCGCGCGGCGCGCATCGTGGCGGGGAGGTCGTCCGCCGCCGCGCCTGCCGTTGAGTCCGTGCCGGTGCGTATCGGTTGTGCGTCCAAGGTCATCCGTGGTTCCTTTCACGTGCTTGGCCGGTTGGCGACGCGCCGATCACCGCGCGGGGTCGGGAACGGCGAGTGATCATGATGCCGCACGCAGTCTGCCGTACGCCCCGCGCGCCAACTACCGGGTCAGCGACGCGCGTCGCGCAGCAGCGTGTCGACGACGCGGTCGGCGAAGGTGGCGAGCTCCCGCGCGTCCTGCCGCCCGAAGCTGGAGGTCCACAGCGCGAAACGGCCGAAGAGGGCGGACCACAGGAGCATCGCGGTCTGTTCGGCACCGTCCGGCCGGCGCAGCCCTTCCGCTTCGCAGTTCTGGATGGCGTCGACCCACTGCCGCCACAGCAGCCGGGCCGGGTGGCTCTGGCCGGGTTCGCCGAAGCTGGACGAGTTATGACCGAACATCAGCCGGATGACACCGCGCTCGGTGCGGGCGAAGGTGCAGAAGGCGTTCGCCTGGGCGCGCAGCCGTTCACCGGCGTCGGCTCCCCGGGCGGCCGCCTCGGCGTCGGCGTCGCGCATGGCCGCGACGACACGTTGGTAGCCGTCCTCGGCGACGGCACGGGCGAGCTGGTCCTTGTCGGCGAAGTGCAGATACATGCTCTGTGCGGCGATGCCGACCTCGCGTGCCACCTCCCGGAGGGACACCGGCAGCGGGTTTTCGGTGAGCTTCTGGTCGAGGAGCCGCGCCACGGCGGCCAGGATCTCCGTACGGAGCCGGTCCCCCTGGCCACGGGGATTGCGCCTACGTGTGGTGTCGGTGGCGGTGTCCTCGTTCATGCCTCACATTCTGCGGTACGCCGATGTCCGGGCCCGGAGGGCCGGTGATCCAGCGCGCTTCCGCACGCCGCTCACCAGGTGACCGGAAGGGACGTGAGGCCATAGACGATGGAGTTCCTCTTGAAGGGCAGCTCGTCCTCGGCGATGGCGAGCCGCAGCCCGGGGATCCGTTCGAAGAGCCGTGGCCAGGCGACCTGCATCTCCACCCGCGCCAGGTTCTGGCCCAGGCACTGGTGGGAGCCGAATCCGAACGCCACGTGGCGGCGGGCGTTGCGTCCGATGTCGAGCGTGTCCGCGAGGCTCTCACCCTCATTGGCGCCGAAGGCGCGGGGGTCCCGGTTTCCCGCGATCAGCGAGACGATGACTCCCTCCCCCTCGCGGACGAGCTGCCCGCCCACCTCGACGTCCTCGAGGGCCACCCGCCGCGGATCGGTGGAGACGATGCTCCAGTAGCGCAGCATCTCCTCCGCGGCGCTCGGCGCCAACTCGGGGCGGTCCCGCAGCCGGTCCCGCTGCTCGGGGTTGACCAGGAGCGCCACCGTGCCGAGGCCCAGCATATTGGCGGTGGTCTCATGCCCGGCGCCGACCAGGATCCCGACCAGGACGGGCAACATTTCGGGCGCGAACCCGTCCGGCCCGGTGTGATGCGCCAGCAACCGGCTGATCATGTCGTCCGAGGGCTCACGACGCTTACGCTCCACGAGGGCCTCGTAGTACGCGAACGCCTCCCGCTGCGTACGGGCGCGCTCCTCGTGGCTGACGTCCAGGTCCGTCCCGGCATTGGCGTGGCGCTCGAAGAGGGCGTGGTCCTCGTAAGGGACCCCGAGGATGAGGCAGATGGCCCGGGAGGGCAGGGGCAGCGCGAAGTCCTGGATGAAGTCGACCGGACCGCCCTTGGCGAGCATGGCGTCGATCAGTTCATCCGTGATCCGCAGCAGCCGCTCGCGCATCGCCTGGGTGCGCCTGACGCTGAACTCCTTGGTGAGCATCTGCCGAAGCCGGGCATGCTCGGGGTCGTCCAGCCGCAGAAACAGACCTCCCTCGTGTTCGGGCTGGTTGGAGTGAACCAGCGGGAAGTCCGGGTTGCGTACGTCGGCGCTGAAGGACGGGGAGGAGAGGACGGCCCGGATGTCCGCGTGCCGCGTGGCCAGCCAATGCGTGGAGCCGTCCCAGATGGTGACCTTGTGCAGCCCACCCGCCTCCCGGAAGGCGGTGTGCTGCTCAGGCGCGCTGAACGGACAGCTACGCGGGGCGGGGAAGAACGGTGCTTCCTCGGCGGAAGCGGTCCCGGATGCGGTGGTGGTCGTCATCTCGCCTTCCTCGGTTGAGGGGTTGAGGCCCGCCTCAGTTGAGAAGTGGGCCCCGGCGGCACCTCAATGCCACTCCCCCGCTCCGGGCCTGCACTGCCTCTTGGATAACCTGACACGCGTCACCTTATGAGCGTCACCTTACCGGCACAAGGGGACGGCGCGGATCGCGAGGACGAGGCGGAGGATGAGGTTCGCGGCACCGGAGGCCGCCGCGACACATACCGAGTTGAAGATGTCGGGCACCCAGTTGCGTCCGGCCGACGATACGTCGGAGTGGGCTCGGCGAGAGGCCCCAGACCCTGCTCAGCGGTGGGATCAGCCCCACGTGGCATTCACACGGATGTACCATCCAGCACCAACGTGCAATGGCCCAGATGAGGGAGCTCGTAGTGGACACTCCTGCCGAGAGCGCCAACTTGAAGTCCCAGTACGCGGCTCAGGTCGCGGCCGACCTGGAACGCAACTCCGCCGAGCACGAACGTCTCAGCTCCGAAATCGCCGCGCTGCAAGAGCAGTTGACGGTGCTGGAGGAGAACCGGGCGCTGCTGCTCAGCATGCGGCAGACCCTGGGTGACGACGACACCGGTGGCGCCACGGAGAACGGTGGCGTCAGTGGCTCCGGGGATGGTTCCTCCGCGCGACGAGAGGTCGCGGCGCTGTCCGCCACGCGCAAGGCGAGGAAGAAGGCCAACGCGGCCGGTGGCAAGCGGAAGGGGGCGGAGTCGGGCGGAAGTCGTCCGCGTCGTCAGCGGGTGCGGGAAACGGGGGTGCCCACGCTTCGGGAGCTTGTGAGCAATGACCTCGCCCAGCATGGTGAGCCCCGTTCGGCGGCTGAGGTGACCGCCGCGCTGAGCAAGGCTCTTCCGGAGCGTGAGATCAAGCCCACGGTCGTGCGCGGCACTCTCGAATCGCTTGTCGCCAAGGGGCAAGCACACCGCACCAAGCAGAAGAAGTCGGTCTTCTATTCGGCGGCCACCACGGACGCGGCCGCCGATGCGGGCGAGCCCAGCGAGGCGCGGGCCTCCTGAGGCGGACGACGAGGGGTTCAGCGCAGGTGACGGGCGCTGCGGCGTTCCCGGAGCAGCACCCGCGCGGTGGCCGGTAGCGGAGGACGGGCGGGGGCGCGGAGGAGGCCGGGGCCCTTGGTGGCGGCGGCCGCGGTCGTGAGGAGCTCGATCTCGATCATGGCGCGGAAGAGCGGTCGGCCCTCGGGTGGTGCGAGGCCGACCATGCTCCGGCTGGTGGACAGGCACCCACGGGCCTCGCCGAGCAGGTGCCCCAGAAGGCCGCGGATCGCGGTGGTGTCCCGGGCCTTCTCCAGGTCGTCGCGGGTGACACCGTGAGCGTCGAGCGTCTCCCGCACCAGATTCAGGCGTCCGTCGGCGAGGTCCTCGGCCAGGTCGTTGACGAAGTCCAGGCGCTGGCTGCCGTCGATGTACATACGGCACGCCTCGCGGTAGTCCGTTGCCGGATCCTCCCCGGCGATCAGGCCCGCGATCAGCATGAACGCCGGGAGCGCATAGGCGTCGACGTAGCGCTGGTAGTCCGCTTCGGTGGCGAATCCGGTGAACTCCAGTTCCATGGCGGCCGCGTCGAGGAAGTCCGCCACCCGGCCGTGCATCCCGGGGTGCGCGGAGACGGTGTGCAGCAGCGGCCGTACGGCGGGATCCTCGCTTTCGCCACCGGCCAGGCCCTCGTGCACCTCCTTCACCCACTCCGCGCAGGCCCCGGCGCGCTCCGCTTCGGTGGCGAATCCGGTGAACTCCAGTTCCATGGCGGCCGCGTCGAGGAAGTCCGCCACCCGGCCGTGCATCCCGGGGTGCGCGGAGACGGTGTGCAGCAGCGGCCGTACGGCGGGATCCTCGCTTTCGCCACCGGCCAGGCCCTCGTGCACCTCCTTCACCCACTCCGCGCAGGCCCCGGCGCGCTCCGCGACGGGACCGCTGTCGAGGAGGGTGTCGGTGTGGTGCATGAAGGCGGTGGCGGCGATCACATGTGGCAGCAACGGCGGGGGCAGCAGCAGGCGCGCGGCGAGGTAGGAACTGCGCCGGTAGCCCGCGACGAGTCTCCGCTGCCGCGTATAGTCCTCCCGCAGCCCGGGATCGCCGATCCCCGCTCCATCCAGCGCCCTGTCCCACAGGCCCATGCCCGACTCTCCAGATTCCTCGGTCTTCCGGCGGCCGACCGCCGGCACACTACGCGGGCCGGTCGGCCCTGAGCCGCGTCTTCATGTGATCCTGCCTGGCGCCGCGGGTGCCAGGCGTGCCACCGGCGGCAGCGGTGAGTGCTGCGGCGAGGCTTGGAACGCCTGGATCACCAGCGCGGCGAAGCGCCGGGATGCCGCGACCCGGGTGGGCTCCGACGAGGTGTGGATGCCCCTGTTCGCCATCAGCATCAGGACCAGGTCGTCCAGGACGAAGTCAGGGCGCAGATGGCCCGCGTCCTTGGCGCGGCGAGCCAGTTCGGCGATCGACCGCAGCGCGTATTCGCGCTCCGCGACGAAGTCCATCGCGTCGGGGAAGGTCGACATGAAGGCTTCGGTGAAGCCCCGGCTGCGGGCGTGCAGCTCACAGGTCCTCTCGATCACGAGGCAGAAGCCGCGCCACGGATCCGGCTCGGCACGCCCCTTGTCGACGATGGCGCGGCATGCGCGCATCTCGTCCGTGAAGGCCTCCGTGGCCAGCGTCTGCTTGGTCGGGAAACGGCGGTACAGCGTGGCGGGGCCGACCCCGGCGTGCCGGGCGATCTCCCGCATCGGCACCTTCAGCCCTTCGGTGGCGAAGAGCGCGCGGGCCGCGTCCAGGATGCGCTCCCGGTTGTCCGAGGCGTCGGAGCGCAGGGTGTGAGGCAAACGGTCGGTCACCGCTCTCACTTTAGCCGAAGTGGACGGGGGCGTCCGTTAGCGTCCCTCGGGCCGGTTCCGATCAATCCCGTGCGAGGAGACGACCTTGAAGGCAGTCGCGATCCAGGCGTTCGGACCTCCCGAAGGTCTGACAGTGATCGACCTCCCCGTCCCGGCTCCCGCCGCCGGACAGGTGCTGATCGCCAATGAGGCGATCGGTGTCGGTGGCTCCGACGCCGTGATCCGCCGTGGAACCCTCGCCGGTTACGGCTTCAAGGAAGGCCATATCCCCGGCAGCGAGGTCGCGGGCACCGTGACCGCGGTCGGCGACGGCGTCGATACGTCATGGGTCGGTCGGCGCGTGTGGGCGTTCACCGGCGTGAACGGCGGCTATGTCGAACAGGCGATCGCCGCGGTCGAGGAGACCCTCCCCCTCCCCGCCGGCCTCTCCGCCGTCGACGCGGTGACGCTGGGGAGCTCCGGAATCGTGGCCCACTTCGGCCTGTCCCATGGCCACTTCGCTCCCGGCGAGTCGGTGCTGGTGCGGGGCGCGGCCGGCAGCCTCGGTATCATGACGGTCCAGCTCGCGGCGCGTGGCGGTGCGGGGGCCGTGGCGGTCACCACGTCGTCGGCCGAGCGTGGCGATCGGCTGCGCGAGCTCGGCGCCACCCATGTGCTGGACCGCTCGGGCGAGGGCGGCGACGACGCTCCCTCCGGCTACGACGTCATCATCGACATCATCGCCGGTGCGGATATGCCGTCCTTCTTCGACAAGCTCAATCCGAACGGTCGCATGGTGGCCGTCGGCGCGGTCGGAGGCATGCCACCGGCGGACTTCGGTATGGCCATGATGGCGGCGTTCCAGAAGTCGATGTCGTTCGCCGCCTTCAGCGCCGCCACCGTGGCCGAGCCCGATCGACGTGCCGTGCGGACCGAGCAGTTCGACGCCGCGAGCCGCGGCGAACTGCGTACGGTGGTGCATGAGCTGCTGCCGTTGGAGCGGGCCGTGCTAGCACACCGGAAGATGGACACCGGCGAGGTGTTCGGCAGGATCGTACTGACACCGTGACCCGCGATGCGATACCGGCGACCGTGGGACACATGGCACCGTAACCCCGAGGGAGCTTCCCGGCCAGGTGTAGGGAGAGTGCGTGGCATCGGTGAACGGGCAGGACGACGGCGGCACGTGGCCCACGGGACTGGACGAGGCGATACGCACCACCGCGGCCGACATCGCCGCCACGCTGCGCGGCGCCTCCGACACCGGGGCTCCGGTGCCCGGATCGCGGTGGACGGTCGGGGAGGCGGCGGCGCATCTGGCGCAGGCCAATGAGCTGATGGCACACCTCGCGGACGGGGAGGAACGCGGCTACGGGGACGGCACCCCGCAGGGGCTCGCGGAGGCCAACCAGCGCGCGCTCGCCGCGTTCGCCGAGCGCCGGGCCGAGCCGCTGGCCGCCATGATCGTGGAGCAGGCCGAAGCCTTCCTCGAGTCGGCGGCCCGCCGGCCCGCGTCAAACGCGTCACCTACGTCACACGCCTCACACGCCTCACACCCTTCAGACACCGCGCACGCCTCACACGGCGAACTCGTCACGCCGATGGGCCCGATGAGCCTCGACGTACTGGGGTCGTATCTGCTGACCCATATGCTCGGCCACGGCTATGACCTCGCCCGCGCGCTGGGCCGCCCGCACATGCTCAACCGGGCCCGGGTGGAGCTGACCCTGCCCTTCCTGATCACGGCCATGCCACGGGTGCTCGACACCACGGCCGCCGCGGGGCTCACCGCCCGCTACGCCATCCGCCTGAGGGGTGGCGCCTGCTTCGGCGCCGCCTTCACCGACGGCGCGATGACCGTCGCACCCAGCCCGCCGAGCCGCCCGGACTGCACCATCCTCACCGAGCCCGCGGCCTTCCTCCTCATGGCGCTGGGCCGCCTCGGACCGTGGGGCGCCGTCGCCAGGGGCCGCGTCCTCACCTGGGGCCGCAAGCCCTGGCTCGCCCCCCGCTTCCCCGCGCTCTTCTCCCCGCCCTGATCCGCCGCGTGGCTCAGGTGGCGCAGGACGGGTGGCCCCAGCCGTCGGGGTTCTTGCTGATGCTCTCGCCCTTGGCGTAGGGCGTACCGCAGCGGCAGCGGCCGGGGAACTTCGCCTTGATGGACCCCTTTGAGCCGGTGCTCTTCTTCGCGGCGGTCCCCCGCCCCTGTCCCGTCGCCGTACGCGGGCGGGCCGCGCCACCACGACCGGCCGAGCGTGCCGCCGTCCGGTCCTCGGGCGGGGGCAGGGCGGAGCCCAGCGAGGTGCCCACGGGCTGCTGGGTGCGGGCCGTGTGGCTGGCCGCCCGGTCGGCGGCCGCGTTGAACGGGTCGCCGTCGATCTGGTGCGCCGGAACGTAGACGAATGCCACCGTGCGGCCGTCCAGCAGTTCGTCGATGCGCATCACCAGCTCGCGGTTGGCCACCGGCGACCCCGAGGCGGTCTTCCACCCCTTCCTCCGCCACCCGGGCAGCCATGTGGTGACCGCCTTCATCGCGTACTGGGAGTCCATGCGCACCTCCAGCGGCACGCCCGCGTCGGTGGACTCCAGCAGCTCTCGCAGCGCGGTCAGCTCGGCGACATTGTTGGTCGCGGTGCCCAGCGGCCCGGCCTCCCAGCGCTCCACCTCACCGTCCGTGCCCGCGATGACCCATGCCCAGGCCGCGGGCCCGGGGTTTCCCTTCGATGCCCCGTCACACGCGGCGATGATCTGTTCAGCCATACGCCGATACTGCCAGCTCCGCCGATCCGGCCCGACGGCAGACCCGACGGCAGACCCGTCGGTCGGCCCTTTCCACGGCTCATGGCGTTCACCGGATTCACGCGGAACGGGCACATCGCGTACACGCGTTCGGGCGTCACGCATGCGAGTCTCCGAGAGCTTGTGCCTTGAACATCCGTACTCGCGGCGCCAGTTGGCGGTCCGGGTACTCGTCTCGGAGAGGACACCCCCCACATCATGTCCACTCATCGCGCGCGCCGGTCACGGCGCCTTCCTCTGCTGGCCGTCGTGGCCGCGGCCGGTGTGGCCGCCCCTTCGGTCGCCGTCGCCGACACACCGGCCACGGCGGACACCACCCGGCCCACGGCCGTGCAGGCGCCCGACGACTACTACCAGGACGCGACGGGCAAGAGCGGCCCGGAGCTGAAGGCGGCGCTGCACACGATCATCAGCGAGCAGACCAAGCTGTCCTACGACGAGGTGTGGGACGCGCTGAAGTCCACGGACGAGGACCCGGACAACCCGTCGAACGTCATCCTCCTCTACTCCGGCCGCTCCCAGGCCAAGGACGCCAACGGCGGTGACCCCGACGACTGGAACCGCGAGCACGTCTGGGCGAAGTCGCACGGCGACTTCGGCACGGCCACCGGGCCCGGCACCGATCTGCACCATCTGCGCCCGGCCAATGTGCAGGTGAACAGCGCCCGGGGCAACAAGGACTTCGACAACGGGGGCGAGGAGGTGCCCGACGCCCCGGGCAACCGCACCGACGACGACTCCTTCGAACCGCGTGACCAGGTCAAGGGCGATATCGCCCGGATGATCCTCTACATGGCCGTCCGCTACGACGGAGACGACGGCTTCGCCGACCTCGAGCCCAACGACAAGGTCGACAACGGCTCCGCGCCCAACATCGGCCGTCTCTCCGTACTGAAGGAGTGGAGCGCCGGGGACCCGCCCGACGACTTCGAGAAGAACCGCAACGAGGTCATCTACGACAGCTTCCAGCACAACCGCAACCCGTTCATCGACCACCCGGAGTGGGTCGACTCCATCTGGAAGTAATCCGCGCGACCGGTCCCGATGGCCGTCCGCCGCCGCCACCCGGCGGCGGACGGCCGTGGCTCCTGTGGTAGGCAGTCCTCGTGCGTATCCTTCTGCCGCTGCCCGACCGGGACTTCGACGTCACCGAGGTGGCCGTGCCCTGGAAGCTGCTGACCGACCTCGGCCATGAGGTGGTGTTCGCCACCGAACACGGCGACGGTCCGCCCGCGGCCGATCCGCTGCTGCTCACCGGAGTGCTCTTCGGGCAACTCGGCGCGGAGCCCGAGCCCAAGGAGTTCTACGAGCGGCTGACCGGCGAGGCCGCCTTCCGCCACCCCGTGGCGTGGGCGGACCTCCGGCCCGAGGCGTACGACGGGCTGATCCTGCCCGGCGGCCACGCACCCGGGATGCGCCAGTACCTGGGCTCCGGTGTCCTGCGCGAGAAGATCGCGGAGTTCTGGCGGCTGGACCGCCCGGTCGGCGCCATCTGCCACGGCGTCCTCGTCCTGGCCCGCACCCGCGACCCGGACACCGGCCGCGGCCTCCTCGCCGACCGGCGCACCACCTGTCTGCCCGGCTACATGGAGCGGACCGCGTACTACCTCACGGCCTGGCGCCGTGGCCGCTACTACCGCACCTACCCGGCCTACGTCCAGGACGAGGTGGTCGCCGCCCTGGACGACCCCGCCCAGTTCGAACGCGGGCCCATCGAGCTGCGGCGCCGTGGCACTGCCACGGACGACACCCCGGCCTTCGTCGTAAGGGACGGCAACTACCTCTCCGCCCGCTGGCCCGGCGACGCCTATCTCTTCGCGCGGCGCTTCGCCGCGATGCTCAGCTGACCGGCGCGTCCATCAGGACGGGTCCTGCGTGGCCAGCCGGAGGAGGGTGGTGGCGAGGACGTCGACACCGTGGGCGCACGCCTCCGGGGTGGAGTACTCACGGGGGTTGTGGCTGATCCCGTCGTACTCACCGCGCACGAAGACCATCGCCGTGGGGCAGAGCGCGGCGATCTCCTGGGCGTCGTGTCCGGCGCCGGAGAGCAGGGAGATGTGGGCCAGGCCGTGGTCGTCGGCGGCCTGGGCGATGACCTTCTGAACGCGCTCGTCGAAGGGGACGTACGCGGTCCTGGCCATGCGCCGGGTGGTCAGTGTGAGCCCCGGCGTGCCGTCCTCCAGGGTGCGCAGGAAGGCCGCGAGGTCCTCCTCGGCGCGGGCCATCCGGGCGTCGTCGGGGTTGCGCAGGTCGACGGTGAGCTCGGCGCGCGCCGGGACGATATTGATCAGGTCCGGCTGGACGGCCAGGTGGCCGACGGTGGCGCGCAGCTCGCCGTAGGCGCCGGAGTCGACCATGGACCGCAGATGGACGCCGATCCGGGCGGCGGCGAGGCCGGCGTCGGCGCGCAGATGGGTCGGGGTGGTACCGGCGTGGGCGGCGCGGCCGTGGATGGTGATCTCCTGCCAGGAGATGCCCTGAACGCCGGTGACGACGCCGACCTGGACATCGTTCTCGGCGAGCACGGGGCCCTGTTCGATGTGGCACTCGACGTAGGCGTAGGGCGGTTCGAGACGCACATTGGCGGGGCCGTGGAAGCCGGTGCGGGTCAGCTCGCCGCCGAGGGTGCGGCCGTCGCGATCGGTCAGGGCGTGGGCGTACTCCAGGGAGAGGCGCCCGGCGGCGACCGCGCTGCCGAGCATGTCGGTGCCGAAGCGGACACCTTCTTCCTCCGTGAAGACACCGATCTCGATGGGGCGGCGGGTGCCGATGCCCCGCTCGTCGAGCGTCCGCACGACTTCGATGCCGCTTAGGACTCCGAGACAGCCGTCGAAGGCACCGGCGGTGGCCACGCTGTCGATGTGCGACCCGGTCAGCACGGGGGCAGCCGTGGGGTCGGTGCCTTCGCGGCGGCCGTAGATGTTGCCCATCCGGTCGATCCGGACCGTCAGCCCGGCCTGCTCCATCCACGCGATGACCTGACGCCGCCCGGCGGCGTCGGCGTCGGTGAGGGCCAGACGGTTCACCCCGCGCAGACCGGTGCGCTCGTCGTCGTACGCGCCGATCTCGGCGAGGTCCATCAGCGACTGCCACAGTCGGGGGCCGTTGACGGTGATCGGGTCGGGGATGGGGCCGGTCATGTTCGTTCTCCCATGGGTGGTTCGGATGCGGATTCGGATGCGGATGGGGTCAGATGTCCGCGGTGGTGGTGGCGGGGTTGGCCGCGGCGCCCTCCGTGCTCAGCAGCACGACGGTGGAGGCGGGGCCGAGGTCCAGCGCGGCGCGGCGCTCGTCGGCGCCGTCGCCGGTGAGCGCGGCGCGCAGCCCGGCGAGTGAGGCGGCGCCGCAGGGGCCGCTGGAGATGCCGAGCCGGGCGAGGTCGCCCGCCGCGCGGGCGCGCGCGGCGTCGGGGATGGCGATGGCCGCGTCGAGACCGTCGCGCAGATGGGGCCAGGCGATGCTGGAGGGGGTGCCGCAGTTCAGTCCGGCCATGATGGTCTCGCCGGTGGTGACGCTGACCGGTTCGCCACATATGAGGCTCTCGATGACGCAGGGGGCGGCCGTGGGTTCCACCGACAGCAGCGCGGTGGGCGGCCGGGCCGGGCGGCTGCGGTAGTGGGTGACGACGGCGTGGGCCAGCGAACCCACGCCCATCGGGATGGCGATGAGGCCGGGCGTCCCCGCTCCGGCGGCCGCGAGTTGCTCGTCGATTTCGGCGCAGAGGGTGGAGTAGCCCTCGACGATCCAGCCCGGTATCCGTTCATAGCCGGGCCAGGCGGTGTCCTGGACCAGGAACGCGCCCGGTTCGGCGGCCGCCGCGGCCGCCCGGCCCACGGCCTCGTCGTACGCGCCCGTGACCCGGCAGACCTCCGCCCCCTCCGCGGCGATGGCCGCCACGGCCTCCGGATGGACACCGCGTGGCACGAAGATCCGGGCACGGTGGCCGAGCAGGCGCGCCGTCCGGGCCACGGCGCGGCCATGGTTGCCGTCGGTGGCGCTCACCAGGGTGACGGGCCCTGTGGCATCGCCGCGTGCGGCCCGCGCGGCGAGGGCCCGGTGCACGGCCCAGGACGCGCCCAGGGCCTTGAAGGCGGGCAGGCCCAGCCGGCACGACTCATCCTTGACGAAGACCCGCCCGACCCCCAATTCGGCTGCCAGCGACGGGAGTTCGGTCAGTGGGGTGGGGGCGTAACCGGAGAGGGAGGCGTGGAAATCCCGTACCCCGGCGGGGGCGGGCGGGCAGGTCCAGGCCCGGGCGGCGGGACGGGCGAACCACGGCGGCTCGGTGGTGGAGGAGACGTATGCGGGCACGCAGCCAGCGTGCGGCCCGCACCTCCCATCGGTCCAGCGAATGTTTTCCATCTATATGCATCGTCAGAACCGACGAATGGCGAGCTCCTGCGCGGCAAGGAGAGAGGTAACCCCGTGTTCGACCTGCACCGACTGCATCTGCTGCGCGAGCTCAAGCACCGCGGTACCCTCGCGGCCGTCGCCGCCGCCCTCTCCTACAGCCCCTCGTCCGTCTCCCAGCAGCTGTCCCAGCTGGAGGCGGAGGTCGGTGTCCGGCTGCTGGAGCCGGTGGGCCGGCGGGTGCGGCTCACCGAGCAGGCGGAGATCCTCGTCGCCCATACCGAAGCGGTGCTGGAGCGGCTGGAGCACGCCGAGGCGGACATCGCCACTTCCCTGACCGATCTGACCGGCACCCTGCGCATCGCCTCGTTCCAGACGGCCACTCTCGCCCTGGTGCCCGGCATGCTGAGCCTGCTGCGCGACCGCCACCCCGGCCTGCGGGCGCACATCACGCAGATGCCACCGGAGACGGCGATCCCCGCGCTTCAGGCCCGCGACTTCGACCTGGTCGTCGCCGAGGAGTACCCGGGCAACCCCAACCCCCGGCCACCCGGTCTGGAGCAGGAGGATCTGCTCGATGACCCGCTCCACCTCGCGCTGCCCGCACCGGCCGGTGGGCGGAACGACACCGGGCCCGGCCCCAAGGGCGGCCCCACGGGGTCGTTGCGCTCGCTCGCCGGTCACCCCTGGGCCATGGAACCCGAGGGCACGGCCGCCCGCCACTGGGCCATGACCCTGTGCCGGAACGCCGGTTTCGAGCCCGATGTGCGGTTCGAGACCACGGACCTCCTGATCCATCTCCGCCTCGTCGAGCAGGGCCACGCCGCCGCCCTGCTCCCCAGCCTCGTATGGAACGGAGCGCCCCCGACCGTCACGGTGCGGCAGCTCCCCCGGGGCCAACGCACCCGCCGCGTCTTCACCGCCGTACGCCAGGGCCGCAGCCGCCACCCCGCGATCGCGGCCTGCCGCCACGCGCTGCGGCAGGCGGCCGCGGACGTGGCCGCCCCGGCCGACGGGTGAACCGAAACACCGTCGGCCCCGACCGCGGACGGTCGGGGCCGACGATGAGTACGCTCAGGTTCAAGGACCCTCAGTCGTCAACGCACTTGGGGTACTTCGAGCCACGGTTGCAGTCGTGGTAGTCGTACTTGCTGACCCGGAACTTCTTCTCCTCGCCGCCCTTGGCCGGATCCACGACCAGGTAGAACTTCTTCCCGTCCTTGACCTTGTCGGTGACTGTCCCGTCAGGGCCCCGGTCAAAGTCCTGCGCGCACCCGGCGAGTGTGAGGGCTGAACATGCCAGGAGGGCGAGGGCAAGGCGACGCATGTCGTGCTCCGATCAACGTGAGGATTGCGAGACAGTCTAGGGGGCACCGGATCATGGCCCGGCCAGGGGTGGTATTCGCTCATCCGCGGGGAAACGCCTGGTGGATGGCGGCGGGAAAGGGGGAGAAAAACGCCCGTCGCAGGGCGCCGGGGGTGCCCTACAGTGGTGTCGGGCCGTGACTGGCGCTGAGGTGGAGCACCACCGGGGAGCGGCCTGACGATCGGGTCGATGCCGTGCGCCTGGGCGAGTAGTCGGTAACGCCTGGGAGGCGACCTTGTCCTCGACACAGACGGCCCAGCTCATGGATGGCGCCGGTCTCGCCCGGCGCATCGTGGCGGAAGCGGCGGGCCACGCTTCGGAGATCACCCAACGCACGGGAGTCACCCCCTGTCTGGCGACGGTGCTGGTGGGCGAGGATCCGGCCTCGGCCACATATGTCCGTATGAAGCGCGCCCGTTGCGCCAAGGCGGGGATCGCCTCACGATTCGTGGCCCTGCCCGCCGCCACGACGACTTCGGAGCTGGTCGACACCCTCGGCTCGCTGTCCCAGGATCCCGAGGTGCACGGCATCCTGCTACAGCATCCCGTCGGGGCTCATATCGATGAGCGGGCGGCGTTCGAGGCCATCGCTCCCGAGAAGGATGTCGACGGCGTCACCATGAGCTCGTTCGGGGCGATGAGCTTCGGGTTGCCGGGGTTCGCGTCGTGCACTCCGGGAGGCATCATGCGCCTCCTGGACGAGTACCGCGTCGAGCTCGCGGGGCGGCGCGCCGTGGTGGTGGGCCGTAGTCCGATCCTGGGCAAGCCCGTGGGAATGCTTCTGCTGGCCCGGGACGCCACGGTGACGTACTGCCACTCCAGGACCGCCGACCTGGGCGCGGCGCTCCGGGAGGCGGATGTCGTCGTGGCGGCGGTGGGCCGGCCCCGGCTCATCCGTGGCGAGGACATCAAGCCGGGCGCCGTGGTGATCGATGCCGGGTACAACCCCGGCAATGTCGGCGATGTCGACTTCGATTCCGCGTGTGAGCGTGCCCGGTTGATCACCCCGGTGCCGGGCGGGGTGGGGCCCATGACCATCGCCGTCCTGCTGGCACAGACCGTGGACGCCGCCCGGCGGCAGACGGGTCCGACCGGCGTACGGGCGGACCGCTGAGCGGTCAACCGCCGCGCCGGGCTCTTGTCAGTGCTCGGTGCAGCACCTCCTCGGCGAAGGCGGGCAGCCGTTTGTCGGCGCCGGGTCCGTGCATGTCCATGTTGAGGACGACATTGGCCTGGCGCACCAGCACCTGGCCGCCGCCGTCCCACCGCCACCAGGCCGCCTCCTGCCCGAGGTCGAGCGTGGACCTTCGGCCTCCGGCGTGCTCTCCGCTGATGGTGTCCGCGTTGCGGAACGCCACCACGGCTTCCTGGACGGCACTCTGCGCCGCCTCCGCCTGCCCGATGGTGACCACCAGGTCGATTCTGGGCGACATATCGCCGTCGGTGGTCCAGTAACAGCGGGACTCCCCATGGCTGAAGGGTTCCCGGGTCGACACGTGCGGTCGGGGTATGGCACGGGCGGCCATGTGCTCGTCCAGCAGCTCACAGGCTTCGGGCAGGGAGCGGTAGCGCTCGTCGTCCGGGGTGATGAGGGTGATGGCGAGCCCCGGCAGCATCAGACAGACCACGAGCGGGGACAGCGCCGAGACGATCACATCTCGTGGCACGGATGGATCGGCCACCGGGGCGGCAGCCGGTGGGGCGGCGGCCGGTGGGCCCGGCGGGGGCGGGGCCAGCCGGTCCTGGAGGGCGCGGTGCCGGAAGGACAGCACACCGCCGGACTGGCGCAGGGCTCCCCGCTGACAGGCGTCGTCCAGGAATTCCATCAGGCGCCAGGGCAGACGGCCGGTGACGGCCAGCCAGAGTCTGGCGATGGTGAACTTCCCCCATGCCGACACGGCGAACCCGTACAGGAACAGCGCCGCCGCGCTGCCCAGCGACACCGACAACCAGTCCCGGCCGGTGACCAGCCCCTCGCCGTGGGAGGGCGGCGTCACCCGCGGAGGGTAGTAGGTCTTGACCTGTTCGCCCAGGAACAGCGCCAGCGGCGGAAGGAGGCACACCACCGCGGCGGCGGCACGGCGGGGTTCGGCGACGGCACGCGTGCCGGGCAGCGTCCATACGGTCCGGCGGTCCGCGCGCAGCAGCGCTCGTGGACTGCGGGCCAGGGCGTGATCGGCCGTGCCCTGCCAGACCGCACCGCCCACGAGCAGGATGAGCGGGACCACCGCGTACAGCGAAGCCCGCAGGTCCAGCGTGGCGGCCAGGACCACGAAGAGCGCGACGGGGGCGACGGTGACCGCTCTCCACAGGAGGAGGGGCAGCCGCCCGCGGGCCGTCAGTGTCCAGGGCCGGGGGCTGTCCAACGCGGCATCGACGACGGCGACGACGCCGAACAGGGCCACCACGACGAACAGGGGCAACGACCCTATGCCCAGCGGACCCTCCGCGGGCCGGTCGTAGCCGACGGGTGCCAGCGCCACCAGCCCCATCGCCATGGCGGCGATCACCGGTGCGCAGCGGACGGGCCACGGCAGCGCGCGTGGCAGGCTCCACCAGGTCACCTCCGGGGAGCCCAGGGCCCGGGCGTGGCGGGCGAGGAAGCTGAGCCAGCGGTGCGCGTCCCCGGCGGCCCAGTGTCGCCCCGGGCTCGCGGCGGCGAGAGACGTGTCATAGGTGGCGGGCACGAACTGGTCGAGGAGATGCGCCTCGATGGCCGCGCGATCGGGGAAGCGGTGGGAGTCCAGCAGTTCGGCCGGGTCGCGGCCGGTGTCGCTGTACGCCTTGCGGGCCAGCGACGCCATCAGCGGGGTGGCCAGCGCCTCGCCCAGGACCCGGGCGCGGGCCGCGCGGGCCGCGCGGTCCGCGTCGGGCGTCCGGGGGTCGGGCGTCCGGGGGTCGGGCGTCCGGGGGTCGGGCGTCCGGGGGTCGAGCACCTGCCGCCAGGAGGTGCGGCGTTGGGGCCGCCCGTCGGCGCCGTGAGGTGGCGGGGCGGTGCGGGAGAGGTAGGCCGTGAGGTCGGCGACGGTGAGCGGCCGTACGCTGACGGCGGCGGCACCGGTGAGCACGCGTGCCTCTCGCGCCGCGGCGCGGTACTCGTCCTCGCGGCTGGTGAGGACGATCCGCGCGGCCCGGTCGAGCGTTCCGTTCAGGGTCCGCAGGGCCTGCGGCCGGACCGCCGCGGGCAGTTCGTCGAAGCCGTCGAGGACGGGCAACAGGCGGCCGGTGCGCAGCAGTTCGCGTGCGATGTCGCGGGCGGAGGCGGTGCTGGTGGCCAGTGAGGCGTAGCGGGTGCCGAGCAGCTCGGCCGCCCACTCCCATAAGTCGGGCTCGGCCTGGGGCCGCCAGGTGGCGAGGGGCAGGATCACCGGGATCCGCTCGCCGGGGGCGCGGCGTGCGAGGCGGTCGAGGGCGAGCCGGACCATGAGCACGGACTTGCCCGTACCTGCCGGGCCGAGTACGACGAGCCGGCCGGAGGGCACCCGGTCGAGCACATCGGCGATCTCCTCGAACCGGCCGCGGAGATCGATGGGGCCGCCGCCGCTGACGCCCGTAGCGCCGGTGACGGCGGTGACGGCGGTGACGGCGGTGACGTTCTCCCAGTGGTCGATCAGGTCCTGCGGTGCGGTGTCCCACCGGATCGGGATCGGCGCCGGGTCCTGGAGCCGACGCAGCCGCTCCTCACGGCCCAACTGCTCGCGTACGGCGCTTGCGAGCCGCTCGGCCGCCGCGTTGAGCTCCGGGCCGGAACGGTCGCCCCACAGGATCCTGGAGCGGCGGTGGCGCACGATGGCGTGGACCACCAGCCAGGCGCCGAACGTGGCCAGTACGATGCCCACCGCCCCGAGCGTCGGACCGGGCAGCGCGGGGGCGTCGCCGCCGTCCCGCGTCCAGAGGAGCAGACTCGCGCCCACCGCCATCGAGCAGCCCGCGAGCAGCAGATGACCGGTGAGCCGGGGGCCGGTGAACGGACGGTGGCCGTCGTTGAAGTGGATGCCGCCGTGGATGGTGTGCGCCTGGATCACCGTGTGCGCGGTGCCCGAGAACTCGTTGCGCGCCATCGGCTCGCCCCTCATGCGCTCCCCCTTACGCATCCCCCAGCCACATGGTGGCCCAGGCGCCGCGCGGGTGTACAGCCCGGCGGGGACGCCCTTTCGGACGCCCCCTGTGGCTGATGCCCCTCGTGGCCAGGGCCGGTGGCCGGAGCCGGTGGCCAGGGCGGTGGCTAAGGGCGGTGGCTAAGGGCGGATGTAGGGCCGGGTGATGATCTCCATGTTGTGGCCACTGGGATCGTCGAAGTACGCGCCACGGCCGCCGAAGAGACGGTTGATCCGGCCGGGGTCGGTGTGGTGGGGGTCGGCGTAGTAGGTGACGCCGACCGCTTCCAGGCGGGCGATCATGGCGTCGAACCGCTCATCGGGCACGAGGAACGCGTAGTGCTGCGGCTGTATGGGCTCGTCGCGCTTCTCGTAGTAGTCGAGCGTCACGCCGTTGCCGAGATCGACGGGCAGGAACGGGCCGAACGGGGCTCCGACCTCCACCCCCAGAATCGCGGCGATGAACTCGGCGGACAGCGCCCGGTCGTGGGCATAGACGGCGGTGTGATTCAGCTGAACGGCGGTGGCCGGGGGCTCTGAGTCGTGCTGGGGCCGCTCGTGGTGTGACATCTGTGGTGGTGTCTCCGCATCGTGGAATCCGCTGGAACAGGCGCCGCGCAGACGGGCGCCAGGAGGAACGACACGGAGGAAGCGGCGGGCCTCTGGCCCGCCTCGGGCTCACGCCGAGGCCGGGCGCCTCACTCGTGCGTGGCCCATGGCCGACCCGGCAGTCACGTCGCCGACTCTAGCAGCGTCCGGAAGTCCGGCCCCGGGGCACCCGGCCCCCGGGCGCCGGAGCAGGCTCGCGAGACCGACGCCTTCGCCCGGCGAGCGCCATGTCCGATTTCCGCCAGCACGCCTCCCCTCCCAGGGCGCACAGTGGAGGTGTGATGAGCGACGACAGCAGGTACGAGGCGGTGTGCAGCCGCGACGCGCGGTTCGACGGCGAGTTCTTCTTCGGTGTCGCCACGACGGGGATCTACTGCCGGCCGAGCTGCCCCGCAACCACACCCCGGCGCAAGAACGTCCGGTTCTTCCCGACCTCGGCCGCCGCGCAGGGCGCGGGGTTCCGGGCCTGCCGCCGCTGTCGGCCGGACGCCGTACCCGGTTCCGCCGACTGGAACGCGCGGGCGGACGCCGTCGGCCGTGCCATGCGGATGATCGGGGACGGGGTGGTGGACCGGGAGGGGGTGTCCGGGCTCGCCTCGCGGCTCGGGTACAGCGCCCGGCAGGTGCAGCGGCAGCTGACCGCCGAGGTCGGTGCCGGGCCGGTGGCGCTCGCCCGCGCCCAGCGCGCCCACACCGCGCGGATCCTGCTACAGACCACCGCGCTGCGAGCCTCGGAGATCGCGTTCGCGGCCGGGTTCTCCAGCGTCCGGCAGTTCAATGACACCCTGCGCGAGATCTACGCCGCCACCCCCACCGAGCTGCGCGCCGCCCGGCCGGGGAAGTCCGCCCTGTCCGGGCCCACGGGGGCGCCCGGCGGGGTGCTGGGGACCAACGGCGGGACCAGCGGTGGGACGAACGGCGGAACGGCCGGGGTGCCGCTGCGCCTCGCCTACCGCGGTCCGTACGACACCGCGCAGGTCTTCGACTACCTCGCCCGGCGCGCCCTCGCGGGCCTGGAGGAGATGGTGGGCGCGCCGGGCGCCCGTACCTATCGCCGCACGCTGCGGCTGCCGCACGCCTGCGCCATCGTCGAGGTCGACGAACGGCCCGGCGACGGCTGGCTGGAGTGCCGGCTGCGCCTGACCGAGCTGCGCGATCTGACCACCGCCATCCAGCGGATCCGGCGCCTGTTCGACCTGGACGCCGATCCGTACGCGGTCGCCGAGCGCCTCGGTGCCGATGCCGCCCTCGCGCCGCTGGTGGCCGCGCGGCGGGGGCTGCGTTCGCCGGGCACCGCCGACCCCCATGAGCTCGCCCTTCGCGCCGTGCTCGGCCAGCAGGTCTCGGTGGCCGCCGGGCGGGTGCTGGGCGATGCGCTGATCGCCGCGTACGGGACACCCCTGGAGCGGCCGGACGGCGGGCTGACCCATCTCTTCCCCCGCGCGGAGGATCTCGCCGAGGCGCCGTTCGGCGAGCTCGGCATGGTGGAGAGCCGGCGCGCCACGCTGCGCACGCTCGCCGCCGCGCTCGCGGACGGCACCGTGCGGCTGGACGCGGGCGCCGACCGCGACCGGACCGAGAAGGAGCTGCTGGGGCTGCGCGGCATCGGCCCCTGGACGGCCGGTTACATCAGGATGCGGGCGCTGAGCGACCCCGATGTGCTGCTGGAGTCGGATGTCGCCGTACGGGCCGGGGCCCGCGGCGCCGGGGCCCATCTGGAGGACTCCGAGGGCTGGCGACCCTGGCGCTCGTACGCCATGCACCACCTCTGGAACGCCCCGCGGCCCCGGCCCGAATGATCCCGCCGGGAAACACTCGCCGGGAGACACCCGAGAGACGCCGCGCCCCTCAACTCATCGCCGCGAACGTCCCGATGACCCCGCGAACGCGTTGCAGTACTGGCCCTGGGAGCCGGGCTGCAACGAGTCCCTGAGGCTGGGGAAGGAGAAACTCGCCCAGGAGGTGAGCTGGTACAACACCAATTGCGGCAAGGGCACCAACCTCATCCTGCTCGGGTACTCCATGGGTGCCCATCTGATGAAGCAGGCGATGCAGGATCCGCTGCTCCAGGCCAATCAGGAGGCCGTGGCCGCCGTGGTGAACGTCGCCGGACCGCAACGCGTGGGTGTCCAACATCTACCTCCGGGGCGGCGCCTGGCTCGAGGGCGTTCCCGAATGCGACACCAACCCGGGCGGGGCTACGGCGACAACGTCGACTTCCGTAACACCTGGGGCGATGACGTACGGGTCCACCGGGACCCCGCACAGGGCTCACCGGACGTGACCACGCTTCAGGGTCCCAGCCAGGTGCGGGTCCAGTGCCAGGTCCACGCGGAGCGGGTGACGGCGGAGGGCTACACCAACGACGCCTGGAGCCATCTCTCCGACCGCCGGGGATGGATCAGCAACATCTACCTCAAGGGCGGTGCGTGGCAGGACGGTGTGCCGCTCTGCGCGCCCGGCAATCCGCCGCCGGGGAGGTGAGCGGGGTCAGCCGTCGGCCGCCGGGCTGTGCACGGGCTCACCGGGCCGCCAGGTCGCGCACCGTGCGCAGCCCTGCGGTGACATCGGCGATGGTCGCGCAGTCGCCCACCGCCGCCCCCGCGGGCAGGACGAGGTCCGTCGGGGGACGGCGGGTGGCGACGGCGTCGGCCAGGTCGGACAGCGCGGCCCGCAGCCGGGCCGCGAGTGCGGGATCGGGCTGCGGGGCGCCCTGGTCGAGCCGTACGCCGCAGGCCGTGACCGCGTCCACGATCTTCTCCAGGGCCAGCACCACCGGCGCCCAGGCCGCCAGGTCCCGGCCGAACGGCGGGTGTTCGGCACCGGCCACCTCCACCGCCCGGCGGGCGTCGGCGAGCGCGCGGTAGGCCTCGCGGCGCAGCCGCAGCCGGGTGGCGTACGGCGCCTCGGCGGTGAGCACCCGGTCGAGGTGGTCCCGGGTGGCGCGGACCGCGAGCGACAGCCGCACCGACACCTGGGCGCGCGGACCGCCGAGCCCGGGCAGCGCCCCGGCGGCCAGGACCACACCGCAGGCCAGCAGCGTGTCGGTGAGCCGGGTGAACCCGGGGTCGGTGTCGCCGCCGAGGTAGACCAGGGAGAGCAGCAGCGGGGTGAGCACGGCGGTCTGGAGGGCGAAGTGGCGCACGGAGACGGGGATCAGCGCGGAGCAGACGGCCGCGACGGCCACCGGCCAGCTGCCGGGGTCGCCCGCGCCGGGGGCGAGCAGCGTGGCGAGGCCGCCGAAGACGGCCACGCCCACGGCGGTGCCGAGGGCGCGGGAGAGGGCCCGCGAGACCAGCGGGCCCATGTCGGGCTTGACCAGGAAGGCGGCCGTGGCGGGGAGCCAGTACCAGTGGTCGCCCGGGAGTTGCTGGGCGAGGGCGGTGCTGACGCCCACGCACAGGGCCACCCGGGCGGCGTACTCCCGGCCCGCCGGGCCGAGCGCGCGGCGCAGCCGCTGCCGGTGGTCGGGGACCACCGCGCCGACGGGCGGCGCCGGTTCGCCGTCGAACACCCGGGCGGCGAGCAGCACGGCCCGGTGCATGGCCACATTGCCCGCGGTGTCGGGCACCGGGGCGGGCAGCCGGCCCGGTGGCAGCCCGGTCCGTACCGAGCGGGCCAGTTGGGCGGGGGTGCGCGCGATGCGCTCGGGTACGGGTTCGTCCTCCCACAGGAGGGTCAGGATGCCCTCGCTGAGCGCTCCGGCCACCGCCAGCCGGTCGCGCGACCGCCGCTCCTCCTCGTCGACCCGGTGCAGGGGGAGACGGTGGGCGTAGAGGGCTTCGTACGCCGCGTCGTAGGCGGCGGTCAGCTTGCGCCGGGCGGCCTGGCCGCCGTCGGTGCCGACCGCGGTCATCAGGTCGGCCAGGGCGTCGTACACGGCGGCCACCGCCTCCCGTTCACCGGAGGGCGCGGCCTGGCGCGAGGGGATGACGCGGGGCAGCAGCGCTGCCATGGCGATCACCCATGCGGCGCCGATGAGCAGCAGGCCCGCCCGGGCCGGCGGGGCCACCGGGAGGGGCATGCCCGCGCCGACGACGGCGAGCACCATCAGCTGCACCCCGGCGGAGGAGCAGACCGGGCCGATGGCGCTCATCGCGCCGGAGACCAGTCCGACGGCGGCGAGGGCGAACGCGATCCAGACGCCGAGGCCCAGCGTGCCCAGCCAGGCCCCGGTCAGCAGCCCGAGGGCCCCGGCGAGGGCGGGCAGGCCGATGCGCACGACGCGGGTGGCGCGGGTGGCGGGGCGGTCGTTGATATGGGCGAACATCGCCCCCAGTCCGGCGAGCATCCCGAACGGGGTGTGTCCCGACGCCACGCCGACGGCCACCACCGGTCCCACGCCGAGGGCCCCGCGGAGCACCGCGGCCCAGGGCACGGGCCCCCGCAGGGCCCGCACTCCGCTCAGGGGGTGCGTCAGCCAGTCGGGCGGTGTGCGGAGCGCGCGCAAGGATCCTCCGTGAGGTGGAAATCGTGGGGCTCTTCGAACCGTACGTGAGCAATGCGGAACTTTCGTAACCTGCGTATTTCCGCCATGTGAGCCGCCGATGCCCCATCCCGCGCACAAACGGCCCCCGGTCCGCGGACCCGGGTATGACCTGGTGTTTTGTACAGTCTTCCCGGACCAGCCGGTCGGCCTGTTCGGGGTGCACATGCCAGGCTCATATGTCTCGCTCCGTGGCCAGCTTCTTGCGGAGCGTGTTGTGCTGGGTACGCGGGCGAACTAGCCTCCCTTGCGCCCGTTACCGAACATTCGTCTGGTAACCGCCTTCCGTTGATCCCCAGTGTCGGAGAACGCCATGCAGGTGACCTTGCATCAGGACAAATGCGTCGCCTCGGGGCAGTGCGTCCTCGCCGCCCAGGACGTGTTCGACCAGCGGGACGAGGACGGTCTCGCCGTACTCCTCGACGACCGCCCGCCGGCGGAGCTGCACGACGACGTCCGGCACGCGGCCGCCGTCTGCCCCGCCCTGGCGATCGCCCTGGCCGACTCGTGAGCGCACCGCGGAACGTCGTGATCGTGGGTGCCTCGGTCGCGGGGCTCACCGCGGCGGTCACACTGCGCACCGAGGGGTACGACGGAAGGCTCACCCTCATCGGCGACGAGCCCCACACCCCCTACAACCGGCCGCCGCTGTCCAAGCAGATCCTGGCGGGCACCTGGGAGCCGGACCGGATCAAGCTGCGCACCGACGAGGAGCTGTCCGCCCTCGACGCGCGGCTGCTGTTCGGCAGCTCCGCCACCGGTCTGGACACCGCCGCCCGCCGGGTGGTGCTGGACGGCGGCGCCGACGTCTCCTACGACGCCCTGGTCATCGCCACCGGAGTCACCCCCAACAGCCTGCCCGGCGCCCACCATCTGGCCGGGGTGCATCTGCTGCGCACCCTCGACGACGCCCTCGCCCTGCGCGCCGATCTGCGCCGCAAGCCGGGTGTGAGGGTGGCGGTGGTGGGCGCGGGCTTCCTGGGCTCGGAGGCCGCGGCGGCGGCCCGCAGGATGCGGCTGGACGTCACCATGATCGACCCCCGGCCGGTGCCGATGCGACGGCAGTTCGGCGATCGGATAGCCGCCCTGGTCGGGCGGTTGCACAAGAAGAACGGGGTGTCCATGCGCTGTGGCACCGGGGTGCGGCGGTTCTTCGAGTCCGGCGGCCGGGTGACCGGTCTCGAACTCACCGACGGCACACTGCTGGACGCCGATGTGGTGGTGGTCGCCATCGGCTCCGCCCCGGCGATCGGCTGGCTGACCGGATCCGGCCTCGAGCTGCGCAACGGTGTCGAATGCGATCCCACCTGCCGCGCGGCCCCGGGCGTCTACGCGGCCGGTGATGTCGCCTCGTGGCACAACAACCACTTCGGCTGCCGGATGCGGCTGGAACACCGGCTGAACGCCACGGAACAGGCGCGGGCCGTCGCCCACAATGTGCTCGGCGGGAACCAGCCGTTCGCCCCCGTGCCGTACTTCTGGACCGATCAGTACGACGCCCATATCCAGGCGTACGGCATCTTTCCCGCCGACGCCGAACTCGCCGTGCTCCACGGCGAGCTCGAGGGCGGCCACTTCGTCGTCGCCTATGGACACCGGGGCCGGGTGGTCGGGGTGCTCGGCTGGAACAGCCCGTGCGAGCTGCGCAAACTGCGTCAACTCGTGGTTGACCGGGCACCGTGGGCATCGATCCTGCCCGCTCCCCAGGCGGTGTGGCCCGGCCGACACCTCTCGGCCAGTCTCCGGTGACCACGACGTCAATTTCCGGCCATGCGCCCTCGCGAGGCTGGCTGGGTGCTGGTCCGCCGTCTTCTCCCGCAACGTGTCGCCGTCGCTCCTGGTCACTGTCGGCTCCTCGGGCTCGCCGGGTCGGTGGCCCTGGCAGCGGGCGGAGCCACGGCCGGAGCGCTACCGGTGGGGGACGCCCTCACCCCTGACTCCGGGAGAGAGGCGCTCGGGCTGATCAGCACCTATTTCGGGCTGGTGCTGCTGATCGCGGCGTGGTGGCTGCTGGGGCGCGAGGTGCGCGGGCCGAAACCGCCAGGACCCCGCTCCCTGCTGATCACGCTCGCCACCTGGGCCGCTCCCCTGCTGCCCGGGCCGCCGCTGTTCAGCCGGGATGTGTACAGCTATCTCGCCCAGGGCGCGATGGTGCACGCCCGCATCGACGTCTACACCCACGGTCCCATCCGCCTCGGCGGGCCGCTGGCGGACGAGGTGGCGCCGGTGTGGCAGCACACCCCGACGCCGTACGGCCCGGTCTCGCTGGCCTTCGAATCGGCCATCGCCCATGCCTCGCGCGCCGAGCCGTCCCTCGGGGTGATCGGGCTGCGGCTGATCGCGCTGCTCGGGGTGGCGCTGATGGTGCTCGCACTGCCCGTGCTGGCCCGCCGCTGCGGCACCGACCCGAGCGCCGCCCTGTGGCTGGGCGGCCTCAACCCGCTCCTGCTGCTGCATCTGGTGGGTGGGGCGCACAATGATGCCGTGATGCTCGGGCTGCTCGGGGCCGGGCTGGTGGCCGCGACGGGCCGATGGCCGGCCTGTGGCGCGGTGCTGGTCACGCTCGCCGCCCTGGTCAAGGCACCGGCGGCGCTGGGGCTGCTGGCGGTCGCCACGCTGTGGGCGCGCCAGGTGGAGGGCCGCAGGCGCCGCGTCGGCGCCGTGGCGGCCACCGCCGCGCTGTCCCTGGCCACCACGGGAGCGGCGACGGCCGTCACCGGCACCGGCTACGGCTGGATCTCCGCGCTCACCACCCCGGCCTCACCGGACAACTGGGCGCTGACCAGCACCCTCGGCCGCGCCACCGGCGCCCTGCTGGAGGCCGTAGGCAGCGGTCTGGCACCGCTGGCCGCGCCCGCGTGGCACGGTCTGGGACTGCTGGCCACCGCCGTGGCCATCGGGGCCGCCTGGCTGCGCCCGCCCCGCCCCCGGCCGGTGTACGCGCTGGGGCTGAGCCTGATCGCGGTGGCCGTGCTGGGCCCGGCGATCCGGCCCTGGTACGTGCTGTGGGGGCTGTTCGTGATCGCGGCGGCGGGCCCTGGCGGAACGGTGCGCAAGGCGGTGGTGGCCGGGAGCGGGGTGCTCGCGCTGGCCGTGCTGCCCAATGGGTTCGCGCCGGATTCGCGGCAGCTGACGTACGCCGTGTGCGGGGGCGCGCTGGCGGTGTGCGCGCTGTGGTGCGTACGGCACACGCCGGGGTTCGCCACCGGCAACGCGCTGCCCGCCGTCCCCGGCGGCCACCGATCGGAGCGTTCGGCATGACGGGGCCCACCACATCGCGCGGACGGCTGGTCCTGGCGCTCGCCCTGACCGTGGCGGTGGGACTGTTCCTGGCCTTCGTCCCGCTGCACCGGCACTGGTTCGACCTCAACGTCTACTACGACGCCGTGGGCCACTGGCTGCGGGACGGCCGCATCTACGACTTCACCATCCCCGGCGCGGACGGGGCGGACTACGGCTTCACCTATCCGCCCTTCGCCGCGCTGTGCATGCTGCCGATGGCCCTGTTCACCTGGCCGGCCGCGATCACCCTGAGCATGGTGCTCAACGTGGCCGCCTCGGCCACCCTGCTCACCTGGCTGATCGGGCCGATCGTCCAGCGGCACGGCTGGAACAAGTGGTTCGCCTTCGTGGTGGCGGCCTGTCTGTTCGTCCTGCTGGAGCCGGTGCGGGACACCTTCAGCTTCGGGCAGGTCAATCTGCTGCTGCTGGTGCTGGTGTTCTTCGACGCCTGGCTGCTCTCCACGGGGCGTGGCCGGTTCGCGGGCTGCGGTATCGGGCTCGCCGCCGCCATCAAGCTCACCCCGGCGATCTTCATCGGCTATCTGCTGATCACCCGGCGGTGGCGCGCCGCAGCGACCGCCACGGCCACCGCCGCGGCCGCCACCCTGCTGGCCCTGGCGGTGGCGCCGGGGGCCTCCCGGATCTACTGGACCGAGGCGCTGTGGGACACCGACCGGATCGGGGTGCTCTCCTACGTCTCCAACCAGTCGTGGGAAGGGGTGCTGGCCCGGCTGGTCGATCCGGTGCCGCCGAGCGGGGTGGTGTGGGCGCTCGGCGTGCTCGCGGTGCTGGCCGTCTGGGTGCACCGGGTGCGCTGCGCGGTGGCCCTGGGGGACGAGCGGGCCGGGTTCGCGCTGACCGGGGTGACCGCCTGTCTGATCAGCCCGATCACCTGGGTGCACCATCTGGTGTGGCTGATTCCGGCCCTGGCGGTGCTGGTCGACAGCGGGCTGCGGCCGGACGCGCCACCGGCCCGGCGCAGGCTGCTGCTCCAGGTCGGAGCGGTGGTGTACGTGCTGCTGTGCAGCAGCGTGGTGTGGCTGTGGCGGTTCGACTCCACCGGGGTGGACGGCTTCCTCGGCAGCAACACCTATGTGTGGATCTGCCTCGGCCTGCTGATCGCGCTCCCGCTGCGCGGTGCGCGTTCCGCGACGATGCTGAGCCAAGAGCCACATACGGCACGTGTCCCATGACCGACAGGAGTGTCCGGAGCGATGCCTGAAGCGATGCCGCGCCCCGCGGAGCAGCCCCTGGACCGGACCGCGGAGCGGACGGGGCGCAGGCCCCTGTACCGGCGGCTGCCGCTGCGCCAGATCCTGTGTCTGCTGCCGCTGCTCGTCGTGGCCGTCTGGGTGGTCCAGCACCGGTCGCTGATCGGCTCCGGCGCCCGTCAGATGTTCACCGCCAATCCGTACTGGCTGCTGACGGCGGTGGCGACCACCGGGCTCGGCTGGGTGGCGGTGTCGTTCGCCCGGCAGGGCACGGTGCTGGAGCGGCTGCCGGCCAGGCGGCTGTTCGCCACCCAGTTCGCCGCGGGGGCGGCCAACCATCTGCTGCCGTCGGGGATCGGCGCCAGCGCGGTCAACATCCGGTTCATGACGGGCTGCGGGCTGCCGGCCGCCCGCTCCTCGGCGGCGCTCGCCCTGTACTTCCTGGCGGAGGCCACGGCCCGGGTGGGGTTGCTGCTGGTGCTGCTCGTGGCGTTTCCCGAGGCGCTGCGGCTGGGCCCGCTGCTCCCGGAGTCGGTGAGCGGGACGGTGGTGGCCGGTGTGGTCGCGGCGGCCGGGGTGCTGGTGGCCGGGGTGGCGCTGATCCGTCCGGTGCGCCGGCTCGTGGTGACGTTCCTGCGCACCGCGCTGGCCGACGCCCGTTCGCTGCACATGCGGCCGTCGAGGGCGCTGGCGCTGTGGGGTGGTTCGCTGGCGTTTCCGTTGCTCCAGGCGACGGGGCTGGTGGCGGTCGCGCTGGCGCTCGAGCTCGAGGTGCGGCCGGCGCATGTGATGCTCGCGTATCTGGCCGCCACGGCGGTGGCCGCCGTCGTCCCCGCCCCCGGTGGTATCGGCTCGGTCGACGCGGCGCTGGTCATCGCGCTGGTGGCGGCGGGGGCGCCGGTCGAGTCGGCCACCTCCACGGTGCTGGCGTACCGCTTCATCACGGTGTGGCTGCCGCTGATCCCCGGGGCGCTGGTGCTGGGCGGACTGGTCCGCTGGAAGATCGTCTGACCCGGCGGGGTCAGGGCCGCGCAGGGTCCGGCGGGGTCAGGGCCCGCGCAGGGTGAGGACGTCATCGGGCCGGACGTCGACGTGCGAGCCGAGGAAGGCCCCGACCCGGTCCAGGGTGCCGCCCAGCCAGGCGGCGTCCTCGTGGCCGGTGCGTTCCAGCCGCATCCGCCGTGACCGCAGGGGCACCATGCGCAGGTTCACCAGGCGGCCGGTGTCCGGATCCAGCTCGGGGAAGTAGAGCAGCCGCAGATCGTCGCGGTACCGCTCGTAGCCGCCGATGCCCTCGTAGTCGTCGACCATGTCGCCGCAGCCGTAGAGGACCAGCTTGCCGCGGTACACCTCGAGGGGGCGGGGGTGGTGGGAGGAGTGGCCGTGGACGAGGTCCACGCCGCCGTCGATCAGGGCGTGGGCGAAGTGGATCTGGTCCGGCGAGACGCCGTACCCCCAGTTGCCGCCCCAGTGGACCGAGGCGACGGCGAGGTCGCCGGGGCGCTTGAGCTGCCGCACCCGGACGGTGATCTCGTACGCGCGGGCGTCCGACAGCTCGGGCAGGAAGTCGACGCCGGACCGGTTCTCGGCCGCGGCCCACCGGCCCGGAATGCCGCTGGAGGCCGCGCCGAACGAGAAGACCAGCACCCGGCGGTGGTCCCCGGCCGGGACGGCCGCGGGGCGCCGCGCGGCGGCCGCGTCACGGCCCGCTCCGGCCACCCGGAGCCCGGCGGCGGCCAGGGAGTCGAGCGTCTCGTCGAGCCCGCGCCGGCCGCCGTCGAGCACATGGTTGTTGGCCAGGACGCAGACATCGGGCCGGACCGCGGTCAGACAGGGGAGGTTGTCCGGGCTCATCCGGTAGTGGACGTCCTTCCCCGGGGCGAACTCATCACTGCGGGTGACGCTCGTCTCCAGGTTGAGCACCCGCACCCCGGGCGCCTCCTCGTCCAGCACCGCCAGGGCGTCGCCCCAGGGCCAGGAGAAGTCCACCGGGCGCGGGATCGGGCCGTTGGCCTCCTCGGCCAGCTCCACATAGGCCCGGGAGTCGCGGATGTAGGGCTCGCGGAGCTCCGGATCGCCGGGATGGGGCAGGATCTGGTCGACCCCGCGGGCGAGCATCACATCGCCGCAGAGGAACAGCGTCACCGCCGTGTCGTGCATACCTCAACGATAGGCGTACGTCGCCATGAGTGACCGTGACCGGGGCAAGGCGTGTGGGTGTTGCCCGGGCCGCCGGGGGCGTGGGCGTCACGCGGCACGGGCCCCGACCTCCTGCCCCAGACGGGCGCAGGTGCGGTTGATGAGCCGGGAGACATGCATCTGGGAGATGCCGAGCCGATCGGCGATCCGGCTCTGGGTCTCGTCGCAGAAGAACCGCAGGTAGAGGATCTCCCGCTCGCGCTCGGGAAGCCTGCGCAGGCACGGCTTGAGGGATTCGCGCTGGACCACCCGCTCGTAGGAGGACTCGGTGGAGCCGAGGGTGTCCACCAGCGCGTAGCCGTCGTCCGCGCCGCGCAGCGCGGCGTCCAGCGACAGCGTGCGGAAGCTTTCGAGCGCCTCCATGCCGACGAGGACGTCCTCCTCGGTCATGCCGGTGTGCCGGGCGATGTCCTTGACGCTGGGCGAACGGTCGTCCGGTGAACGGGTCAGCTCCTGGATCGCGGTGCGGACCCGGTTGCGCAGCTCCTGGACCCGGCGCGGGACGTGCAGGCCCCACATATGGTCGCGGAAGTGCCGCTTGACCTCGCCGACCACGGTCGGGACGGCGTAGCTCTCGAAGGCCGAACCCCGGTCCGGCTCATAGCGCTTGACCGCCTTGACCAGGCCGACCATGGCCACCTGCCGCAGGTCCTCGGAGCTTTCACCGCGGTTGCGGAACTGTGCGGCGATGCGCTCGGCCATCGGCATCCAGGCCTGGACGACATCCTGTCGCAGGGTGTCCTTCTCCTGACCGTCCGGCAGATCGGCGATCCGGCGGAAGTCGGCGGAGGTGTCGGGGGCGTCGTCGTGTGCGTGCTTGGGGTGTGCTCGGGGGCGTGCTTTCGCGGACGTCATGAGCCGGTCTCCCTTGGGCTGTCGTATCGGTGTCACCACAGGGCCCGGCAATCCGAACAACTCGGGCGACCGTGAACACGCCTTCCGCAGCCGGGCTGCCCCCATGGCGTGCCTCCGGTCCGAAGCACACTGTGCGCGTGCCCTTCCTCGGCACGGCGAAACGGAGTTCATCCCGATGGATGCCGGTCCATCCGGTGTGTCATGCGTCATATCGGTCCGGTGCGTGGCCCGGACGGGCATGTGGGAGGGGTCGCGACAGGGTTTCGGCCCACGATCAAGATTTACGCAGCCTTTCCCGCCGTTTCGCCCATGTGCCGTTGTCCGTACCGGCTTGGCGGAAGAGACTGCACCGGTTCCCCCCGCTTCCCTTCGAACGCCACAGGAGACCGGAGCGTCATGACCTCCATAGACCGTCGAAGATTCATGCAACTTGCCGGCACCGGCACGGCCATGTCCCTCCTCTCCGCCAGCATCGCCCGCGCCGCGGAGATTCCGGCGAACCGCCGGACCGGAAGCCTGCGGGACATCGAGCACATCGTCGTGCTGATGCAGGAGAACCGCTCCTTCGACCACTACTTCGGCACCCTGCGCGGGGTACGGGGATACGGCGACCCGCGGCCGGTGCGGCTGCCGGGCGGCAAGCCGGTGTGGCACCAGTCCGACGGCTCCAAGGAGGTCCTGCCGTTCCGCCCCGAGGTGAACGACCTCGGGCTCCAGTTCCTCCAGGACCTGCCGCACGGCTGGGGCGACGGCCATGTGGCGTTCAACGACGGCGCGTACGACAAGTGGGTGCCCTCGAAGTCGGCCACCACCATGGCGTATCTGACCCGCGAGGACATTCCGTTCCACTACGCGCTGGCCGACGCCTTCACCATCTGCGACGCCTACCACTGCTCGTTCATCGGCTCCACGGACCCCAACCGCTACTACCTGTGGTCCGGTTACACCGGCAATGACGGCAAGGGCGGCGGCCCGGTGCTGGACAACGCGGAGGCCGGCTACGGCTGGACCACCTACCCCGAGCGCCTGGAGAAGGCCGGGATCTCCTGGAAGATCTACCAGGACATCGGCGACGGGCTCGACGCCAAGGGCGGCTGGGGCTGGATCGACGACGCCTACCGCGGCAACTACGGCGACAACTCGCTGCTGTACTTCAACCAGTACCGCGACGCCAAGCCCGGCGACCCGCTGTACGACAAGGCCCGCACCGGTACCGACGCCAGATCCGGCGACGGCTTCTTCGACGTCCTGCGGGACGATGTGAAGGCCGGGAAGCTGCCGCAGATCTCCTGGATCGCGGCCCCCGAAGCCTTCACCGAGCACCCCAACTGGCCCGCGAACTACGGCGCCTGGTACATCGCCCAGGTGCTGGACGCGCTCACCTCCAACCCCGAGGTGTGGAGCAGGACCGCGCTGCTCATCACCTACGACGAGAACGACGGCTTCTTCGACCACGTGGTGCCGCCGTACGCGCCGGCCGCCGGGCGGGGCGCCTCGACCGTGGACACCACCGGGGAGCTGTACGCCGGCTCCTCCTCGCAGCCCGCGGGCCCGTACGGGCTGGGGCAGCGGGTGCCGATGCTGGTGGTGTCGCCGTGGAGCAAGGGCGGCTGGGTGTGCTCGCAGACGCTGGACCACACCTCGGTCATCCGGCTCATGGAGCGGCGCTTCGGCGTCGAGGAGCCGAACATCTCGCCGTGGCGGCGGGCGGTGTGCGGCGACCTGACCGAGGCCTTCGACTTCTCCCGGACGGATGTGAAGGTCCCGGCCCTGCCGGACACCAGCGGCTACCGGCCCAAGGACAACGAGCGGCACCCGGACTACGTGCCGGCGCTCCCGGCGAACCCCTCGCTGCCCCGGCAGGAGTCCGGGCTGCGCCCGGCCAGGCCGCTGCCGTACGACCTGTCGGCCGACGCCACGACCGGCGCCGACGGCGGCCTGCGGGTCGACTTCGTCCACCACGGCAGGGGCACCGCCGCGCACTTCCACGTGACCTCCGCGAGCCATGAGGGCGGGCCGTGGGGCTACACCGTCGAGGCGGGCAAGCGGCTGTCCGGCAGCTGGCAGCGCTCCTCGGCGGACAACGGCGCCTATGACCTCCAGGTGCACGGTCCGGCCGGTTTCCTGCGCCACTTCACCGGCCACGCCACCGGCGAGGGCCCCGAGGTGAGCGCCCGTCACGACCGGTCGACCGGCGAGCTCGAGCTGACCCTGGTCAACAAGGGCGACGCGACGGTGCGGCTCACCGTCACGGACGGCTACCACAAGGAGAAGCCGGTGCACTACCGGCTCCGGCCGGGCGCGCGGGTGGTGCACACCGCGCGCACCGGGCGCAGCCACCAGTGGTACGACGTGTCGGTGGTCTCCGACCACGACAGCGGCTATCTGCGCCGGCTGGCCGGGCATGTGGAGACCGGCCGCGCGGGGACGAGCGACCCCGCGCTCTCGGCGGGCTGAGCCTCCACCACCGGTCCCTCGTCGCGCGCCCGTCCGGCTCCTCGCCGGGCGGGCGCGCGGTGCTTCTCCCCCGCGCATATGGCGCCCGGGCTCACATGACGCTCGGGCCGTCAGCGCCGCGCGCCCGAGGCGCGGGTGCGGAACCCGGCCGGGGTCTCGCCCGAGCGCCGCCGGAAGAACTTGGTGAAGACGGTGGCGTCCGGGAAGCCGAGCCGCTCGCCGATGGCCGTGGCGGACAGATCGGTGTGCACCAGCAGCCGCTTGGCCTCGAGCAGCACCCGGTCGTCGATGAACCGCTTGGCGCCGCATCCGACGGTCGCGCGGGTGGCCCGGGTCAGGGTGCGGACGCTGTAGCCCAGCCGGTCCGCGTAGTCCTCGACCCGGTGGGTGCGGGTGTAGTCGCGCTCCACGGCCTGCTGGAAGCGGCGGAACGCCTCGCTGCCCGCCGTGTCCCCGCTCCGCGCGCCGGGCAGATGGGCCAGCCGCAGCACGAGGACGGCGACGAGGTGGCGCACCACCTCGACATGCGCCTCCAGCGGCCCGGCCACCGTCCGGTACTCGCTCTCCAGCAGATCCAGGACGCCACGGACGGCCTCGGCGTCGGCGCCTTCGGGCACCACCAGCGGGGACCGCGCCGCGGGCCGGTCCAGCCGGGCGACCGCGGCGGTGGCCGCGCCGAGGTAGCCGGGCGGGAAGAGCACCGCGGCCCCGTCCGCCGCGCCGAGGGCGGACCGGAACTGGTGGATCTGCCCGGGGCGCACCCACATCCAGCCGCCCTCGGTCAGCTCGTGCTCGGTGAAGTCCACCGAGCAGCGCAGCGTCCCGGAGCGCACGGTGATCAGCTGGTGGAAGGCGAGCCGCATCGGGGCGTGGACATCGAGGCCATGGCTCCGGGCACGGGCGGCGAGCCCGGGGAAGTCCAGGACGGCCGCTCCCGGCGGGGCTCCCACGGAGGGCCGGAACGGAACCTCGGTGACATCACGGTGTCCGTTTCTGTCCATAGCGCGTCTTCAGTGTACGGCTGGTGTGCCCTGGTCCGCATCTAGCGTGGAGTGCGTTGTGGTGAACGGGTGACCGAAAGAGTCCCCGTGGTCACCGCTTCCCCTTCCACCGAGAGCATTCCACCCGAAGCAGCCGAGGGAGCGCGCCGCCGTGCGATTGATCGTGGGCATGACAGGAGCAACGGGTGCCGTGTTCGGCGTCCGGCTGCTGGAGACACTGGCCGAGCTGCCCGGGGTGGAGACCCATCTGGTACTGAGCCGCTGGGCGCGCACCACGATCGAGCTGGAGACCGGCCGGTCCGCCCGTGAGGTGGCCGGGCTCGCCGATGTGACCCACTCCCCCGAGGACCAGGGCGCCACCATCTCCTCCGGTTCCTTCCGCACCGACGGCATGATCATCGCGCCGTGCTCGATGAAGACCCTCGCCGGGATCCGGGCCGGATACGCCGACGGTCTGGTGGGCCGCGCCGCGGACGTGGTCCTCAAGGAGCGGCGCCGGCTCGTCCTCGTACCGAGGGAGACCCCGCTCAGCGAGATCCACCTGGAGAACATGCTGGCGCTCTCCCGGATGGGCGTGCGGATGGTCCCGCCCATGCCCGCCTTCTACAACCACCCCCGGTCGGTGGACGACATCGTCGACCACCTCACGGCCCGCCTCCTGGACCAGTTCGACCTGCCCGCGCCCGCCGCCAAGCGGTGGGCGGGCATGCGCGCCGCGCGCGGCCCGAAGCACACCGCGGCCTGATTCCCCCCGCCACCCGCCCACTTGGAGTTCCCATGGCCTACGACGACTTCCGCACCTTCCTCGACACCCTCCGGAAGGAGGGTCAGCTGCTACACATCGACGACGAGGTGATGCCGGAGCCGGACATCGCCGCCGCCGCGAACGCCGCCCCGCGGCTGGGCGGCCACGCCCCCGCGCTCTACTTCGACCGCGTCAAGGGCTTCACCGACGCGCGGATCGCGCTCAATGTGCACGGCTCCTGGGCCAATCACGCGCTCGCGCTCGGCCTGCCCAAGGAGACCGGCACCAAGGAGCAGGTGGAGGAGTTCATCCGCCGCTGGGACACCTTCCCGGTGGCCCCCGAGTGGCGCGAGAACCCGGTGTGGGCCGAGAACACCCTGGAGGGCGAGGACGCCGACATCTTCCGGGTGCTGCCGCTGATCCGGCTCAACGATGGCGACGGCGGCTTCTACATCGACAAGGCGGCCGTGATCTCCAAGGACCCCGCCGACCCCGAGCACAGCGGCAAGCAGAACGTCGGCATCTACCGCATCGAGGTCAAGGGCAGGCGCACGCTCGCCATCCAGCCGGTGCCGATGCACGACATCGCCCAGCATCTGCACACCGCCGAGGAGCGGGGCGAGGACCTGCCCGTGGCCATCGCGCTCGGCAACGAGCCGGTGATCTCCATCGTGGCGTCCACCCCGATGGAGTACGAGCAGAACGAGTACGAGCTGGCCGGCGCGCTGCGTGGCGCCCCCGCCCCGGTCTCCAGGGCCCCGCTCACCGGGCTGCCCGTGCCGTGGGGCAGCGAGGTGGTCATCGAGGGCGTCATCGAAGGCCGCAAGCGGGAGATCGAGGGGCCGTTCGGCGAGTTCACCGGCCACTACTCCGGCGGCCGGAACATGCCCGTGATCCGCATCGACCGGATCTCCTACCGCACCGCCCCGATCTTCGAGCACCTCTACCTCGGCATGCCGTGGACCGAGGTGGACTATCTGATCGCCGCCAACACCTGTGTGCCGCTGTACAAGCAGCTGCGCCGCGACTTCCCCGAGGTCCGGGCGGTCAACGCGATGTACACCCACGGGCTGGTGGTCATCGTGTCCACCAGGAAGCGCTACGGCGGCTTCGCCAAGGCCGTCGGCATGCGGGTGCTGACCACTCCGCACGGCCTCGGCTACGCCGCCACCGTGATCGTGGTGGACGAGGACGTCGACCCGTTCGACCTCCCCCAGGTGATGTGGGCGCTCTCCACGAAGATGAACCCGGCGGGCGATCTGGTGCGGATCCCCAATCTGTCGGTGCTGGAGCTGGCCCCGCAGGCCATCACGCCCGGTATCACCGACAAGCTCATCATCGACGCCACCACCCCCGTCGCCCCCGACAACCGCGGCAACTACGGCACCCAGGTGCGCGATCTGCCCGAGACGGACGAGTGGCTGGCCCGGCTGCGGCGGCTCGCCGCCGCCCGCTGACCACACCCCCGACACCCCGTCACACCCCATCCCACCCCCTCACGGAAGGACTTCGGATGTCCGACGACACCACTCCCCCGCGCCCGGCCTCCCCGTGCCCGCGCTGTGCCCACGAGACGATCGAGCACATCACCGGCTCCCCCGTCCCCGGCGTCTGGGAGGTGCTCCAGTGCGCACGGTGCCTGTACATGTGGCGCACCAGCGAGCCCGCACGGCGCACCCGGCGCGACGCCTACCCCGAGGAGTTCATGCTGACGCCCGAGGACATCGCTGCCGCGCCGGAGGTCCCGGCCGTTCCGCCGCTGCGCCGGCCCGAGGCCGGAACGGCTACCAGGTGACGGGGAGTTCGTACACTCCGTAGATCACCGCGTCGTACTTGAACGGGATGTCCGCCAGGTCCACCGCCATCCGCAGGGTGGGGACGCGGCGGAACAGCGTGGGGTAGACCACCTGGAGCTCCATCCGGGCCAGCGGCTGGCCGAGGCAGTGATGGGTGCCAACTCCGAACGCCTGGTGGTGGCGGGCGTCCCGGCCGATGTCCAGCCGGTCCGGGTCCGGGAAGACGGACGGGTCCCGGTTGGCCAGTTCACCGAGGAGGATCACCCCCTCACCGGCCCGGATGGTCCGGCCGGCGATCTCGATGTCCTCCAGCGCCGTCCGGCGGCGTCCGAGGTGGACGACGCTGAGGTAGCGCAGGAGTTCCTCCACCGCCGAGACGATCACCTTGGGGTCGTCGGCCTCGCGGACGCGGGCGAGCTGTTCGGGGTGCTGGAGCAGCAGCAGCGTCCCCATGGTGATCATGTTGGCCGTGGTCTCATGGCCGCCGAGGAGCAGCAGCACACCCATCGCCGCGGCCTCACGGCGGGTCAGCTCGCCCGCGGTGATCTGCCGGCCGAGCCCGGAGAGCAGATCGTCACCGGGCCGGGCGAGCTTCTCCCCCACCAACTGGTCCAGGTACCCGTACAGGTTGGAGTGCGCGGCGGTCCGCTCCTCGGGCGTGGCCACGGCGGACACGAGGACCTTGCTGTTGGTCTGGAAGAACTCGTGGTCCTCGTACGGGACGCCCAGCAGCTCGGAGATGACCAGCGACGGAAGCGGCAGCGCGAGCGCCTGGACGAGGTCGGCCGGTTTGGGCCCGGCCAGCAGGCGGCCGATGAAGTCGTCCACCATCTCCTGCACGACCGGGCGCATCGCCTCCACCCGCTTGATGGTGAAGGCGCCGCTGACCATGCGGCGCAGCCGGGCGTGTTCCGGATCGTCCATGCCGACGAAGCTCAGGTCGGTGGATTGCCGTTCGCCGCCCGTGTGCGGGACGGGGCTCGGGAAGCCGGGGTGGGAGAAGTCGGCGCTGAGCCGGGGGTCGGAGAGCAGGGTCCGCTGCTCGGCGTGGCCGGTCACCACCCAGGGGGTGCTGTCGTTCCAGGACCTGACCCGGGTCAGCGGACCCCAGCTCGCCAGCCCGCGCAGCTCAGGGGACGGATCGAAGGGGCAGACCGCGGCGCGCGGCTGGGGGAAGGCGGGGATCTCGGCCGACGCGTCGTCGGCCACGGGCGAGGTGGTCATGGTCTTCCTCCGAGGGTCGGTCGGGAAAGCGCGTCCAGGACTTCCGGGGTTCGCGGCCGAGCCCGCCGGCGCCTCCGGACACCGGCCGCCACCACGCTCGACGGCGTGGTCATGTGGACTCGCTCAGCTGGATCGCGGCGGCCGGGCAGACGCTCGCGGCCTCCCGGACGGCCGGGTGGTGGCCGTCGGCCGGCTCGGCGTCGAGCAGCACGACGATGCCGTCCTCCTCGCGCTGGTCGAACACCTCTGGCGCGATGAGCACACACTGGCCCGCGCCGCAGCACTTCTCCTCGTCGACGGTGATCTTCATGTCCGGGCCTCCTTGGCTGGGGAACGGCGGGTGACGGGGGCGAGGAGCAGACCGGTGATGGCGTCGGTGAGCGCGCCGGCCGTGTCGTCCCAGGACGGCTGGCGCGTACTGGTCCCCTCGGCGAGGGCGCGCTCCCGTTCGGCACAGGTGTGGGTGATCAACTGGCGGGCCATGTCGCCCCGTTCGGCCCGCACCTCGGCGGGCAGGGCGTCCAGGCAGCCGCCCAGGCCGTGGAGGGTCTCCCGCAGCGGCTCCCGGGTGAGGGCCTCGTCGGTGACGATCGCCCGCAGCACGGGGTCGGTCATCACCTGGACGGCGAACCGGGCGTACCAGGAGGGGACGCCCAGGGTGGCCAGGTGCTCGGTGGCGGGGCGCACCAGGCAGGCGACCCAGGCCCGGACCTCCTCGCTGCCGCGGGTCTCCTCCACCATCCGCTGCCGGATCTCTTCGATCGCCCCGGAGTGCTTGCCCATGATGGCGCGCACCAGATCCGCCCTGGTGCCGAAGTGATAGCCGACCGCGGCGACATTGCCCTGCCCGGCCGCCTCGCTGATCTGGCGGTTCGACACCGCGACCAGGCCGTGCTCGGCGTAGAGCCGCTCCGCCGCGGCCATGATGGCCTCGCGGGTCCCGGCGGAGCGGACGGTGCGTGCGTCGGTCACCGTGGCCTCCAGTCTCCGTGGTTCCTGTGAGCTGTCGCGGCCACTCTAAAACGCGTGAATTAAATAAAGCAACTGATTGAAGGGCCCGGCGGCCGGGCCCTCGGGACAACGGCGATCAGCCGGCCGTGCCGGGCGCGGGCGGACGGCAGCGCAGGGCGCTCACCGGCCCGGACAGCTCGGTGTGGCCCGCGGCGTACGGAATCAGTACGGTCTGCCCCGCGCTCACCGCCAGCGGACGTCCCCGCTCATGGCCGAGCGTCCCGGTGCCGTCGAGGACCACCAGCACCGAGAAGCCCGGGTCCAGCGCGGCCGTCGGCTCGCCCCGGTACAGCTCGGCCCGGAAGGAGCTCCCGGCCTCCGGTGGCAGCACACTGCCGCCGGAGGCCGCGCCCGCTCCGGGTCCGCGCAGCCGGGCGAGCGCGGCGCCGTCCACACCCTCGCGGTCCACGGCGGCCAGCGCGCGGTCGAAGCCCAGTCCCAGATGGCCCTCGGCGGCGCCGTCGATCGCATAGCCCTCCCACTCCAGCAGGACGGAGAAGTCGGTGGGCTCCTGGAGCTCCACCAGCAGCACGCCCGCTCCGATGGCATGGGGCGTCCCGGCGGGGCACAGCAGCGCGTCCCCCGCGGCCACCGGCACCCGGTGCACGGCGCCGTGCAGCGCCTCCGTATCGCCGCGCCCCACCCAGTCCGCCAGCTCATCGGCGGTGACATCGCGGGTGAAACCCATGCGGATCTCGGCGCCCGGGGCCGCGTCCACCACGAACCACGCCTCGGTCTTGCCGTGGGCACTGCCCAGATGGGCCCGGGCGAAGCCGCGGTCGGGGTGGCTGTGCAGCGGCAGCCGCTGCCCGGCGTCCAGCAGCTTGACCAGCAGCGCGGTGTCCGCCCCGTAGGCCGCGGTGTGCTCGGGGCCCAGCCAGGCGCCGGGGTCGGCGGCCACGGCATCGGCCAGCCGGGTGCCGTCCGGCAGCGTGGTCAGCCCGGCGGGGGCCTGGGCGAACCGCGGGGTGGTGGAGGCGACCCAGTCCTCGGGGCGGTAGCCGTCACCGTCCGGGGCGGTGCGCCGGAAGCGGGCGATGGCTCCGGAGTCGCGGTAGAACGAGCGCGGCAAATTGGGTGGCAGGGGGATGGGCTCGGCGGGCATCCGGGGGCCTCCCAGATCGGGCGGGGGCGGGTGAACGGGCGGGATGGGTGCGGGCGGGGGCGGGTGAACGGGCGGGATGGGGTGAACGGCCGGCGAGGGGCGGTGGGCGGGTCAGGGCCGCCCACCGCCCCGCCGCGGGGCCACGACGGGCGTCAGACGGCCGGGTGCCAGTCGTGGAACCATCCCTCGGGCAGACGGTCCAGCGCCTGGTCGAGGGAGCGTCCGGGCAGGAACGGCCTGCCGTGCTCACGGATCACCGCGTTCAGTTCGTCCAAACGGCCCCTGGCCTGCTCGATGCCCCTGGCACGCGCCTCGGGGTCGTGGGTGGACACCGCGTCCCGCCAGATCGACCGGCCCGCCAGATAGCCGCACGCCCCGGCCTGCGCCGAGATCCGCACCTGGGTGCGGAAGTCCTCGTAGCCCACCCCCGCGGAGAGGATCACCCAGGGGACCCGCACCGAGGAGTCCAGCTCCTTGCAGGCGGCCGCGGCGCGCTCACGTCCCTGCTCGGTGTCCACGTAGCCGGGGAACTCCACCTTGAGCATGTCGACGCCCAGCCGGTCGGCGTCCACGGCGGAGCGGATGATGCCCTCGACCCGACGCTCCCTCCACTCCGCCGAGCCGGGGTCCTCCCCGGGCAGCGGATACCAGATGGGCTCGACGACCAGGGGCAGGCTCAGCTCGGCGCATTCGGCGACCAGGTCGCGCACCACCTGACGCTGGTGTTCGGCGGTGGCCGGGTCGCCGTCCGGGCGGTACCACCACAGCAGCTTGGCGACATCGGTACCGGCCAGCTTGATCTGCCGGGTGGACCAACCCTCGCGGTGCCGGGTGCGGCGCGGCCCCTCGGGAATGCCGTAGTCCTCGTCCTCGATGCTGGCCATCAGGCCGACGTCGCGGGGCAGGGCGCCGCTCGCCGTCAGATGGCCGACGCCGTAGTGGGCGTCGAGGAGTACGGCGGTCACGCTGGGCGCGACGGCCCGGATCACGGCGTCCTTGGCGCGGACCACATCCGCGAAGCTCACCGTCCCCGGGTCCGGGGCCAGCAGCTCGGCGAAGTCCGAGAGATGGTCCAGGGCGCAGATCAGGAAGAAGCCGTCCTCACTGGTCACCCGGGTCAGGCCGCGCAACTTGCCCGGATCGGTGGTCAGGTCGGAGGTGCTCATGAGGGTCCTTTCATCAAGGGCGTCAGGGGATCGCCGGGCGGGTGCCGGCGGCTTTCGGGGGTCAGTGGGGTCGGAGGTCGGGAGGGTCGGTCGTGGTGGGGGGCGGTGGCCGGTGCGGCGGGCCGTCCGGCGGGAGCGAGCGTGCGAGCAGCAGCCCGCCCACGAAGGTGTCGCCGAGGCCGATGGTGGCCGCGGGCCGGCAGAGGTGGGGCGCGGGTACGCAGTCCGCCCGCAGCCCGTCGCCCAGTGGGCCGTCGGCCGGTCGGTCCGCGGTGTAGCCGGCCGCGGCCGGCGGTTCGAGCTCGGCGGTGGGCTCGCCGTGGGCGGCCCGCGCGGCGGCCAGCAGACTGCCGGTCATCAGCGCGGTCCGCTGCTCGGTGGGATCGCCGCGGTGCACGGCGAGCACCCAGCCGTCGGCGTGCACACAGACCCGCTCCAGGTGGTACGCGGTGGCGAACCGGGCCGCGGCGGTGACGGGCGAGGCGCGGGCCGAGGGCCCGGCGAGCGCGGCGAGTTCGGACAGGCTCATACCGACGGAGTCGGCCAGCGGGGCGTACTCGTCGCACCCCGAGCGCAGGGCGCTGACGGTGGCGAACTCGGCGAGTTCGAGGTGGAGCAGCGGCAGTCCGGCGTCCCGCCAGGTGCGGACGACCTGGGTGAGCCAGGCCCGGTCGGCGGACCCGGTGCCGCCCTCGGGCAGCCCGTTCATACCGGACAGCAGGCCCGCTGCGGCGGTGCGGGCCAGTTCACCGGAGCGGGCGGCGAACCACTCGTCGCGCTCGATCCCGTCGTCCACGAACCGCAGGATGATCCGGGAGGAGCGGGGCAGCCCGTCCGGCAGTCCCGGCACGGGGGTGCCCGCGGCGAACTCCAGGACGCTGTGCGGCTGTTTGGCCACGCGGGGGCGGCCGAGGCCGCCGTGGATGCCGGGACCGCCCGGACCACCGGGACCGCCATAACCACCGGGGCCGCCCGGATCGCCCGGTCCGCCCCGACCGTACGCACCGTCCGCGGCCCCGCCCCCGTGCGCGGCGGCCAACCGACCGGCCGCGACCGTGCCAGTGGCGGTGCACAGGCGCACCTCGGGGTGGAGCACCGCCAGTTGCTCGGCGCCGCGGTCGGCCAGTGGAACGACGCTGGGCGCGCCGAGTACGGCCAGCGCCCAGGACGCCTGGGGCCCGCTGCCGCCGAGTTGCACCTGGTCGGGGGCGCCGAGCAGTGCGCGCACCCAGTCGGTGCCACCCGGCCACAGCTCGACGATCTCACCGCCGTGGCCCTGGCGGATCCGCCGGTGGACCTCGGCGGCCACCCGGCCCGCCGGTCCGCTCGCGCCCGTCCGGTCGACGAGTGCGGCGATCCGGGCGGCGTCCATCCGGTGGACGTGGTCGACGCAGGCGCTGAATCCGGCGAGGACCGGAGCGGCCGTACGGGCCCGGGCGCGGACCCGCGCGGCGAGGGCGCGGTACCGGTCCGCCCAGATCTCGTCCCCGCTGACCGCCCGCAGCGGCCGCGCGCCGGCCCGCCGGGTCACTCTTTCACCGCCCCGGAGGTGATGCCCGCGACGATGCGGCGCTGGAAGAGCATCACGATCAGCACCAGCGGCAGCGTGACCACGACGGACGCGGCGGCCATGTCGCCCCAGGGGACGAAGTACTGGGACTGGAAGCCCGCGATGCCGACCGGCACGGTCTGGTGCTCGGGCGAGGAGGTGAAGGCCAGCGCGAGCATGAACTCGTTCCAGTTGGTGATGAAGCCGAGCATTCCGGCGGCCGCGATCCCGGGCAGCGCGAGCGGCAGGATCACACTGCGCAGGGTGCGCAGCAGCCCCGCCCCGTCGATGGCCGCGGCCTCGTCCAGCTGGGTGGGCAGGGACCGGAAGTGGGCGTACAGCACGAAGATCATCAGCGGTAGGGCGAGCCCGACGTACGAACTGGACAGCCCCGTATAGGTGTCGAGCAGCCCGAGGGCGTTCAGCACCAGATAGAGCGGGACGACGATCGAGATCTGCGGGAACATCGACAGGCCGAGGACCACGGCGAGCACCACGCCCTTGCCGGGCACCGGCAGCCGGGCCAGCGCATAGGTGGCGAGCGCCGCCAGCACCAGCCCGATGGCGGTCGCGGTGACCGTGACGATGACGCTGTTGACCAGGTACTTGCTGAACTCGTAGTCGGTGAAGACGGCCCGGTAGTGCTCCAGCGTGCCCGGGATGGGCAGCCAGTGCGGGGTCACCGAGGACAGATCGCGGTCCCGCTGGAACGAGGTGCTGAGCTGCCACATGAACGGTGCGACGGACCAGAGCACCACGGCGCCGACGGCGGCCCGGAACAGCACCCGGCGGGTCAGGGCCCGGCGGCGGGCCCGGATGGCGGCGGGCGCGGCGGGGACGGGCGCGGGGATGGCGGTCATGGCTCAGCCCTCCAGGGCGCGGTAGCGCCGGCTCAGGTAGTAGGCGAAGCCCGCGGCGATGAGCACCTCGGTGATGAACGCGGCGGTGGCGATCATCGAGCCGTAGCCCAGTTCGAGCCCGGAGAAGAGGGTCTTGTAGCCGAAGGTGGACAGGGTCTCGGTGGAGTCCGCGGGTCCGCCGCCGGTGAGGACGTACGGCAGGTCGAAGACCCGGAAGGCGTCGAGGACGCGGATGAGCGCGGCGATCAGCAGGGCGGGCGCGATCACCGGCAGGGTGACACAGCGGAAGGTGCACCAGGGCGAGGCGCCGTCGATCTTCGCGGACTCGCCCAGCTCCCTCGGCACGGTCTGGAGCGCGGCGAGCACCAGCAGCGCCATGAACGGGGTGGTCTTCCAGACGTCGGCGAGCCCGATGGTGGGCAGCGCGGTGTGCGGGTCGCCGAGGAAGTTGATGTAGCCGTCGGTCAGATGGAGGCGGGTCAGCAGGTAGTTGGCGACGCCGGACTGCCCGTCGAAGATCCAGCCGAACATGCGCGAGGTGACGACGGTGGGGATGGCCCACGGGATGAGCACGGCGGCACGGGCCCAGCCTCGGCCGCGGAAGGACTGGTGCAGCACGAGGGCGAAGCCGATGCCGAGCGCGGTCTCCACGAGCGTGGTGCCGAAGGCGAAGGCCACCGTGCGCCACCAGGCGTTCCAGAACAGGTCGTCGCCGAGCAGCCGGGACGGATTGGCGGTGCCGGTGAAGCGCGATCCGGTGGCGAACCCCGCGTCGTGCAGGGACAGCCACAGGGTGCGCAGCACCGGGTAGAGGGAGACGGCGAGGACGGCGGCGAGCGCGGGGGCCAGCAGGACGATGCCCACCAGGCGCGGGCCCGCGGACGAGGACTCGCGCCCGGGTGCGCGGCGGCGCAGGGCGCCGCGGCGGCGCGGGGCGCCCTCACCGGGCGTGAGCCGCGGCTGCTCCAGCGAGGGTGCGCGGTGCTTGCCGCGCAGCGGGGGGTGTCCGGGCGTTCTGTGGAAGAAGGCGAGGTGGCCCATCAGACGATCGCCTCCAGATCGCGCCGGGCGGAGCGGAGGGTGGCGCGCACATCGCCGTGGACCAGCGCGCGGGAGACCGCGGACTGGAGGGCGAGGCCGACCCGGGAGTAGTGCGGGGTGACGGGGCGGGGCACGCCGTTGCCGAACGCCTCCTTCAGCTTGACCATCGCGGGCTGGCCCTCGGCCAGCTTCTTCTCGCCGTAGACCGAGGCGCGGGAGGGGGCGTTGCCGAAGTCGAGCGCGAAGGCGAGCTGTGCCTCGGTGCCGGCGAGCCAGTGCAGGAAGTCCATGGCACCTTCCTTGTTGCGGGATCCCGCCGCGACGCCGAGCTGATAGCCGCCGAGGCAGGAGGAGGACGTGCCGCCGGGGAAGCTGGGCAGCGGGGCGACGTCGACCTTGCCGACGACCTTGGACTGGTCCGGGTTCTGGGAGACGCCGTAGACATAGCTCCAGTGCCGCATCATCCCGACCCGGCCCGCGGTGAAGGGGCGGCGGCTGGGCTCCTCGTCCCACGAGAACACCTCGGACGGGCTGACCTTGTAGCGGTACACCAGGTCGCGCATGAACTGGACGGCCTCGACGCATGCGGGGCTGTCCACGCGCACCGCGCCCGAGGGGTCGATGATGTGGCCGCGGTTGGAGGCGATGAACTCCACCAGGTCGCACAGGAGGATCTCGGCCTGCTTGGCCTGCCACAGATAGCCCATGGGCACCCGGCGGTGCTCCATCTCGGCCGCGAGGTCGGCCAGTTCGTACCAGTCGGTCGGCGGCCTGCGGCCGAGCGCGCGCATCAGGTCGGTGCGGTAGTAGAGGCCGCCCGCGTCCACGTACCAGGGCAGGGCGACGAGACGGTCCCGATAGGTGCACGCCTCGACCAGGCCGGGGAAGAAGGAGCGCCGCAGCGCCGCGGAGACATCGCTGTCCAGCGGGTGCACCCAGCCCGCCTCGGCCAGTTCGGCGATCCACACCACGTCCTGGGCGAAGACGTCGACCGTGCCGTCCTCGCGCGCCAGCAGCTGGGTGAGCTGCTGGTGGCATTCGGTGCTGGAGCTGGGTGGCGGCAGATTGCGCACGGTGACCCGATAGCGGGTCTGGGTGGCGTTGTAGCGGTCGGCGAACGACTGCATACCGGCCGCGCCACCGGTGAACGCCGCACAGGCGAAGGTGAGTTCTCTTCTGCTGCCACCGCCTTTGGCGACGCTCCGGCCGGGCTCATCACCCCCGCAGGCGGTGAGCGCGGGGGTGGCGGCGAGACCGCCGAGGGCGGTGGCGGCGGCGGTGACGACCCGGCGGCGGGTCCAGGGCGGCTCGGGGCGTATGGGTGGGTGGTGCGGCTCCACGGCGACTCCATTGACGCGCAGAAAGGCGTACAAAGCTGCGCTGGTTTATGCGGCTCTTTGCTGCAAGTCACGGCGGCACCCTCCCCCGGTCAAGGGTCGTGCTGCGGCTTCTTGCGGTAAGGTGCAAGAATCTGCGGTGTTACGCAGCGTCGAGAAGGGGGACCACACGATGACGTCAGCAGAGGGCACCCGGGCGGCGAACCTGCCCGCGCGCCGCCGCGCCGACCTCACCGCCTTCATCCAGCAGCGCGGCCAGGCCACCATCGCGGAGCTGGCGAAGGAGTTCGCCGTCTCGGTCGACACCGTGCGACGGGATCTGGACCATCTGGCGGCGCGCGGCCTGGTGGCGCGCACCCACGGCGGGGCCGTACCCGGGGGTGAACTGGCCACGGCCGACAGCCCGGTGGCCGACCGGATGAACGAGCGCCGGGAGGCCAAGGAGAGCATCGGAGCCGCCGCCGCGCGCCTGGTGCGGGACAACGAGACGCTGCTGGTCAACGGCGGCACCACGGTGCTCTCGGCGGTGGCCGCGCTCGGCGGCCACCGGGGGCTGACGATCGTCACCAACAATCTGCGGGTGCCGGGGATGGTCCCGGTTCAGGCCCTGCGCGATCTGTTCGTCCTCGGCGGCGGCTGCCGGGCCACCGCGCTGGTCACCATCGGCCCGATCCGCTTCCCCGACACCGCCGGGGTGAGCGCGGACACCGCCCTCATCGCGGTGGGCGGGGTGAGCGCCTCGGGCCTCTCGGTGTCCAACATCCCGGAGGCCCAGATGATCCAGGAGATGATGGACTCCGCGTCCCGGGTCGTGGTGCTGGCGGACTCGGCCAAGTTCGAGCGCCGGGCACTGGCCCTGATCTGCCCGCTCAGCCGCATCGACGTACTGGTCAGCGAGCAGCCGCCGGGCGATGAGCTGGCCCACGCCCTGGACCGGGCCGGCGTCACGCTCGCCGGCCCGTACCTCCCCGAGGACGGCTGACCACGCGGTGGATTGCTCACACGCCGAGCAGGGCGGGCAGGCCTGACAGGTCGGGCAGCTCGTCGTAGGGCTGATAGGCGGTGCTGCCCCGGCGGCCGAACCGGTTGATCCACACCCGGCGGGCAAGACCCAGGTCGCGGGTGGGGATCAGGTCGTACTCCCAGCCCTGGGCGGCGTGGATGACCTGGGACGGGTCGACGCCGATGGTTTTGTGCGCGTAGGTGAAAGCCTCCCGGGACGGCTTGTACGCACCCGCCTGCTGGGCCGTGATCACATGGTCGAAGTCCACGCCGATGCGCTCGATGTTCCGGGCGATCAGATCGTCGTTGGTGTTGGAGATGATGGCGATCTCGTAGCGGGACTTCAGGGCCCGCAGCGCGTCCGGCACCGCGGTATGCCTCCAGAACGGCCTGGAAGCGCATCACCCGGAAGTTGTCGAGGAACTTGTCGACGTCCAACCCGTCCAGATCGAGCCGGTCCTGGAGCGTCTTGAGGGTCGCCGGGACGAGTTCGAAGTCGACGAGGGTGCCATAGGCGTCGAAGGTCACTACCTGGCGCATGTACTCCACCTCACAGGGTTCACTGGGTTCGGACCACCCGTTCGCCGAGGCCACGATGGCATCACGGACAGAAAGAGACATCGGATCTGTCTCAGGGAATCTTTGCAATTCTGCCCCTGAATTCGCCTCCATCCGTTGACCTCATCCGATGTTTCTCCTAGGTTTCGGTCGACCCTGAACACTGGAGGCGGTAGATGAGATCCACGCTCAGGCGCATATCCCTGGCCCTCGCCGCGGCGACGGCCGTCTTCACCGCGGCATTGCCGGGCACCGCGACGGCGCAGGGCGGGCAGGGGCAGCAGGGGCGTACGTATCACGTCGCCACCTGGGGCTCCGACCACGACAGCGGCAGCTCGCGCCATCCGTTCCGCACCATCGCCCGCTGCACCGAGCAGGTCGGGCCCGGGGACACCTGTCTGATCCACCGGGGGAACTACCGCGAGCGGGTCGCCCCGCCCTCGGGCCGCGCCGACGCCCCGGTCACCCTGGCCGCGTACGGGGACGGGCCGGTCACCGTCGACGGGACGCGGGCGGTGACCGGGTGGAAGGACGCGGGCGGCGGTCTGGTGGCCGCCGATGTGGACCTCCCGCTCGACCGCAGCGAGAACGCGCTGTTCCTGGACGGCGAGCGTGCCATGGAGGGCCGCTGGCCCAACTCGGGCCCCGATCCGCTCAATCCGTCCTGGGCGGTGGCCGAGCGCTCCTCCACCGATCAGCACATCGACGACCCGGATCTGCCGGACGGCGACTTCACCGGCGCCACCGTCCATCTGTGGGCCGGTTCCAACCCATGGAGCCAGCAGACCGGCACGGTGACCGCCACCTCGGACGGCGCCCTCGACTTCAAGGGCGGCAACTACCGCTGCACCCCGCTGTGCATGGGCGACCAGAACTACCGCAACTACTACCTGGTCGGCGCCAAGGCCACCCTGGACCAGCCCGGTGAGTGGTACTACGACAAGGACGCGCACCGTCTCTATCTGGTCCCGCCCAAGGGCGGTGTCACGGGCCACACCGTGACCGCGAAGTACGAGGGCTGGGGCGTGGACCTCTCGCGCAGCTCCCATGTCACCGTGCGCGGCCTCGAACTGTGGGGCACCTCGCTGCGCACCGGCACGGACAGCACCGGTGTGCTCGTCGAGGGGGTCCGGGCCCGCTACATCTCGGAGTTCTCCACGCTCCCCATGCCACGCGACGACGAGCTGGCCATCCCGCCCGGCGAGGGCCATATCGTCGCCTCACGGGTGCTGAACTCCGGTGTCCAGATCCTCGGCCACGGCAACACCCTGCGCGACAGCGACATCGGCTACTCCGCGGGCACGGGTGTGCTGCTGCGCGGCAGCGGCAACACCGTCACCGGCAACTACATCCACGACGTGGGCTGGATGGGCAGCTACACCCCCGGTATCGAGATCAACGGCAGCGGCCAGACCGTCACCCACAACACCGTCCGCCGCACCGGCCGGGCGAGCATCGACACCGCCTGGCAGCTGAACGGCGTGCCCTTCCACGACAACCGGATCGCCTACAACGACCTCTCCGAGGCGATGCGCACCTCACGTGACGGCAGCCCGTTCTACGTGTGCTGCAACCTGGACGCCAAGGGCACCAGCGTCGACCACAACACCGTGCATGACGCGGACGGCCAGGTGGGTTACTACATCGACAACTCCTCCGGCAACTTCCTGCTGCACCACAACGTGGCATACAACACCGGCACCCGCGGCACCTTCTTCAACGGCCACAGCAGTGTCAGCCTCGGCAACCGCGACCACAACTCCTCGTACGGCACGGGGATTTCCACCGCCGCCGTCCGGCTGAGCGGCGCCACCGACGCCACCGGGACGTACGTCAGCAACGACGCGGCGCTCAACCCGATGGAGGTCTCCGGCCCCGGTGACCCCGCCCCCGTCGTACGGAGCAATCTGCTGCCGCCCACCGATCCGCGCTACACCGACGCGCGCAACGGCGAGCTGTGGCCGCGCGCGGACTCCCCCGCCATCGACGCGGGCGAGCAGGTCGACGGGGTGACCGGCGAGGTCCGGGGCGACGGGCCGGACCAGGGCGCGTACGAGTACGGCGAGCCCATCTGGTCGTCCGGCTGCCGGCTGGCGGGCTGTGAGACCCGGGTCCGCAACGACGGCTGGAAGGCGACCGCCTCCGGTGGCGCCGATGCCTCGGCCGCCGTGGACGGGGTGCAGACCACCCAGTGGAAGGCGGACGCTCCCCAGGCCGCCGGTCAGTCCCTCACCGTGGATCTGGGCACCGCGAAGACCTTCGGCCGACTGGCGATCGACGCGGGGCTTGACGCCACCGGACACCCCTATGGCTTCACCGTCTCCGTCAGCCGCGACGGTGAGCACTGGGGGACGCCGGTGGCCCGGGTCGGCGGCCGCTCCTTCACCCAGGACGCGGTCTTCGAGCAGCGCACCGCCCGCTATCTGCGGATCGAGCTGACGCAACCGGGCGAGAACCCCTGGGCGGTGAACGAGATCCGGCTCTACGCCGACGGCCCCGACGCTGCCGCCACCCTTCAGGCGGAGCGCGCCGAGGTGGTCCGGGGCGTCGAGCGTGGCGAGGCGGCCACCTCCGTCCTCGGAACGGGGGACGCGATCGGCTTCCGGGGCGTGCGGTTCGGCACGGGAGCGGACACGCTGACGGTGCGGCTGGCGTCCGGCGGCTGCGGGGACTGCGCCCTCCGGCTGCGCCTGGACTCACCCGAAGGGCCGGTGGCGGCCACGCTTCCGGTGCGCGGAACCGGTGGCACGGACGAGTGGCGGGAGCGTTCGGTGCGGCTCCCCCGCACGGTGACCGGCTCCCATGATGTCTATCTCGTCGCCACGGGCGGCCACCGGGTGGCCGCCGTGGACTGGCTGACGCTGCGTTAGCCCTGAGGAGGTGGGGACGTGGCGGCGCCCTGGCGTACCGCGCGCCCCACCTCCGTCCGCAGCGCGATGAACTCCGGCAGTCCCCGGGTGGCGATCTGGTCGCGTTCGGCGGGCAGCGCCACCGGCAGGTCCGCCCGCACCCGGCCCGGTCCCGGAGCCAGCACCACCACCCGGTCCGCCACATAGACGCTCTCGTCGATGTCATGGGTGACCAGCAGAATCGTCATCCCCTCTGCCCGGTGCAGCCGCAGCAGCAGGTCCTCCAGGTCCTCCCGGGTCTGGGCGTCCAGCGCGCCGAACGGCTCGTCCATCAGCAGCAGCGCGGGCCGGGCGGCCAGCGCGCGGGCGAGCGCGACACGCTGCTGCATGCCGCCCGACAGCTGCCAGGGGTGGCGGCGGGCGGCGTCGGCCAGGCCCACCTGCTCCAGCATGGCCACCGCCGCCGCATGCCGTTCCGCGCGGGGCAGTCCGCGCCGCCGCAGCGGAAGGGCGACGTTCTCCCGCACCGTGAGCCAGGGGAAGAGTGAGCGGCTGTAGTCCTGGAAGACCACTCCGAGCCGGTCCGGGACGCCGTCCACCACCTCCCCGTCCAGGGTGATCCGCCCGGCGGAGGGGCGCAGGAGCCCCGCGACACAGCGCAGCAGGGTGGACTTGCCACAGCCGGATGGGCCGACGAGGGTGAGTAACTGTCCATCGGGGACGGTGAGTTCGATGTCGTGGAGCACATCGGGGCCGTCGCCGTAGCGATGGCTGAGCCGGTCGATCCGCAGCATGTGCGCCTCACCGGGCCCAGGGCTCGTACGCCGGGGAGTCGTCGGCGGGGACCCGTACCTGGAGCAGCAGCGGGCCGTCGGCACGGCCGAGGGCGAGGGCCCGGTCGAGGGCCTTGGAGAGGTGGTCGGGGTGCTCCACCCGTTCGGCCGGGCAGCCGAAGGACCCGGCGAGCGCGGCGAAGTCGATGCCGCCGATGTCGGTGCCCGGCACGGGTGCGATGCCGATGCGGTGGCCCAGCGCCTTGACCGCGCTGTAGCCGCCGTTGTCGAGCAGGACGTAGCTCACCGGGGCGCGGTGCCGGGCCGCGGTCCACAGGGCCTGCACCGAGTAGAGCGCCGAGCCGTCACCGACGACGCACACCACCCGTTCGCCGTCCGCGAGGGCGCGGCCGACCGCGAGCGGCAGCCCCCAGCCCAGCGCGCCGCTGCCGGTGGTGAGGAAGCGGCCCTCGCCGCTGATGGGGAGGCGGGCGTGGAGGGCGTCGCGGTGGCTGGGGGTCTCCTCGACCAGCACGGTGTCCCGGGGCAGCCGCTCGCGCAGCAGGTCCATCACCAGCTCGGGTGAGATCTCCCCCGCCGAAGTGGCCGGCAGCGGCTCGGGCGCGGGCCGTGGCGGTGGCGCGGCCCGGTCGGCGGGGCGGACGAGATCGGTGAGGGCGCGCAGGGCGGGGCGGAGGGTGGTGACGATGCTGGTGCCCACCGGGAGCCACGCGGCCTGCGCGGGGTCGCAGTCGAGGTGGTACAGCTCGGTGCCGCGGGCGAGCGGCGGGGCCTCGCTGTGCACGTGGTAGGTGAACAGCGGAGCGCCGAGCGCTACCACCACATCGTGGGCGGCCAGCCGCTCCGCCAACTGGTCGGCGACGGGCGGCAGAAAGCCCTGGAAGAGCGGGTGGCGTTCATCGAAGCCGGAGCGTCCGGAGAGCGGGCTGATCCACACCGCGGCCCGCAGCCGCTCGGCCAGTCCGGCCACTTCCCGCACGGCGCGCTCGTCGTCCACGCCCGGCCCGACGACCAGCGCGGGGCGCGCCGAGGCATCGAGCGCTCGGGCGAGGCCGGTGAGCGCGGCGGGGTCGGCGGTGTAGCCGCCGTGGACGGTGCGCGGGGCGACCGGCTCGGCGGGGCGGTCCCAGTCGTCCTCCGGTACGGAGAGGAAGACCGGGCCCCGGGGGTGGCTCATGGCGACGCGGTGGGCCTCGGCGAGCGCGGCCGGCACATCGGCGGCGCGCTCCGGCTGCCTGCTGAACTTCACATACGGGCGCGGGAACCGGGCCGGTTCGTCGGCGCCGAGGAAGGGCCGCAGCGGCAGCAGCGCACGGGACTGCTGCCCCGCGATGATCACCACCGGCACCCGGTCCCGGTAGGCGTTGAACACCGCGCCCAGGGAGTGGCCCACTCCCCCGGCGGAGTGCAGGCTGACCAGCGTCGCCCGCCCGGTGCCCAGGGCGTGGCCCGCGGCCATGGCGACGGCGGTGGACTCGTGCAGGCCGAGCACATAACGGAAGTCCTCGGGCCAGTCGCGGAACATCCTCAGTTCGGTGGAGCCGGGGTTGCCGAAGACGGTCGTCATCCCGGTGGCGCGGCACAGTGCCAGTACCGCCTCGCGGACCGTGGTGGTCGGGGGGTGGGCGGTGGGCTCGGCCATGGGGCCACCTCCTCTGCTGGGTGTGGGGGGCGTGTCCTGCGTGTGCTGGATGGGGCGTGTCCTGCTTGCGGGTGGTCAGGTGCGGCCTTACGGGTGGTCAGGTGCGGTGCGCCGCCGAGTGGTCAGGTGCGGTGCGCCGCGCGGTGTCTGCCGAGAGCCAGGCGCTCGACGGCGAGCAGCGCGCTGTTGAGCAGATGCCCGAGCGCGCCGAGCAGCACCATCACCGCCCACACCGTGAGCAGATCGGAGCGGGTCTGCGCATCGGTGAGCGAGAAGCCTATGCCGTCGGCGGTGCCGGGCAGCAGCTCCGAGAACACCATCAGGATGAGCGAGAGCGACAGGCTCAGCCGCAGCCCGGCGAAGACGCGCGGAAGCGCGGCGGGCAGATACAGCAGCACGATCCGCTCGGCGGGGCGCATCCGTACGGTGGCGGCGACGTCCAGCCGCAGCGGGTCGATGCCGCGTACCCCCTCGGCCGTGTTGATCAGTACGGGCCAGATGGCGCCGAAGACGATGGAGGCCAGCTGCATCGGCGTGCCGAGGTCGAAGACCACGACGAAGACGGGCACCAGCGCGGGCGGGGGCACGGCGCGGGCGAACTGGAGCACCGGATCGCACAGCGCGTACACGGTGCGCGAGCGGCCCAGGGCGAGCCCCAGCACGATGCCACCGGCGGCGGCGAGGGCGAATCCGGCGAGCACCCGGCCGAGGCTGGGCAGCAGATCGCGGACGGCCGCGTCGGTGAGGAACGCCCGTTCGGCGGGGCCGGAGAACCACAGGTGATAGCCGTGCTCGACGATCCGGGCGGGGGTCGGGAAGAACACGCTGCCGCGGGCCCGCGCGGCGAGTTGCCACAGCACCACCGCCAGCACCGGGACGCCGAGCCGCAGCGCGAGGGTCCGGGGCAGCCGCCGTGCGGCGCCGGGCGGGGCGGCAGGCGCGGTCATACGCGGCTCCCGCGGTGCTCGGGTGCCCAGGGGAACAGCCGCCGTTCGACCGCGGTGAGCGCCAGATTGATGACGAGGCCGAGCGCTCCCGCCCACACCACTCCGGCCAGCACATCGCGGGTGCCGTCGGTGGCCATGCCCGCCTGGGCGATGAAGGTGCCGAGCCCCTCGCCGAATCCGGCGAGGATCTCGCTGGCCACGGCGAGGATCAGGGCGGTGGCCGCCGCGATGCGCACCCCGGCGGCGATGAACGGGGCGGCCGAGGGCAGACCGGCTCTCAGCAGGACGGCGAGCCGCCCGAAGCCGAAGGCGCGCAGCGTGTCCTTGGCCAGCGGATCGGTCTCGCCGAGCCCGTAGACGGTGTTGAACAGCACCGGCCAGACACACGCGTAGGTGACGAGGGCGACCGTGGTCCCGCTGCCGGCGCCGAGCAGCAGCGACACCAGGGGGATCAGGGCCACCGACGGCACCGGGCGCAGGAATTCGATCAGCACCCGCGTGGCCTGCGCGGCCGCCGGCACACTGCCCAGCAGCAGCCCGAGGGGGATCGCGAGGGCGCAGGCGAGGGCGAGCCCGGTGGCCCAGGCGCCGAGGGTGGCGCCGACGCCGTTCAGGAAGGTGGTGTCGCCGCCGAGTTCGACGGCCCGTACCAGCACCTCGGAGGCGGGTGGCAGAAAGGTGCTGCGCACCATCCCGGACCGGCCCAGGGCCTCGCACGCGGCGAAGGCCACCAGCACGCCGACGGCGCCGAGCAGCGCGTCCCTGGCCCGCCCGGTGCGCTTCCGTCCGGCCGTCGCGGGGCTCACCTGGTGGGCTGGTACAGGACGGCGGCGGGGTCGAGGTCCTTGGTGAGCAGCTTCTGCGTGCGCATCAGGGAGATGAGCCGCTTCAGCTGGGCGGCGCTGGAGGTGGCCGGGTAGTCCGGCAGCCCGATGGCGGCGGCCTCCGCCGGCTTGATCTTCGTATAGCCGGGCAGCGCCTTCTCCACGGCGCCGCGGTCCTTGGCGGCCACGGCCTGGGCGGCGGAGATGGCGCGCTGGAAGGCGGCGGCGGTCTTGGGGTACTTGTCGACGAAGGTGTCGGTGGTGACATAGCCGCTGAGCGGCAGTCCGGCGACGGGTGCCGCGTTGCCGTCGACCACCGTACGGGCCTTCAGCTCGCGCTTGAGCGCGGTGGCGAAGGGCTCGGCGGCGTGCACGGCGTCCACCTGGCCCCGCTCCAGCACCGAGCCCATCTGCGGGAACGGCACCTGCCGGTACTCGGGTCGGCCGATCCCGGCCTTGCCGAGGGTGGCGTTGAGGGTGAGCGACTGGATGTTGTTGAGGATGTTGACCGCGACCTTCTTGCCCGCGAGGTCCCGCGGTTCCTTGATCGTGGAGTCGGCGGGCACCAGCACGTCCATCATGTGCGGGGCGTTGCGCGCGCCCTCGGCCAGCACCCGGGTGGCCAGGGTGCCCTTCTCGCGGGCCTGGAGGAACGTCACGAAGTTGGCGCCGCCGATGACGTCCACCTGGCCGTGGGCGAGCGCGGGCAGCGCCTGGACGCTCTGCTGGACCGGCTGGACGCGGACGTTCAGCCCTTCCTTCTCGAAGAGTTCGCGGTCCATGGCGATGTGCAGGGCGGCCACGTCGGCGAGCGGCAGTCCGGCCACCGTGATGGTCTTCTTCTCCGGCCCGCCCCCGGCGCCGGACTCCTCGTCGGAGCCGCCGCATCCGGCGAGCAGCACGGCGGTGACCGTGGCGCCCGCGGCCAACTTTGCCGGGGGTAAGCGCAGTTGGTCTCTCATGGCATTTCACGATAGGGGTCGTGCGCTGTTCACACCATGGTCGGGAAGACCTCGTCGAACAGGTCGAGCATGGCGCGCCAGGCGCGTTCGGCGGAGGGCCGGTGATAGCCGATCCCCGGGCGGGCCACGGGGTCGGGTTCGAGGCCGGGGTGGGTGAAGCTGTGCAGGGCGCCGCCGTGGAGGTGCATGCGCCAGTCCACTCCGGCGGCCCGCATCTCCTCCTCGAAGGCCAGGCGCTGCTCGACCGGGCTGAACGGGTCCTCGGACCCCACACAGACCAGGACCTTTCCGGTGATGTTGGCGGCGTCCTCGGGCCGGGTGCTCGTCAGGCCGGGGTGGAAGCCGACGACGGCCTTGAGGTCCGCGCCGCTCCGGGCGAGTTCGAGGGCCATGGTGCCGCCCAGGCAGTAGCCGATGGCGGCGAGCCGCGAGGCGTCGGTCCGGGGTTCGGCGGTCAGCACCGCGAGCCCGGCTCCGGTGAGGGCGCGCATGCGGTCAGGGTCGGCGAGCAGTTCGTCGATCCGGGCGAACATCTCCTCGCGGTCCTCGATGAACCGTCCGCCGCCGTGGTAGTCGAGGGCGAAGGCCACATAGCCGAGTTCGGCGAGCCGGTCGGCGCGCTCGCGCTGGTGGTCGGTGATGCCGGGGCCCTCATGGGCGATCAGCACCGCGGGGCGCCGGTCGGTGCCTCCGGGCAGGGCCAGATGGCCCACCATGGTGGTGCCGTCCACGGGGTATTCGATGCGTCTGGTCGTCACCATCGCCGCGCTCCGTCTCCTTCGTCTTGGGGATTCGCCTCGGGGATTCGCCTCGGGGATTCGCCTCGGGGGTTGGGGGGAAGCTAACAGCGGCGGCGCGCCGGGGCCGTGCGGCTTCGCCGGGGGCCGATTCGGTCTGCCGTCAGCGAAGCCGTACCGAGTGGCCGGGCGGTGTATGGCAGCGGCGCTCGCCACCTGGCAGAGTGCGGCCCATGGACTATTCGGCCCATTTCCACCGTGAGATCGTGGCGTTCGAGCAGGCGGCCCGTGGCGCCGCCGACGGGGCGGACGCGCCGCTGATCCCCTCCTGCCCCGACTGGACGATGTCGGATCTGGTGCTGCACCTGGGCGGGGTGCATCGCCTGGTCGCCCGCGTCATCCGGGAGCGGCTCGACCGGCAGCCGGACCTCACGGACGCCACCCTCTTCGAGCTTCCCGAGGACCGCGAGGGCTGGCCGGCGCCCACCGGCGGGCCGCATCACGGCCCGGTGCCGGTGAGCCTCGTCGACTGGTTCGCCGAGGGGGCCGCGCGGCTCGAGGCGCTGTTCCGGAGCGAGGACCCGGGGCTCGCGGTGTGGACGTGGTCGGCGGAGCGAACCGCGGGTTTCTGGCTGCGGATGCAGACCATCGAGGCGGCCCTGCACCGCTGGGACGCCGAGCGGGCGGTCGGCGGGCGGGCCCGGCCGATCGAGCCCGACCTCGCGGTGGACGCCGTGGCCCAGACCTTCGAGGTGATGGCCCCGGCCCGGCGGGCGTGGCGGGAGGCCCCGCCCGGGGCGGGCGAGCGCTTCCGGTTCCGCCGGACCGACGGGCCGGACCTGTGGACGGTCCGCTTCGACGGCGCCGACGTACGGCTCACCGCCGACGCCGCGGACGAGGACACCGAAGGGGCGTCCCACGATGTCGAGCTGGCCGGGACCGCGTCGGACCTGATGCTGTTCCTCTGGCAGCGGCTGCCCGCGGACCGGCTCGACAAGGTGACCGGCGACCAGGCGGTGCTCGACCGCTACTTCACCCTCGTCCCGCCGGTGTGAACCGCGTCCGGCGAGTCGGCACCCCGCGGCCGGGGCCGCGGGGTGCGACCATGGCCGGAGCCGACCACGAGCGAGGGAGCCGCGAATGAACAGCGCCGATCTGCTGGCCGACGCCTTCGAGCGGGTACGCGAGGAGGTGCGGTCGGCCGTGGACGGGCTCTCGGAGGACGAGTTGGCCGTACGGCTCGACAGCGGGGCCAATTCGATCGCCTGGCTGGTGTGGCATCTGACCCGGGTCCAGGACGACCACATCGCCGACGCCGCGGGCACCGAGCAGTTGTGGACGTCCGAGGGCTGGGCCGAGCGGTTCGGTCTGCCGTTCCCGCCCGAGGCCACCGGCTACGGCCACCGGAGCAAGGACGTGGCGGCGGTGCGGGCGGACGCCGAGCTGCTCATCGGGTACTACGACGCCGTCCACGAGAACACCCTGGCGTTCGTGCGCGGCCTGCGCGACTCCGATCTCGACCGGATCGTGGACGAGCGGTGGACCCCGGCGGTGACCCTCGGCGTCCGGCTGGTCAGCGTGGTCGCGGACGATCTCCAGCACGTCGGACAGGCGGCGTTCATCCGCGGCGCGGTCCGCAGGCGATAGCGCGAAAACACCGGGAGCGGGGGCCCTCGCACCGCCCGCATTGACATGCAGGTAATCACCTGCATAACGTTCGGTGTGAGCTCAGAGATGGACAAGGTCTTCAAGGCACTGGCCGACCAGACCCGGCGGTATCTGCTGGACCGGCTGCATGAGCACAACGGCCAGACGCTGGGCGAGCTGTGCCGGCGGCTGGAGATGACCCGCCAGTCGGCGACCCAGCATCTGGCCGTTCTCGAGGCGGCCAATCTGGTCAGCACGGTGCGGCGGGGCCGCGAAAAACTCCACTACCTCAACCCCGTCCCCCTCAATGAGATCCAGGAGCGGTGGATCGACAAGTTCGAGCGCCCGCGGCTGCGTGCGCTGAGCCGGGTGAAACAACAAGCCGAGAGAGCCGAGGAAGCGATGGCCGACAAGCCGGCGTTCGTGTACGTCATCTATATCGAGAGCACACCGGAGAAGGTCTGGCACGCGCTGACCGACGCCGATCTCACGGCCGAGTACTGGGGCCACAGCAATGTGTCGGACTGGCGGGTCGGCTCCCCGTGGGAGCATCGGCGGACGGACGGCTCCGGCGCCGCCGATGTCGTCGGCACGGTGGTGGAGAGCTCACCGCCCACCCGGCTGGTGACCACCTGGGCCGCGCCCGACGCCGATGCCACCGCCGAGCCCTCCCGGGTCACCTTCGACATCCAGCCGCACGGCGACATCGTCCGGCTGACCGTGACCCATGAGAACCTGGCCGACGAGGCCGAGCGGACCGCGGCGGCCGGTGGCTGGGCCGCGGTGCTGTCCAATCTGAAGTCGCTGATCGAGACGGGGAGCCCGCTGCCGCAGCGGCCCTGGCTGATCCCTCAGTGAACCCCGGCCACCGCGGGACGTGGGGGCTCACCGCGCCTCACCGCGCGGCCCCACCGTCCCGTACCGCGATCCCCAGGGCGTCGGCGAGCATCGGCGCGAGCTCCATCAACTGACCGCTGCCGATGGTGGCGCCGCCCAGCGCGTCATAGCCGTCGGCGATCTCCAGCCGGGTGGCCCCCCGCAGGTCGACCTTCGCCATCCGCGCCTTGCCGAACCGCACACCCTCCAGCGCCGACCCCGGGAACGCCACCTCCGTCAGCCCCGCGCCACCGAGGTCCACATCGCGCAGCAAACAGTCCACGAAGGTGACGTTCCGCAGCGTGGCGGTGCGGAGGTTCACCGATTCCAGCTTGCACCGGTGGAAGGTCACCCGGTGCAGCCGCGCGGAGAACATCTCGAGCCCGGCCAGCACACAGCCGCCCAGCTCGCCGTCCAGCCAGTCGGTGTCCGCCAGGTCGGCGCCCACCCATCGCACCCCGTCCAGCCACACCTCATTGAACCGGGCCCCACGGCCACGGCCCCCGGTGAAGGTCACCGAGGAGAACGCGGACTCGAGGAACCGGGCGTGGTCACACACGACCCCGTCGAAGGCGGCGCCGTCCAGGTGGACGGTGTCGTAGTCGCCCCCTTCCGCCAAGCCCCCCTCGAACGGCCGCAGATGGTCCGCGAAGGGCAGATCGGCGAGTTCACGGGGGGACGGCACCATTACGAGGGCTCACTTTCCGGGGGCGGGCGGCGTACGAGGCCGATACTGCCATCCGGGACCGACAACCCCGCCGAGACCGTGGCCGGGACCACCGCCGACCGCCGTGAATGGAAGATTGGCCGAGTGGCGTGTCGTTCAACCGCACCGAACAGGACAACCTGCCGCCCTGCCACCCTCCTCGACCGCCCCGGGCGCGGCCTCCGGGCCCGGGGCGCCACCCGCACCGGAGGGGTTCCTTCCAGGTAGCGGCCGAGCCGGGAGCCGGCCACGATCCGCTAGCCCACGGCGCAATGCACTGTCAATCCGTCATTTCGGGGAATATCCCTGTGTTCGGTGACGGGCTAGCTTTCTGCTCGCCCTGACGCCGGGTCAGGCAAATGGACGACGGAAGGCAGGTCGACGCGGGTGATGCGCAGCCGAAGGGACATGTTGAGGGCGGCTACGGCCGTGGCGGGCGCGGCCGCCGTGGGAGCGGTGAGTGGCGGGGTCACGACCGCCGCCGCCACGCCGGCGGCGCGGCGGCCAAGAGGGGCGCGGCAGCCGAGAAGGGTGCTGAGCCCGGTGGGGACGCGGCTCAACACCTTCAAGGACGCTTCGGGCCTGGTGACCGTCTCGGTCTTCTCGCACCGGGGCAATCCCCCTCAGCAGCACTGGATCGACGAGACGGTCCTGGTCGGCGACGGTGACATGATCGCCATCGGCGGCGGGGCCACCGCGGCGGAATACCCCAATGGGGCGTTGCTGACGGCGTCATACCCCACGGACGACCTGTCGGGCTGGACCGTCAGCTCGAAGGACCACATCGACGCGCAGGCGCATGAGCTGGTCTCGTATGTCATCGGTCTGAAGATCGCCGGGATGAGCCGGGACCAGCTGCTGCGGTCGGTGTACGTATCGCGTGCGGACAGCGGGGTGGCCCCGCATCCGGAGGCCGAGGCGGGCCTTCCATCGTCGGACGAGTACGTCCTCGTCGGCGGCGGGTTCCGGGTGGACTGGCACGGCGGCGGCAATCTCGCCACCGCCTCCTTCCCCGCGACCGAGACCTCCTGGAAGGCCCGGTCGAAGGACCACCTGGTGTCGGACCCCGCCAACCTACGGGTGTTCGCCATCGGCCTCCGGCGCTTCCTTCCGGTGGGCTTCGTGTCCAACAGCTTCACCCGGGCCGACTCCGGCCAGTCCCCGCACCCGGCCGCCGTGGCGTCCGTGGAGCCCGGTTTCGCGCTGACCGGTGGTGGCGCGGAGGTGCACTACCGGGGCAGCGGCAATCTGCTCTGGAAGCTCGAACCGGCCACCACACAGACGCCGAGCTACAGCGCGGCCGCCAAGGACCACCATGTGTCCGACCCGAGCACGATCACGGCCTACTCCGTGGGTATCCGCCTCAACTGACATCGGAGGGGATGGCGTACGCCGGACGAGCCAATCTCCGGTGCGCTTGCCCGATTTCTCCGGCATTCCTCCGTTAAATCTGATCATCAGATGTCTCACTCTGCGACCCGACACGGAGGAAACCATGCACATCGCGAAGAAGGCCGCCCTGCTGGCCGCCACCGCCGGGACCCTGGCGCTCCTCGGCACCGGCACCGCAGCCGCCAACGGCTACGGCGGCTCCGACCGGAACGCCGACGTTCCCACCAGTGTCAACCTCTCCAACTTCATCTTCCAGAGCAACGACTGCGACACCGCCACCGGCACCACCGCCTCCACCGGCGGCGTCGGCCCGAGTGGTGACATCAAGATCGGCAGCACCTGCCTCAACACCATCGGGTAACCAATTGGGGAACCCCGGCGACAAGCGTCGCCGAACCAGCGCGCTCTCCTCACCCTCGCAGCGGTGAGGAGAGCGCGTCTCTTTCGATGCCGCCATCCGAGATGACCGAGAGGCGAATCGTGCGCTGGACGGGTCACTCTCCGGTGCGCTTACCTGACTTTTGCGGCCTTCCGTTCTTTAAATCTGATTGTCAGTTATTTCGTACTGCGTCTCATGACGGAGGAATCCATGCAGATCGCCAAGAAGGCCGCCCTGCTGGCCGCGACCGCAGGCGCCCTTGCGCTCCTCGGCACCGGCACCGCGGCCGCCAACGGCTACGGCGGCTCCGACAGAAGCTCCACCACCCCCACCAGCTTCGACGTCAGCAGCTTCATCTTCCAGAGCAACGACTGCGACACCGCCACCGGCACCACCCTCTCCACCGCCGTCGCCGGTCCGACGGGCGATATGAAGATCGGCAGCACCTGCGCCAACATCATCGGCGGCTGACGCAGGAACAGCGGCCGACGACCACGGTCACCGGCCCACCGCGCTCCCCCCGGCCCACCGGTTCGGGGGGAGCGCGCCCGTTCCGGCCCGATGGCCTGGTACGCCGAACGGGTCACTCCCCGGTGCGCTTACCCGACTTCTCCCGAGCTTCCTTCGTTAAATCAGACCGTCAGATTTATTCGTTCCGTCACCCGACACGGAGGAATCCATGCAGATCGCGAAGAAGGCCGCCCTGCTGGCCGCGACCGCAGGCGCCCTTGCGCTCCTCGGCACCGGCACCGCGGCCGCCAACGGCGGCTCCGACGTTCCCACCACCGTCAACCTGTCCAGCTTCATCTTCCAGAGCAACGACTGCGACACCGCCACCGGCACCACTGCCTCCACCGGCGGCGTCGGCCCGAGCGGTGAGATGAACATCGGCAGCAACTGCATCAACTACATCGGCGGCTGACACAGGGACCGACGACCACGGTCACCGGCCCACCGCGCTCCCCCCGGCCCTCCGGGTTGAGGGGAGCGCGTGCCTCACCGCCGTACCTGGATCAGCGCATGGGCGCCGCTGGTGCGCCAGTGGTCCTCGTGCGCGTCCAGCGCGGTCACGGTCCGCTCGTCGAGCCCGACGATGACGTCCGACTTCAGGGTGCGCAGCGCGGCCACCGGGCCGGGGAAGTACCCGGTGCGGTCGGCGAAGGAGGTGGTCGGGGGCCACAGCCGGTCGCCGACGAGGCGGCGGTAGTTCAGATCGCCCTTCATGACGGTGAGCGTGGCTCCGGCGAACTCGCTCCGCAGATCGCCGGGCATCTCCTCGTACGGCAGCGGGGCGCGGAAGAAGTCGTGCGCCCGCACCGTGAGCCGCCCGTCGCCCATGGCGGCCCACAGCCGTCCGCCGGTCGCGGCCGCGGCGCCCTCCGCCCGCACCAGACGGCGCAGACAGTCGACGACATCCTCGGTGGTGGCGTCGGAGACGTAGTACGGATACGGCTTGACCTGGAGCACCACCCGCTCGGCGCGCCCGTGGTGGAGCACATGGTCGATGAGGACGAGGTCGGGGAGCAGCTCCCGCCCGGCGTTGTCCGCCACCACGCACAGCGTGGCCGGGGAGCCGACGGGCAGCAGCGACCACAGCGCCGCCGAGTCGTCCGCGACCAGCGGCGGGGTGTCGGCGCCGGGCGCGTCCGCGGCCGATGAGGAGATGCGGAAGCCCAGGTCCGCGCGGTTGCCCCAGAGTGAGCCGTGCACCAGCGCGTCCGCCTGCTCCCCGGCGGGCCCGCGCAGGATGTCGTCGAGCGTGGCCAGTTCGGCCTCGGTCCCGGGGGTGTCCAGCTCGGCCTGTTTGAAGGGGCGGAACGGGTCGACGCCCCGCCAGGGGCCGTCCGCGAAGTAGCCCACGGCCTCCAGGAGCCGACGGTAGAAGTAGCTCTCCGCCCACAGGAACGGGACGTCGAACCAGGACCGGCCGAAGTGCTCCCGGCCCCATACCGCCCACCGGTCGTGGTCGTACGCGGTGGGCGGGAGCGGGGCGATGGTGCCCTCGGCGGCGTTGTCGCGCAGCGCGTCGAGGGCGCGGTGCTGCCCGGGGCCGTACGGGAAGGCGCCGCGCACCTTCTCGATCAGTGCGGGATGGCGCTCGGCCAGCACACTCCGGGCGAACGATCCGGGCTCATCGCTGCGGATCACGGGCGCGTCGACGGTGTCGGACATGGCAGCCAGGGTCGCACACCGCGGGGTGGTGCGGCGGGGTCACCAGTGCGCGGGGCGGGTGAGGGACGGGGGCAGCCGGGTGGCGGCGTCGCCCTTGGCCGCGTTCAGCTGGGCCTGGGTGAGGAAGACGGCTCCCCGCAGGTCGGCCGCGCCCAGATCGGCGTCGCGGAAGTCGGCTCCGATCAGATCGGCCGCCGTCAGATCGGCCCGGGTGAGGTTCGCCGCGATGAGACAGGCGCCGCGCAGGTTGGCACCCCGCAGATCGGCTCCGCTCAGGTCGGCGCCGATGAGATCCGCTCCCCTGCGGTTCTTCTTCCTGCCCGGGATCCGGGCCCGTACCAGCTCGCTCGTGCGCAGCAGCAGCTGATTGACCCGGTCGCGGTGGGCCGCCACATCGAGCTCCCTCAGCTCGGAGGCGCTGCCGAGGGTGAGGCGCTCGGTCTCCCGCAGCGCCTCGCGCAGTGCGCCGTGGACGGGCCGGGCGGCAGGCAGGGCCAGCGCCTCGGTGAGGTACCAGAGCAGCTCGTGCAGCTGGCGCATGACGGGGAAGACGGCGAACATCTCGGAGGCCGTCCCGGGGTGCCGCCGCCAGTCCCGGCCCTCGAAGGTGAGCTGGGAGACCTTCTGCCCGGCGCCGAAGCAGTCGTAGACCGTGCAGCCCGGGAAGCCCTCCTCGCGCAGCCGGGAGTGGATCCCGCAGCGGAAGTCGGCCCGGAGGTTGCGGCAGGGCTTCCCCGCGTCCTTGCTGATCGCGAAGTCCGTGGAGGCCGCGAAGGGCAGGGCGACACAGCACAGCCCGAAGCAGTCGGCGCAGTCGGCCCGCAGGGCGGGGCGGTCCGCGGCGGCCGGGCCGGCGGAGGGGGTTTCGGTCGTATCTGACACCGTGTGTGGTCTCCCGCGTGGACGAGAGCACCGCGGTGCGGGGCGGTGCTCGATGGCGTTCCATTGTCTCAAGCGGGCTCAGTCGGGAATGATCAGTTCGATTCCATAGGCGGCGATCGCCAGACACGCGGCGAAACACACCACGGCCGCGGCCGCCGCGATCGTGTCGAGACGGCCGCGGCGCGCGCCGTGGCGCGGGGTGCCGCCACCGGCACGGGCCCAGGCGGCGACGCCGAGCGAGAACATCACCACCACCAGAACGGTGACCCCGAGGCTCACCCCGAAGACCCCGCCGATCGTGCCCCATGTGGTGCCCATACGGATCAGCTCCTCGACGGGGTCGCGGCCCGGTCAGGCGGTCGTGTCCAGGGTGCGCTCGGCAGCCTCGGGGACGCGCGGCTCGTTGACGTTGTCCGGGTTCACCGGGCGCCGGCGCGAGAGCACGTAGAAGCCCACCGCCAACGCGACGGCGACGCACGCCACCAGGGCCACCCCCGCGTTGCCCCGGCCCGCCACCCAGGCCGCCACGCCTCCCACGGCCGCCGCCGCGGGCAGGGTCAGCAGCCAGGACACCGCGATCCGGCCGGCGATCCCCCAGCGCACATGAGCCAGCCTGCGGCCGAGCCCGGCGCCCAGGATGCTGCCCGTGCACACCTGGGTGGTGGACAGCGGGAAGCCCAGGTGCGAGGAGGCCAGGATCACCGCGGTGGCGCTGGTCTCGGCGGCGAAGCCCTGAGGGGGCTGGATGTCGGTCAGCCCCTTGCCCATGGTCCGGATGATCCGCCACCCGCCGACATAGGTGCCGAGTGAGATCGCCAGACCGGCGCTGAGCACCACCCACCACGGCGGCCCGGAGCCGTGGCCGAGCACACCACCGGCGATGAGGGTGAGGGTGATGACCCCCATCGTCTTCTGCGCGTCGTTGGTGCCGTGGGCGAGGGCCACCAGGGACGCGGATCCCACCTGGCCCGCGCGGAAACCCTTCCGCGCCACGGGGACGGCCGCGCGGCGGGTGATCACATACGCGAGATAGGTGGCCAGCATGGCCACCACACAGGCCACCACCGGTGAGGCGACCGCCGGAATCACGATCTTCTCGACGACCGCGGTGAAGCGCACCGCGGATTCCCCGGCGCCCACCCACACCGCGCCGATCAGCCCGCCGAACAGGGCGTGCGATGAGCTCGACGGCAGCCCGGCCAGCCAGGTGATCATGTTCCACAGGATCGCCCCGATCAGCCCCGCGAAAATCATCACCGGGGAGACCTTGGCGTCGTCGACGATGCCGTTGGAGATCGTCTTGGCCACTTCCGTGGAGAGAAAGGCCCCGGCCAGATTGAGCACCGCGGCGACGAGGACGGCGAGCCGGGGCGACAGCGCCCCCGTGGCGATGGACGTGGCCATCGAATTGGCCGTGTCGTGGAAGCCGTTGGTGAAGTCGAAGGCCAGTGCCGTGAGGATGACGGCCACCAAAAGGAAGGAGACGGAGTCCATTCCCGACCTCCCGCACCCGGAGTGGTCCGGCACATCGATCGCGTCGGACCGTCTCGTGTGAAGACCGCTGCCTGCTGTCCACGCTAAGCGCGGTGCCATACGGGCGCCAACGCTGGCGTACGGCCCAACGGCCGGGCCGGGTCGGCGCCGTGGAATGCGTCCGCCGCCCGGCTCCGGCGCCGTACCGCTCCCGCCGCTCGGAGGGCTCACGGGCGGCCCAGGGAGGCGCGGGCGTTGAGCGTGCGCACATCGCCTCCCGTGGTGTCCCGGTAGGTGTCGGTGACGCGGGCGAGCTCCTCGGGGGTCCGGGCACCGGCCCGGTTCATGGCCCGGTTCGCCCGTACGACGGCCGCCGTCGCCTCGCGGCGCTCGGTCTCGTAGCGGGACAGCGCGGTGGGCACGTCGTCCGTCCGCGCGAGCTCGCGGGCCAGGACACGGGCGTCCACGACGGCCTGGGACGCGCCGTTGGCCCCCACCGGATACATCGGATGGGCGGCGTCGCCGAGCAGGGTCACCCGGCCACTCCCCCACCACGGCAGCGGCTCCCGGTCGACCATCGGGTATTCGAGGATCTCGGCGCCGCCGGTCAGCAGAGCGGGCACATCCAGCCAACCCAGCCGCCAGTCCTCGAAGTACGGCAGCACATCGGCGAGCCGCCCCGCCCGGTTCCAGGCCGCGTCCCCGGTGAGCGGTCCGGGCTCGGACATCCGCACCTGGCAGACCCAGTTGACCCGGCCGCCGCCGATCGGATACGCGACCAGCTCGGCGTCCCCGTCGTGCACGATCACCATCGAGCGCCCGGTCAGAAACGGCTCGGCCGGTGTCGTGCCCCGCCACATCCGGATGCCCGACCACAGCGGCGGGCCGTCCTGCGGGTGCAGCGCGGCGCGGACCGCGGAGTGCAGCCCATCGGCGCCGATCAGCGCCCGCGCGGCCGTCTCCTCGACCGTCCCCGTCGCCCGGTCGAGGACGCGTACGCGCACACCGTCCCGCTGCCCCGAGTCGTCGAATCCCACCACCCGCGCCCCGGTGCGGACCGCGTCCGCGCCCAGGCGCTCGCGGACCGCCGCGAGGAGCAGCCGCTGGAGCTCCCCGCGGTGGACCGAGTACTGCGGCCAGCGGTAGCCCTGGGCCAGGCCCCGGGGCTCGGTGAAGATCCGCCTGCCGAACCGGTCGCAGTACACGTTCTCCGCGGTGGCCACGCCGATGGCGGCGAGCTCGTCGCCGAGGCCGAGTTCGATGAGCTCGCGCACGGCGTGCGGCAGCAGATTGATCCCGACGCCGAGCGGCCGGATCTCACGGGCGCTCTCGACGACCGCCGTCCCGACCCCGGCCGCGTGGAGGCTCAGGGCGGTGGCCAGCCCGCCGATCCCGCCCCCGGCGATGAGCACACCCATCATTCGGCCCCGGTTTCGGAGGTGACCTCGGGACGGATCCCGGGGTGGTGCTCGGGACGGGCCCCGGAAGGGACCTCGGAGCGGATCTCGGGGCGGTCGATGATGCGCAGCCAGGTGCCGTCCGGCTGGCGGCGGGCCACCTGCACCCGGCCGCCGGTGTTGTCGGCGGGGCGGGTCGAGGTGAGGGCCAGGTCGCCGTAGCGGACGGTGGGCAGCGCCTCCTCCACCCGGAAGGGACGCGGGGCGTGCGCCAGCATCCGCTCGCAGACGGCGCGGATCGCCTCGCGGCCGACGGTCGTGGCACCCGGCGGGTAGGCGAGCACCGCGTCGGGCTCGTAGAGCTCGGCCAGCCCCTCGGCGTCCCCGGCGTTGGCACGCTCCACGAACAGCCGGGCCAGGTCCTCGGGGGTGGTGGCGCGGGTACGGGTCTCGGTCATGGTCGCCTCCTTGTCTCCGCCTCCACTCTCCGACGGACCCGACCAGAAGTCCAAGAGATGGTTGGTCTGGTTGCTAGAATCAACGCTTATGGAGCTGCGACAGCTTGAGTACTTCGTGGCGGTGGCCGAGGAGCGGAACTTCACCCGGGCCGCGGAGAAGGTGCACGTGGCCCAGCCGGGGGTCAGCGCACAGATCCGCCGGCTGGAGCGCGAGCTGGGCGAGCAGCTGCTGGACCGCTCGGGCCGCTCGGTGCGGCTGACCGAGGCGGGTGCGGCGGTGCTCCCGTACGCGCGGGCCGCGCTCGCCGCGGTGGAGGGCGCCCGGCTCGCGGTGGACGAGCTGACCGGGCTGCTGCGCGGGCATGTGGCGGTCGGGATGGTCACCTCGCACACCGTGGATCTGCCGGGGCTGCTGGCGGAGTTCCACGACGCCCATCCGGCGGTGGAGATCACCCTCACCGAGGCCACGTCGGACGAGCTGCTGGAGGGTCTGCGCACCGGACGGCTCGACGCGGCGATCGTCAGCGTGGGCGCCACGACCCCGGCCGGGGTCGAGCTGGAAGTGATCACCGATCAGCCGATCGTGGCCGCGGTCAGCCCCGACCATGAGCTCGCCGTGCACTCGGCCATCTCGCTGGACACCCTGCGGGGCCGCTCGCTGATCAGCCTGCCGCGCGGCACGGGGCTGCGCACCCGGATCGACGAGGCGTGCGCGGCCGCCGGTTTCACCCCGCACATCGCCTTCGAGGCCAGCGATCCTGAGGTGCTGGCGCAGCTCGCCGAGCGGGGGCTGGGCGCGGCGATCCTGCCCGGTGCGTTCGCCGAGGCACGGTCGGACCGGCTGCGATCGGTCCGCATCGACCGGCCGGCCCTGCGGGGGCGGCTGGCCTTCGCCTGGCGGGCGGACGGCCCCAGCGGCCCGGCCGGCCGGGCCCTGGTCGAGCGCGCCCGTACCGCCCTGGCGGCCGACCCGGACCCTGGGCGCGCCGCCGGGTGAGCACTCGTCTTCCGTGCGCACACACGGCACTCCCCGTTGACAGCTCACCAGGGCGGATCCCACAATTACGCCCATGATCAGGCATCGGTTCGACGCGACGGGACATCTACGCGCCCCGGACCGGACCGGGTGTGAGCGCTCGGGCCTCTAATCGGGACTCTCCGCGTCCCGCGGCCACCGCCCCCGCGCCCCCGAAGCCACGCCGGTCATTCCTCTCGCGATCGTCGCCGGTCGGCCCCTGACGATCCGGACGTCGCGACGCTCAGGACGACACTCCCGTGGTCATCCCCGCGGCACGAGGGCACCTCCCCACCCCCGCCTGCCCCTGCCCGCCGTCACGCATGAGGAGACGCCATGACCGTCGTCGACACTCCACCCACGACCCTTCGCGAAGCCACCATCCCGCCGGACGGCATGTACGAGGGCGCGCGCGTTCTGCGGCGGCTGCCCGAGGGGTGGGAGGAGCGTCCGTACGAGCGGTTCGAGATCGCGCCCCTCGGTCGCGTCATCGGCGCCGAGATCCGCGGCCTTGACCTCTCCCGGCCGCTGGGGCCCGCGCTGCGCGAGGAGCTGAACCGCGCCCTGCTGGAGTGGAAGGTGCTCTTCTTCCGGGCTCAGCACCTCACCTCGGAGCAGCAGCGCGGATTCGCCCGCAACTGGGGCGAGTTGGAGACCAATCCACTGCTCGCCGCCGGTTCCAGCGAGGATGTGGTCCGCTTCGACAAGGCGTCCGGCGCCACGCCGACCTTCGAGAACGTCTGGCACACCGACGTCACCTTCCGCACCCGGCCCGCGCTCGGGGCCGTGCTCCAGCTGCGCGAGGTGCCGCCGGTGGGCGGGGACACCATGTGGGCCGACATGGCGGCGGCGTACGACAACCTCCCGGCGGAGGTGAAGGAGCGCGTCGACGGCGCCACCGCGGTCCACGACGTCATCCCCGGCTTCGTCCGCTTCTACGGACCGGAGCGGCTGGCCCCGTTCCAGGAGATGTTCCCGCCGGTGGAGCACCCGGTGGTGCGCACCCATCCGGAGACCGGCCGGCGGATGCTGTTCGTCAACACCTCCTTCACCACCCGGATCACCGGAATGGAGCGGGAGGAGAGCGACCGGCTGCTGAGCTTCCTGTGCCGGCAGGCGCATGTCCCGGAGTACCAGGTGCGCTTCCACTGGCAGCCGGGCGACATCGCGTTCTGGGACAACCGCGCCACACAGCACTACGCGGTCAACGACTACGCCCCGCACCGCAGGGTCGCCGAACGCGTCGCCATCGAGGGCGACCGGCCGTTCTGACCTCGGTCGCTCCGCCATTACCCCTGGTGCGGCGATTTTCGGCCATCCGTGCGAGCCGGTACCCGGCGCGGCCTTGTTCCCGGCGGATGGAACGATGCACGGCAGTGGTCACATCGGAGGTATAACCATTGCGGAGTGGTCAGTTGACGAGCCGATGGAAGGGGACGGGTGCGATACCGGGTCCTGGGGGCGCTTGAGCTGCGCACCGGCGAGGAGTGGGCCTCCCTGGGGCCGGCCAAGTGGCGGACGCTGCTCGCGGTGCTGCTGTGCCACGCCAACCAGACCGTATCCACCGAACGGCTCCTGGACGAGCTCTGGGGCGAGGACCGGGCGCCCCAGAGCGCCACCAAGCTGCTGCAAACCTATGTCTCCCGGCTCCGCCAGACCATGGGCGACGAGGCCGGACAGACGCTGATCACCGAGAAGCAGGGCTACAAGGCACAGGGCTACCGACTGGCGGTGGAGGCCGCCGAGTTCGACGCCCACCGCTTCGAGCAGCTGGTCGAGGAGGGGCGGCGGGCCCTCGACCGGGAGGCACCCGAGACCGCGGCGGAGCGGCTGCGCGAGGCGCTGGCGATGTGGCGCGGCACCCCGTTCGCCGATGTGCCCCCGACCCCGGCGGTGACGGCGGAGGCCACCCGGCTCGAGGAGTGCCGGCTACAGGCCGTGGACGCCCGGATCGACGCGGACCTGCGGTGCGGGCGCCATACGGCCGTCCTGGGAGAGTTGGAGGCGCTGACCGCCGAGCATCCGTTCCGCGAGGAGCTGCGCGGCCGCCTGATGCTGGCGCTGTACCGGTCCGGGCGGCAGGCCGACGCCCTGGCCGCCTACCGCGATCTGCACCGGCTGCTGAGCGAGGAGCTGGGGGTCGAGCCGACCCCGCCGCTGCGCGACCTCCACGAGCGGATACTGAACGCCGACGCCTCCCTGATGGCCGCGCCCGCCCCGGAGGCGGACCGGCCCGACCCCGCCGCCCGCAAGGCCCACCGGGGCCCGCGCCAACTGCCGCCCGCCAGCCCCGCGTTCACCGGCCGCCACGGCGAGGTCGCGGTGATCCAGGCGCTGATGGACGCGGCCGGGCACCCGGAGGCGGGCGAGGGCGGACGGTCGGTGGTGCTCGCGGCCATCGACGGCACCGGCGGGGTCGGCAAGTCGACCCTGGCCATCCACGCCGCGCACCAGCTCGCCGACCGCTTCCCCGACGGCCAGCTCTATGTGGATCTGTACGGGGCGACCGCCGGGCAGTCGACCCTGGACCCCGGTGAGGTGCTCGGCCGGTTTCTGCGCGCCCTCGGCGTGGACGGCTCCAATGTGCCGAGCGACACCGACGAGGCGTCCGCGCAGTTCCGTTCGCTGGCGGCGGGCCGCCGACTGCTGGTGATCCTCGACAACGCCGCCAGTGTGGACCAGGTGCGGCCGCTGATCCCCGCCGGTCCGGGCTGTGCCGCTCTGGTCACCAGCCGCGAGATGCTGACCACCCTGGAGGGCGCCACCCATCTGCATCTGGATGTGCTCCCCCAGGACCAGGCGGTGGCGCTGCTGGAGCGGGTCGTGGGCGCGGAGCGGGTGCGGGCCGAGCCCGCCGAGGCGGAGGAGATCACCCGGCTGTGCGGCTGGCTGCCGCTGGCGCTGCGGATCGCCGGTGCCCGGCTGGCCGCCCGCCCCGCGTGGCCGCTGCGCACCCTCGTGACCAAGCTGACCGACGCCCGCGGCCGCCTGGACGAGCTGCGCTTCGGCGATCTTGCCGTCCGCGTCAGCTTCCAGGTGAGCTACGAGGGCTTCCGGCTCAGCCGCCGCTCCGACGACCTGGACGCGGTCCGCGCCTTCCGGCTGCTGAGCGTGGTGCACGGGCACGATGTGAGCCTGCCGGTGGCCGCCGCGCTGCTGGACCTGCCCGCCGACCGCACCGAGAACGCGCTGGAGCGGCTGGTCGACGCCCAGCTCCTGGAGAGCCGGGACTCCGTCCGCTACCACATGCACGATCTGATGCGGCTGTTCGCGTCGGAGCAGGCGGAGCAGGAGGAGCCCGAGGCGGAGCGCTCGGCGGCGCTGGAGCGGGCGCTGTCCCGCTACGCGGCCACCGCCCAGCGGGCGGTCACCCTGCTCGACCCGCTCCGCCCCTGGCCCCAGCACCCGGTCGAGGGTCCCGCGGTGCCGCTGAGCGGCCAGGCCGAGGCCGAGGGCTGGCTGAGGGACGAGCTGCCCAATCTGCTGGCGGCCGTCGCCCAGGCGGCCGAGCCCGCCCAGCCCGAGGCGATCGCGCGCCTGGGGCTGCGGCTGGCGCGGGCGCTCCAGTGGTTCCTCTTCCCCCGGGCCCACGCCCAGGATCTCCAGACGGTCAACGAACTGGCCATCGAGACCGCCCGCCGCCTCGGCGACCCGGAGAGCGAGGCGTGGGGGCTGGACGGCCTCTCCGCCGCGTACTGGCTTCAGCACAGCTATGACGAGGTACGCACCACCCTGGAGTCGGCGCTGGAGATCTGGCGCGAACTGGACCACCGGGAGGGCGAGTTGCGCACCGCGTGCAACCTCGCGGACGCGCTGTGCGAACTGGGCCTGTACGAGGAGGCCATCACGGTCCAGGAGCGGCAGCTCACCCTCGCCCGGGAGGCCGGGGATCTGCCGGCCGAGGTGATCGGCCTGGGCAACCTCGGCCGGGCACACCGGGGCCTGGGCCGTCCCGAGGACGCCCTGACCTGTTTCAAGGAGAGCTTGGAGTACGCCCGCCGCACGGGCAACATCCACCATGAGGGCTTCGCCCTCTACGAGATCGGGATCACCTATATGGAGCAGGGCAGGTTCCCCGAGGGCCGGGCCCACATGGACCAGGCCCTGCCGGTGTGGAAGCGCCCGGGTACGTACGAGAGCTGGCGCGGGCACACCTGGAGCGGGCTCTTCCCCGCCTGTATGACCCTGCAAATCGGCCCCGGCCCGCACTGAGCCCCGTCCCGCACTGAGGCGGGTCCGGGGCGGATGCCGAGCGAAGGGGCGGCCGGGGGCTACGGCTGACGGTGCGGCCGGGGCTACGGCTTGCGGGCCACCCCGCCGTAGGCCCACACCCGGCTCGGGTCGGACTCGGCGCCGATGCCCGGACGCCAGGAGGGCAGTTGCACCAGGCCCGGGGCGAGCAGGTCGAGCCCGGTGAAGAACTCCATGATCCCGGCATGGTCGCGGGCGACCAGGGACACCGGGTCCTCGAAGCTGATGACCTCCCAGTTCCGGTCGGTGTCGAGGGTGAAGTCACCGGTGGCGTGGGAGAGGACCAGACAGCTGCCCGGCGCGGCCCAGTCCATGAGCCGCCGGACGATCCCCACGGGGTTCGCCAGGTCCTCGATGTAGTCGAGGACGAGCGTCAGCAGGATCGCGACCGGCTGGGCGGGGTCGAGCAGCCGCCGCAGCTCCTCATGGCCCAGGAGGTCCTCGGGCGAGCGGATGTCGGCCTTGACCATCGTGGTGCCGGAGACGGAGAGCCGGGCCTGGCCGTGGCTCGCCACGATGGGGTCGTTGTCGGCGTAGACCACCCGGGCCCGCGGATTCACGGCCTGGGCGATTTCATGCACATTCGGGGTCGCCGGCAATCCCGCGCCGATATCCAGGAATTGGCTGATTCCATTGGCGGCGAGATGACGGACGGCACGGTGCAGAAATCTCCGATTGGAGAGCGCGGTGTCACGGACTTCCGGTGCGACACCGAGAAATCGCTGAGCCTGCTCGTAATCGGCGAGGTAATTGTCCTTGCCGCCGACGAGATAGTTGTAGACCCTGGCCGGGTTCGCCTCGCTGACCGCGAGACGTCCGTGGTCGGCCGGTCGCCACTCCCTCGTCCTGAGCCCGACGCCGGGTCCGCTGCTCTTCATCGTGATTCCCTTACCACTAGCACTGCCTCGCCTCACCCCCGAGGGTTCCGGATCACCGCGGGTGCGGAGCCGCGCCCGGACGCCACGTGACCGTCTTCCTCGGCCCCGGTTCGGCCCAGGCGACCGGATCCCGTGCCCACAGGTGGAAGGGCAGGTCGACATCCGCGGACACCCGGCTGAGCTGGCCCCAGGAGTACGCCCCGGAGTGGGCCGCGGTGGCCTGGAGTGCCGCTTCGAGACAGGCACGGGCGGTGCGCTCGGCCCGGCAGGTGCCACTCGGGCCGGACCCCTCCACCCCGCCGCAGAGCTGAAAGGTGCTCCAGGCGTAGAGGGGTTCGTCCTCGACATGAGGCTGATGCAGCTGGTCGACGTTCACAGGCCCTCTCCAGACGCGTCCCTACCGGGCGGCTGTAGCGATGCGTCCAGCATGGAAGAGGGCGGATCAGCGGCGGTATACCGGCGGTAAAGCGACGGCCGCGGCGGCTCGACCGGGTCCGTCCCAGTCGGGGCACCGCCGCGGCCGCCTCGCCTTCCGTATTGGAAAAGGCCCTGGTCACACGCCATATGACGGTGTGGCGCGCACCCAGGGCCGACCGGTCACCCGGCCAGCCAGGCCAGGACCTCCCGGTTGATCCGCTCGGGCCGCTCCAAGTGGAGGAAGTGCCCGGCGCCGTCGACCAGTTCCATCCGCGAGCCCGCGGGCAGGTGATCCGGGGCCCCCTGGACCACATCGGCGCCGATGCAGCCGTCGTCGGTGCCGTGCAGATAGAGGATCGGGACCTCCCCGGTCGCGGTGACGGCCGCCTGCTCGGCCGCGTACGCCTCCACCTGGCGCGACGGGTCGAACAGCGCCCGGTAGTAGCCGACCGCGGCGGCGAGGTGGGCCGGATCCCGCAGGCTCTCCTTGACGTGCGCGATGTCCTCGGCGGCGTCCTCGTACCCGGGCGACCAGTCGCGCCACAGGCCGTCGATCAGGGCCATGTCGTGCGCCGCCGCCCCGGCCTCGGCCAGCGGGGTCTGGAACAGGAAGATGTAGAAGGAGCGCTTGAACTGGCCGTAGTCATAGTTGAAGAAGTCGGCCAGCACCCCGCCCAGCGGGGGCACCGACATCGTGACCGCGCGCCGCCAGCGCCCGGGGGCGCTGCCGGTGGCGCCGTACGCGGCGATGGCACCCCAGTCGTGGCCGATGAGCACGGCGTCGCCGTCGCCGCCGAACGCCTCGTGGAGCGCGTTGGCGTCCGCGGCGATCGCACCCGCCTGGTAGGCGCCGTCGGCGGGTATGCCGCTGGGCGCGTAGCCCCTCATGAAGGGCGCCACGGCGTGGTAGCCCGCGTCCGCGAGCGCGGGAAGCAGATGACGCCAGGAGTGCGCGGAGTCCGGGAAGCCGTGCAAGCAGAGCGCCAATGGGGCGTCGGCCGGGCCCGCCTCGAAATACCCGAAATCAAGTCCATTTGCGTTGATGTACTTCAGCTCTGTCACGCCCGAGGATGCTAATGCACCGTCAGGACGCCGTCCATGTATGGCCGGAACGGGCTGCGCACCGGGCCCGGGAAGTGGCAGACTGCGCTATACCGTCCGGAAATTCGATGACGCACCGCGTGTTTTCGCCGGCCGAGCCCCAGGGAGGCCCGATGACCAGCCCGAGCAGCCCCGTCGCGGACCACCGCGATGCGATGATGCATCGCGGATTCCTCTACCGCGACGAGGAGGAAGTGGTCGATATCTGCGTCCCGTTCCTCCGCGAGGGTCTGGCGGCGGACGACGCCGTGGCCGTCGTCGCGGCCACCTCCAACATCGACGCGCTGCGGGACGCGCTCGGGCCGGACGCCAAGGCGGTGCAGTTCGAGGAGGCGCTCAGCTGGTACCAGCACCCGGTCAAGACCATCGCCGCCTATGACTCCTTCGTGAAGGCCGAGAAGCCACGCCGGGTCCGGGTGATCGCCGAACCGGTGTGGCAGGGCCGCACCCCGCTCGAGGTGGTGGAGTGGGCGCGCTACGAGTCGATCGTCAACGCGGCCTTCGCCCACTCCGGCGCCCGCGCCATCTGCTGCTACGACCGGCGTCTGCTGCACCCCGAGATCCTGGCCTACGCGCGCCAGACCCACCCCGAGATCATCGACGGCCACGGGCCGGAGAAGAGCGACGCCTACACCGACCCCGGCCCGTTCAGCGCCACTTGCGACCGGCGCCCCCTGCCGTCCGCCCCGCGCACGGCCGAGTCCGTGTCGATCGTCTCGACCGACCTGGACGCCGTGCGCACCTTCGTGGCCGAGCGGGCGAGCCGGCACGGCATGGGCCATGACGCGCTACGCAACATGGTCGCGGCCGTGAGCGAGGTGTCCACCACCGCGATCCGGCACGGCGGTGCCCCGGCGCGGCTGGCCACCTGGGTCCACGACGGCGATCTGGTCTGCGAGATCTCCGGGCCCGGCCACTGGTACCCGGACGCACTGTGGGGCTTCGCCCCGCCCGCCGACTCCGAGCCGGGGTTCGGGCTGTGGGGCGTCCGCATGCTGTGCGACGTGGTGCAGATGCAGGCCGACGCGGACGGCACCCTCATCCGGCTGCGCACCCGGATCTGACGCCACGTCGACCCGCCCACACACCCACGACCCCCGTGGAAGACCCGCCAGGACGTGAGGCGGGCGACGCCACGCTCGGCCGGGGCGCGGGTCCGGGCCAGCGCCCGGTTCACGGTCTGCTGGGTGGGGGTGAGGCCGTGGTGCGGCCGGGGCTTGACGCCGGTGGTGACCCAGGGGCCTCCTCCTTGGCACCCCGCCCACGGGCGGGCTGACGGGCACAAGGTGCTGCCGCCAACCCCCCACCTGGTCAGCACGGGACACAGACAAGCAGTCAGGCCCCATGGGCAAGGCCGTCCGGTGAACCAGGGTGCCCGGTATGCCCACCGTATGAGCGGCGCGGTCAGACCTGCGCCTGGCCTCCGTCGACGAACCATTCGGCGCCGTTGACGAAGCTGGAAGCGTCCGAGGCCAGAAATGTCGCCACGGCGGCGATCTCATCCGGGCGGCCGATCCTGCCGAGCGGCACCTCCGAGGCGAACTGGTGGAGGTCCGGGCCTACGGCGCCGACCAGGC